>CAIJWE010000060.1 GCA_903824295.1 uncultured Chlorobiaceae bacterium
AATTGCTGATATTAATATTACCCTTGCTGAGATTAATAGGAGTGAGTATTCAAGTGTAGAGTATTTAGAAATAGTCGAAGAGAAGTATAATGAGATTTGTGATATAGTTTTATATTTGGATTCATCAAAAGATGAACTAAATGAAAAATTAATAAAAAGCTTTAAAGAAATAAGAAATATTATCGTTTTAACTTTGTTTTTTATTGCTTCATCATTGGCGCTAGTGGTTAGGGTATTTATTCTTTACAAGAAACCAATTATGACGTTTATAAACAAATTTATAGCCAATTTCTATTTTTTTCTTGATAGCATAAATAACTTTATATAAATAAATATTTTTTTGCGTATCACTATTTAAACAAATACATGATTTGGTAAACATGAATCTTGTTTGACTAAAATCCTTCCGGAGTCAGCTTGCCTAATGAGCTTTAAGGATGAATCGAATTGTAGTTCTGCAATAGCTAAAAAAACTTCCAGAGCATATCCCTGCTGACATTCAGGCATTCCTTTCTGAGCTTGTTGTTTCCCTCCTCTTGATGTCATTGATCTGGTTTTCGTCAGCGTGGTCGGTTCAGTTTGTTATCATATACTCATTCATCCCGTGCCCCTCATCCGCTGCTTCCAGAACTGACACCACCCCACCAAGCTACCCAAAGTAACCGTATCCACCATCCTCGAAAACCGAGCCATTTCTGCCGACCGAACCCATGGGCTCGACCTCGCCGACAACCTCCTCGATGTACACAATCCGCCATTTTGAACAAAAAAACAGGTAATTTTTTTTGCTAAACCGTTCTTATTCTCCTGTTTCAGCAATATCTTGATAACAATGAAAACGGGAGCTACGGGCACGAATTGTTGAAGGAAGAACCAGAGCTGAAATCATCAGGTATCTTCTTTCTTATACAGAGATAAACTGTCTGCCTTTTCAGAATAGGCTGATCATTATAAACAATTTTAGTCTTTCGGAGTAACCATGCGTCGCGGTTCCAGCAAGATCGACGAAGAACGAGTTTGCATTGATGCCCTTGTTCAGTATTTGAAAGGGATAGGTGCTATATCGGGCATTGAGGCTCAGGAGGAAGCAGATGATCCGCCTGACTACTGGCTCAAGTTCGGAGAATACCGATTCGCGGTCGAGATCACAAGCATTGTGGAAGACCATGGTTATGCCGCACTCTGCAACGCACTGCACCACAGCATCAAGGCTCAGATAGAGTCGGATTACTCCGTTTCCGGCAAGTACGCAGTAGAGTTCTTTCGGCACCCTGAGATCCCACAGAGGTGGACAAGGGAGTGGAAGAAATTGGTTGCAGATGCAGCTACCAAAATCAGAGGGCTGGCTGGTTCTGCTCCAGACTCAGAATCAAAGGTTTTTAAGGATACCAGTGGTCACATTACAGTTTCAAAATGGTCCGCTGAAGGACGTTCTGTCGGGATGTGTAGGATACCGGAAGCAAAATATGAGGTAGAAGCTCAGGACGAACTCTCTCGGTTGCTGGAGCAGGCTATCGGCAAGAAGTTCCAGCAGCTCCAAAAAAAGGGCGTGATGGCAGTATGTCCTGATGTTATCCTGCTCCTCTATGATGCCTACGGTTATGGCTCTATTGAGACCGCCAGGTCGGCAGTATTAAACGTCAAAGGTTATGAGTGGCTCCATTCGATATTCTGGGCGACTTCTTTTTCTGATCGGCCCAATGTCATGTACCCTGATAGTCCAGGTCGAGCTGGCGGCTTTCTCTACAGCAAAAGCGAAGGCTGGCGGCAACGAACATAACCTCGTGCTACAGCGGTGGACCCATCCCGCAGCCCTCACCCACCACCTCCAGAACTAACAGAACTCGAAAGCTCCCCCTCAACCACCTCCAACACATCATCCCGCTCCAGCACCACCCGCGCCAACTGCCGGTCAATCTCCCGCTGTAACGTCGGCGACCCAATCTTCGCCGTCACCTCCTTCGCCCGCACCAAAAAATCCAGATCAGCCCGCCTGTCCCTCAGCTCAAACCGCTGCGGATACGTCACCACAACATTCGCCCCGTCAAAATCCACCCCTTCCCACCGGCAAAAAATCCTGAACAACTGATTCTCCGTCACTGCAAGCTGAGCCGCCTTCTCCGCCAGCAGCGTATTCAA
>CAIJWE010000061.1 GCA_903824295.1 uncultured Chlorobiaceae bacterium
CGATTCCCTTCTCTCGCACCGCTCAAAAACAGGCCAAAGTGGCGGAACTGGTAGACGCGCTGGACTCAAAATCCAGTGAGTGAATAACTCGTGTGGGTTCGATTCCCATCTTTGGTACGATTCTCAATAAATCATGCAACTTAGCAGGGTTCACTCTCCATGAACAGAATGTATTCACCGTGGCGTGAAGTCTACATGCAGTCTTTCAAGGATGACAAGCCTGCAGCCGAAAACGGAAAATCCGTTTTTGCCGACATTCCTCCGGAAGAAGATGAAAAGCGTTTTGTGCTCTACAGGGCAAAAAAATGCTTTATCATTATGAACCTCTACCCTTACAATTGCGGTCACTTGATGGTGATCCCCTATCAGCAGACCCCGGAATTTTCAGAGCTCGACCAGGAGACCAAACTCGAAATCATGGAGTTGACCGATCTCTCCATCAAAGCGCTGAAGCTTACCTTAAGACCGCAGGGTTTTAATGTCGGCGCCAATCTTGGACGAATTGCCGGTGGAAGCGTTGATAACCATATCCATTTCCACATCGTCCCGCGCTGGGAGGGCGACACCAATTTCATGCCTGTGCTCGCCGACGCCAAAGTGCTCAGCAATGATATGCGCTCTACCTATCAAAACCTGCGGAAAGCATTCATTGACCTCACCGAGACCCCGAAGCAATAGCCCGACACTTGTGGTATGGAAACCGTTCCCTGCCCGATAAGCGGCTCTTCCTACTTTACCCCCTGGCTTCAGGTGCCTGACCGTTTTGATCCTTCAGGAAAAGAGCAATGGTCTCTTCTACGTTCAACCGCTTCGGGGCTCATCATGCTCAATCCCCGTCCCGACAGCACCGAAATAGCCTGTCATTACCCTCGGGGGCTCTATGACCCCCACCGGCATCAGCAAAACAGCGTTACCTGCCGCGACAAAGCCTATCTTGCCGCACGCGCCCTCCTGCTTCGTTACAGGGCTCACCTCATCCAGCAGGGAACGTCAAAACCCCTGCGCCAGATTCGCCTGCTTGAAATCGGCTGTTCAACCGGAGAACTCCTGAACTATTTTCACCGGCACAAAGGAATCCCGCGTCAGAATCTTGCCGGAGTAGAGAGTGACGCCGAAGCGGCCAGCCATGCACAGCAAGATTTTAGCCTGACGGTATCCCGCTCACTGCCGAATGCAGGTGGTGGCCAGTTTGATAGAATTGTATTGTGGCATACCCTTGAGCATATTCACGCCATCCACGAAACCCTTGACTATGCGGCCAAGCAGCTTGCGTCGGACGGAGTGCTCATTATTGCCCTGCCCAACCCGGAAAGTTATGATGCAAAACAGTACCGGGAGAACTGGATAGCCTGGGATGCCCCGCGCCATCTCTACCACTTTGTACCCAAAACCCTTGAAAAACTGCTTCAACAGCACGACCTGGAGGTTGTCCGTCGCCAACCCTACCTCCCCGACTCGATCTACAACACACTGCACAGCGAAAAACTGCGTTGCAAAATCGCAGGCAGAGGGTTTCATATTCCGCAATTGGGAGTTGCGCTGCTGAAAGGGATCGCCGCAGCGGGTATCGGAGCACTGCGGCCTCTGAAAGCATCAAGTTTGGTCTATTTCGTCAGAAAATCCCACAGCCAAACGAACAGCAAGTTTTAATTTGAGATTACCAACGTCGTCCCGACACAACTGCCGAAAACATCACCGTTATCATTGCTCAGTTGTGCTTTGCAATAAAGCGGCAATATCCGACACACTCAAACCGGTGAGTTCGGCTATAGCATCAATAGCAATACCTTTACCAGCCATGTTCAGTACAATGGCTTTTGATGCTTTTTCTATGCCTTTCGCAATGTTTTTTTCAGCTCCTGAGGCAATGATGCTTGCGACATCGGTGTACTCTTTCAGACGAACCTCATAGACTTGACGCTCCTCTTCATTGAACATCCTGTCAATCGCGGCAATGGCTTTGACAATGTTTTTGTCGGATGCCAACTCTTTTGGCGTATGCTCCCGGTCAAGCTGATGGGCTGTCGTCAAAAAGCTGCTCCAGCGGTCGAGGGCGGTCTGGATTTGATTGTATGTTTTTTTGAACTTTTTCAGCTCGATGTAGTGCAGTTCAAAAACATCGTGCAGCCGGTCATCTTTGCCAGTCGCGGTATTGATGATTTTGTAGCAACTGTGAACTTCCTCCGAATCAGGTACAAAGTCGTAATCGAGAATGCTGATGCTGATGGTTTTCTTCAGCTCCTTGTACATCATCCCTTCGCCGAGCTGTTCAGTGACCAGTTTTGCCCAGTAATAAATGGCGCGTTTATCGAAGTTATTATCTTCGCGGATCTGCATTTCGACGTTAAACCAGCGACCATTTTCAGCCTTGGCCTTGATATCAAGGATAGAGATTTTATCCGCACGGTAATCGGCCAAGTTATAGGGATTTTTTAACTCAACCTCCACCACCTGCTCCTCTTCGGAGACAATCGCGTTAATCAGGGAGATGAGTAAATCCTTGTTCTCTTCGCTGCCAAAGAGCTTTTTAAAGGCAAAATCAACGCGGGGATTTACTTTACACATGGCTCTATCCGGTTCATCATCAACAAAAACAGGGAAAAAATGTTGTGCTGGCACTGTTCGACAACACTGCAAATTTACTCGACTAAAGTATAACAAATTTTCTGCTGTAAACCCTCATGGTGATGCCGTTACCCGGCAAACGGAACAAAGAGCCGCTCTTTACTCAGTCTCAAATGCTTACAATCAAGCTGTTACGAAGCTCAGAAATCAAGCAACAAACCCCAAGTAACCGAATAGTTGAAATTGCCGGGACTCATCATTACTTCCCCAAGAGCAAAACACATTGATGACTGTCCGGGTCAATCAGCCGGGCCATAAATTGACGGGGTCAAGCTCACCCCTGTGAAGCAACCTCAGCCCTTGAGCGTCCCAGCGCTTTTTCGAGTTGCGTACTTGCCACAAGATAGTCGTATATCGCCTGCAGGTAGTTGGTTTTGGCCTTGTTGAGCTGCAGTTCGGCATCCGTCAGCTCAAGACGAGAGCCAATGCCCTCCCTGAAACGCAGAAGTGATATTTTATAACTCCGCTCGGCAACGCTTATGGTTTTGTTCTGTACATCAATTCTCTTTTGCGACTCACTGAAGTTTAAAAGCTTAACCTCAACTTCAGCCCTGATATTGGCTCTCAGCTCTTCAGCCCTTGTACGGGTTTGCAGTTGCGCTATCCTGGCCTGCTCAACCTGGGAACTGATGCGGTATCCGGTAAAAATAGGAAGGGTGAACTGGAGGCCGACAGATGAGGAGACTGGCCATACAGAATCAGACGGATGTATATTGTCGTTAAAGGCTGTTTGAGATTCCAGTTTGCCGAATGCCGAGATTACAGGAAAACGCTCGGCACGTATGGAACTGATTTTTTCACCCTCCGCCTTGACCTGAAGATCAAGCAGGCGAAGATCAGGCCTTGCATCAAGCGCCTCACGATATGCCGCGGCAATCTCACGCGGGAAGGTGGCTGAAGAGAGCCCAAGTTTTCCGCTCAACACCACGCTGCTGTCGGCCTGAATACCCATGGCGTTCTTCAGCTTTGTCATGGTTGTCACCACCCGGTTCTCGGCCTGCAAAAGATCTGGACGGAGATTTTCAACCGAAAGGAATGCCTTGAGTGTATCAATATCAGCCGCAACACCCTGACGGAACATGGCCCGGGTATCCCTTCTTGACTCCTCCCAGCGGGCGATACTCTGCTCAATGAGCTTCAACTGCTCTTTTGAGATGAGTGCGTCAAAATAGGATATCTTGATATCAGCAATAACCGCCGCTTCGGTATTACGGTAAGCCTCTTCACTCATCCTGCGCACAATGCCCGCAGCCTTGATGCCGGCAACAGCCGACAAATTGAACAGTGGCTGATGCACGTCAAGTGAGGCGCGCCCGGAATTGTCAGAGCTTGTTTCCAACATAGAAGGAAGTCCCTGACCAGGAGGAAAAAGAAGAACAGATGGC
Organism: uncultured Chlorobiaceae bacterium; assembly: GCA_903824295.1. Classification (GTDB taxonomy): domain Bacteria; phylum Bacteroidota; class Chlorobiia; order Chlorobiales; family Chlorobiaceae; genus Chlorobium. Next base: position 4,011 of record CAIJWE010000061.1, read on the forward strand.
TTAAGCGTGCGGGTATAGGTAAAAGAGGTGGTAATCTGCGGCAGCACGCTCGACCATGTCTCCCGTATTTTCTGGCGTGCCATATCGCGGTCAAGGCGTGCAATTTCAAGCGTACGGCTTTTTTCGATCCCGATACGCACAGCATCATCAAGGGAGAGTGCTCTGCTCTCTTCCTTTGCTGCGGCCTGCATTCCGGAAGGAAATCCAAACGCAAGAAACGTCAGCATCAACAATAGTAGCGATCTCATCCTGTTCATAAAAGAGTCTGTCTTGATGAAAAAAACAATATACAAAGAGCCGTCAGGTTTCGTAACAATCAGGGCTTGTAGCGCTCACTCCACAACTGGCCGAGGCGCTCGCGGATATACTTTTCGCGCCCCTCATCCCCTGGACGGTAATAGGCCTTCGGCTCCATCCCTTCAGGAAAGTAATGCTGCCTAACAAAATGAGCGGGATAGCTGTGCGGGTAATGGTACCCTGCGCCATACCCTTCCGTTTTCATCAGTTTGGTTGGTGCATTGCGCAAATGAAGCGGAACCCCCTGATCCTGCATCAACTTTGCCTCACTCATCGCCTCATTGAGCCCCTGATAACTTGCATTTGATTTCGGCGCAGAAGCAAGGTAGGTGACACCCTGTGCCAGATTGATGCGTGCCTCGGGCATCCCGATCATGGCTACCGCCTGAAAGACCGAAATGGCAAGCGTTATGGCGTAAGGGTCAGCATTGCCGATATCCTCGCTTGCAAAAACAACCATCCGCCTTGCTATGAATTTTGGATCTTCGCCTCCCTCAATCATGCGGGCAAGCCAGAAAAGCGCGGCATCAGGGTCAGAACCCCGCATGGATTTAATAAAGGCTGAGATAATGTCATAATGGTTTTCGCCTCCCTTGTCGTAAACCGGAGCCTTATGCTGCAGTGCGCGTTCCAGAAGTTCCCGATTCAGCACCATCTCCCGGGCACCTTTCGGGAAAAGGGAGATGGCCGCTTCGACGGCATTCAGCGCCTTTCGAGCATCGCCTCCTGAAAACTGCAACAGAAAATCAGGGTCAGCAATCTCAATGGAGAGCTCTTTTAAGAGGCTATCCTCTTTCAGTGCTCGCCGAATCACCAACTCAATTGCCTCCGGGCCGAGAGGCTTGAGAATATAGACCTGCATACGGCTCAAGAGCGCACCATTCACCTCAAAAGAGGGATTTTCGGTCGTTGCCCCCACAAGCACAATAAGCCCCTGTTCAATGGCATGGAGCAGCGTATCCTGCTGTGCCTTGTTGAAACGGTGAATTTCATCGATAAAGAGAATCGTTCTCTGGCCTGTACGCCTCACTTTTTCGGCATGTTCGAGCGCCTTGCGCACCTCCTTTACCCCCGAATCAATGGCTGATAGTTGCTCAAAAGAGTACTCCAATGACGTAGCGCAGATTTCAGCGAGGGTGGTCTTGCCGGAACCGGGAGGGCCCCAGAAGATCATTGAAGGCATCTGACCGCCAGCAAGAAATTTCCGGAGCGGCCCATTCGGCCCTACCAGATGCTCCTGCCCGGCCACATCATCAAGGGTACGTGGACGAACCCGTTCAGCAAGAGGCTGAAAATAATTTCCCGAGGATGGAACGGCCGAAAAGCCGAAAAGGTCGGACTGCATGTTGCCGGTGTCAGCCATCTAAAATCCCTGCTCCCTGAGCCACCCCTCATCAATTTTGGAATCGACCGCAACTGGAGAGGAGTGGCGGGCAAGCTGCCGTGCCACATATTTGCCAAGAATGTCAAACTCAAGGTTCACCCTGCTGCCCGATTTAAGACCATTGATGGTAGTGTGGGCAAAGGTAAAGGGGATAACCGCCACAGCAAAAAGCTCTGCTTCAAGCTTTGCAACGGTCAGGCTGATACCGTCAATCGTGATCGAACCAGCCGAGACAATAAAGGGGCTGAAAGCATCAGGTAAGGCTATCCAGAGTTCACGGCTGGAGCCAAGCTCCCTGACCGCCTGCACCACGGCGGCGCAATCAACATGGCCGAGCACAAAATGGCCGCCGAGGCGGTCAAGGGGACGAACTGCCCGCTCAAGGTTCACGAGCGCTCCATGACGGAGCGACCCGAGCGTTGTTTTCAAAAGCGTCTCCTCGACCGTATCGACCTCAAACCACCCGTCACCAAGAGCGACAACGGTCTGGCAGGCACCGTTAATGCTCACACTCTCGTCAACTGAAAGATGACAAAACTCCGCTGCGTTGCCGTACTGCACCCTGAGCCGCAATCCCCCCTGACGTTTTACCACACCGGCCACCCGGCCAACATCCTTGATAATTCCTGTAAACATAGCTCCTTATGCGAGCACCTTCATTGCTGCACTGTAATCAGGCTCTTCAACAATTTCAGCAACCTGCTCCGTATAGCGCACAATCCCGTCGGCATCAATAATGACTATTGCACGCGAAAGAAGACCCTTGAGTGGGCCAGAAGCAATGGTCACACCATAATCAAGACCAAACTGGGGAGTGCGAAAAACTGATAGTGAAACAACATTCTTTAACCCTTCGGTTTCACAAAAACGGCTCTGTGCAAAGGGGAGATCAGCAGAAATACAGAGCACAACGGTATTGTCGAGCGATGAGGCCTCCTGATTGAATCGTCTGACTGAAGTGGCGCAGACTGGCGTGTCAAGGCTCGGAAAGATGTTAAGAACCAGTCTTTTGCCTGCAAAATCAGCAGGTCCGGCCTCAGAAAGGTCGGTTTTCACCAGACAGAAAAAAGGAGCTTCGGAACCTTTGCCAGGAAGAGAGCCGACGGTGTCAACAGGGGAACCCTTGAAAGTGATCTGTGCCATAATAAAAGAGTTTCAGGTTAAAAGAAATTGCTTCAACTGTAGGACCAAAAGAGAGAACCTATGCCGTCACCTGGCAAAGGCTGAAACTACCATCAATCCCATGGACCTTTGCCACGGGCAAGATTAAAGCGTCCAGTACCAAAAAAGAAAACGGCAAGTGAACCAAAAAGATAAAATGCCTGGAGTTCAAGAGCATATCCGCCATGCAGCGAGGTCGAAAAGAGCTCACCGGTATGAACAACAAAAATTGCTATCAGCATGACAAACGCCTGAATCAGGGCAGCCTGACGGGTATAAATGCCCAGTATCATAAAAAAAGGAGCCAGCAATTCCCCGAGAAGCACCAGATGCGAAAAATAACCAGGAAAACCCGCTTTGACCAGCATCTGCTCAACAAAGCCATATCCGTGCTGCAACTTGGCTATTCCGTGAAAAAGCAGCAAAATTCCGACCAAAAGCCGCAGAATCAGCTTTCCAAGATCACTGTTATTGACAAAACGGTCTATCATAACAAGTCTCCTTTTTGGATATTTCTTTGCCATCACAAACCTTGTTTTGTATTACAATCTTGTCATTATGCCGATCCAGCTCATGCTTCAACATAAGCCTCAAGAAGCAGATCATGACCAAAAAACTGCGGCACCCCGAAACAGAGATTGACCGCCTGACCGGGGATGCTCACACCGAGAGGCGCAAACGCACTAAGACCGTCACCACCGAACAGCTTTGGTGCCACAAATATAAGGATTTTATCAACAAGCTTTTCACGAATGCATGATGCTGACAAACGGCTTCCTCCCTCAACCAGTACCGAGAGTACCTGCCGTTTATGCAGCTCCGCAAACACCTGTCGCAAATTGAGCTTGCCGGAGTGCTCATCGACAAAGAAGACCTCCACCCCAATCGCCCTTAATTGCACAGCTTTGGGCGAAGCGGCATAGACGGATGAAGCAACGACAAGAGTCGGCGCCTCGGAGTCAAAAATTTTTGATTCGAGGGGCAGACTCAGCCTGCAATCAAGCACAACCCGGAGCGGATTACGGCCGGAACAGTGCCTGACGGTAAGCTGGGCATCATCAACACGAGCCGTCGCCTCACCGACCATCACCGCATCGTAAATACTCCGAAGTCGGTGTACCTCACTCCTCGACTCTTCCCCGGTAATCCAGCGGGATGCCCCCAGCGAAGTCGCAATCTTGCCATCAAGCGTCTGGGCCAGTTTCAGGGTAACAAAGGGCAACCCTGTTCTATGACTTTTAATGAACGCCTCATTGCACCGCATGCACTCAGCCTCAAGCACCCCTTCCCTCACCACAACCCCTGCTGCATGAAGCTTTGCAATCCCCTTTCCGGCAACCTTGATGTGGGGGTCGCGACAACCGATGACCACGCACCCAATCCCCTTCTCAACAATCAAATCGCTGCACGGGGGTGTTTTCCCAAAATGGGCACAGGGTTCAAGCGTCACATAGAGCGTCGAATGGCGAAGCCGTGCTTCATCAGCCACTGAAGCGATAGCACGAACTTCAGCATGTGGGCCGCCAAAATGCTGATGGTACCCTTCACCGATAATTTGATGGTCACACACAACAACCGCACCCACCATGGGATTAGGGCTCACACTGCCTGCACCAAGCATGGCAAGCTCAAGAGCTCGCCTCATAAAAAAAGCATCATCACGCAACTCCATCAGCTCACCCCTTTTGATCGAGTGGCATGTTGACCTGCACCAGACTGATGCCGGAAAGCCTCAGCAATTCAGAGATATGCTCAATTTTATAGGGCTTGTCATAGTAGATGGTCTTGATACCCACATTGATGAGCACTTTCAGACAGTGAATACAGGGACTCGCTGTAATATAGATATCGGAATCCTTGATCGACACACCGTGCTTTGCCGCCTGGGCAATGGCATTGATTTCCGCATGAATTGTATTGACACAGTTCTCCTCAACACTCCCATCGGGATGAATACTGCGGTAAATCATGCAATTACTGTCATTGCAATGAGGAAGACCTGATGGCGCCCCGTTGTATCCAGTCGAAAGAATACTGTTCTCCCTCACAATGACCGCCCCGATATGACCCCTGGTACAGGTCGCCCTGCGTGAAATAAGATGGGCAACGTTCATGAAATATTCCTGCCAGCCCAGCCGCTTTTCAGCCACTGAACCCTCAACACCTTTCTCCTCATGGCAACAACATCCGCTCTTCGTTTCTTCCGGCATAGTCCATTTTTTAAATACATTATGAAAAAGAGAGGGAACGCTTCGGTAAAATAGAAAAAAAGATTGCCCTCACGCAACCAATTCACAGAGATCATGCTACGCAATTACTTTACCCTTTACCATGCGGCAATGGAGCTGCATCAGCATCTTGCGGGCGGCCACCTTGCCGAAATCTTTTCAGAGCATAAAAACGAAGTAACTCTTGCGTTCACGACCCTCCGCGACGAGCACCTGCAACTGCTTCTTGTAACCCGCACTCCCCTCTTCTGCCTCTCCGCAAAAGAGGGGGAACAAAGAAAAGCACGCGATTCAGCAAGCTTGATGACCGAGCTCTTCATGCAACCGGTCAGCGGTGTCACCATCTCCCCCTCTGACAGGGAAATCCAGATTCATTTTACCGATGAAGCCATCCTGGTACTCCAGCTCTTCAGTTCAGATACCAACCTCTTTCTTGTCAGGGAGAACCGGATTACCGATGCCTTCAAGCATAAAAGCGCACTGGTCGGTCAGTCATACGAGTCAATTCATAGCGACCCCGGGCTATTAAACGTACTTGAAACCCTTGCTATGAACAAGGCGCTTTTTGTGGCACGATGCAACAACCTGAAAGCTGAGAGTATTGCCGAGAGCGTTACGGCTACCCTTCCAGGTTTTGACCGGACGCTGGTGCGCGAAATAGTCAGCAGGGCAGGAATCAACGAAACCCCCGAAGCGCTCTTCAGCGCATTTCACGCCATTTTTTTTGAGCTGCTCGACCCGCAGCCAATGGTTTCGCAAAAAGAGAGCGGTGAGCCGTATTTCACCCTTCTGCACAACACCGATACTCCCGGGCGCTCTTTTGACTCCGTTCTTGAGGGGCTTGCCCACTACACCCTGACCATGCGGCGCTTTCTTGAAACAAAAGAGGCGCTGAAAGAAGTACGAACAAAACTGCTGCGGCAACTCTCAAGAATCCGAAAATCGCTCGACGGGTTCAACCCCGAACTGCTCGATCAATTTGCCCGAAACTATGAAGAGTGCGGCCACCTCATCATGGCATCCCTCTACCAGCCAAGAACAGAACGGAAGAGCATCACCGTCAAAAACATTTTTGAACCCGGCGCGCCCGACAAAATCATTGCGTTGAAGGAGGCCCTGACACTCCAGAAAAATGCGGAAGAGTATTTTTCAAAAGCCTCAAAAACGAGAGGAAAACGCAAAAAAATGGAAGAACGGCAGGCCTCGCTGCAAAAAGAGAGGGTGGCACTTGAAGAACACCTTGCTGCAACAGAGAGCATTTCCAGCCCCAAAGAGGCTCGCCGCTTTCTTGAGCAACTGGGCACCCAACCGGGCACATCCAGCGCTCCGGCTCTCAAAAACATCCGCACAGCTCCGCAATTCAGAACCGTACATCTCTCACCGTCCATCACCCTTCTTGTCGGCAAAAATGCGGCAAACAACGAACTCCTCACCTTCAGCCACACCAAACCAACCGACATCTGGCTCCATGCCCGGGGCTCCTCCGGCTCTCACTGCGTCCTGAAGGGAACCACACTCAACAACCTGACCCTCATCCGGCAAGCTGCCGAAATTGCCGCCTGGTACTCCTCGGCAAAACACTCCGCACTCGTCCCGGTGATCTACACACTGAAAAAATATGTCCGACGCGGTAAAAAGCTCGCTGTCGGCCAGGTTATTGTAGAACGCGAAGAGGTACTGCTCGTCAAGCCCTCAAACCAGCTTTTCAGCGATCCGGCCTGATCATAAGCAACGGTATAGAGATATTTTGGCGCAACGTCCGTGACACACTGCCGAAAAGAATTCTTTCCGGCAGTGTGTGACCATGGGCTGCCATAGCAACAAGATCATAGCTCTTCTCCTCAATCTCCCTGAGAATCTCCTGCTCCGGCTCTCCGCTCCTCAGCACAACCGTGACCGCTATCCCCTCTGCCTCCAGTTTCTCGCGGTAACGATCGAGAATAAGCATCGACTCTGCGCGAAGAAAACGCTCCTGATCAAGAGTGTGGGAATGAACAACATGCAGCAGATGCACCCTGGCTCCAAGCTGCAAGGCAAGCGCCGACACCTCTTCGACAAGATAATTATCAACCGAAGAACAATCAATGGCAACAAGAATCTCCCGGTAAACCTTCATCTCAGCCTCCTCCAGTGATGGTCGTATAAAAAAAATAGCTGTTGAGCGCAATAACAAGTGCAGAAACAAACGCTGCGGCAATAAACTCGGCGTTCCCGCTTCTGAAGCCGCCCATCACCTCGCGATTACGGCACAGCATCAAAAGCGGTACAAGGGTAAAGGGAAGCTGCAGGCTCAAAATGACCTGGCTAAAAATCAGGATCCGAAAGGAATCGAGACTGAAGAAAATGACAAGAAGAGCCGGGATGGCCGTAATAAAAACCGCAACACGGTAGAAGGTCGTTCGGGGGTCCGCCGGTTTACCAAGAAAACCCGTTATCACATCAGCCTCCGCCATAGAAGAGGTGATAGAAGAGCCAACACCCGAAAAAACAAGTGCAACAGCAAACAGCAGCCCTGCAAGCGCTCCGGCAAGGGGTTTCAGCGTTGCCGATGCCTGCTCAATACTGTTAACCGGGATATGATTGTGGAAAAACACCGCGGCTGCAACAATAATCATCGAAGAGTTCACCACCCAGCCGAGCGTCATGGCAAGAATGGTATCCATCTTCTCATAGCGAAGCAGTTCCCTCTTCTCCCCTTCCGAAATCCCCCACTCTCTGCTGTGAATGACATTTGAATGAAGAAAGATGTTGTGCGGCATCACCAGTGCCCCGAGAATGGCCAGAGCAATATAAATGCTCTCCCGGCCGACCCTCGGAACAACCAGCCCGGAGGCTACCCCTGACCAATCCGGCCTGACAATAAAAAGCTCAGCAAGATAACAGAGGGTGATAATACCCAGAAAACCGACAATGATCGTTTCGACCCGGTGGTAACGCTGGCTGATGATCAGGAAAACCTCAAGAAAAAGCGTCAGCAGGGCTCCCACCCAGAGCGGCATACCGAAAAGCAACGAAAAACCGATAGCTCCTCCCAGAAGCTCGGCAACATCAGTGGCAATACAGGCAAGCAGAACACTCATACCAAGAAAAGCGGTGACCGGCTTGGGAAAATGGTCGCGAATATTAACCGCCAGCGATTTACCGGTAGCAATACCGAGCTTGGCCGCCAAATGCTGAATAAGCACCAGCATGAGCGTACCAAGCGTGACCACCCAGAGCAGCTCATAGCCAAACCTGGAGCCTCCATCAATATTAGTCGCCCAGTTACCGGGATCAACAAAACCGACCGTAACAAGAAAGCCCGGGCCAAGAAAACCGAGAAGCGTCTTGAGCGAAAAGCTCTTTCTTTCCAATTTTTCAGACATCAGAGAGCAGACCGGATAGAACGTTGTTTGCTGTCGGCAACTACAGCAATGTGGTATCGGAGCATCATAACTGCAACCCTGATGCTTCCGGAGAGCCCGCCACCTCTGCTGATTTAGCCTTCAGGGTGCGGAACTTGTCGCTGACGGCCTCAATTTTTGCCTCCCATGCAGGATCGGGTTTTGTCGATTCAGCCTCCTTCAAAAAAGTCAGGAGTGTCGATGTACAGGCAATCGGATCAAAGAGTATCCATTTTGCCGATATGCCAAGAAAAATAGCCAGCACAAAGAGGAAAAACTTTGCAACATCCGGAACAAAAAATGCAACAGGAGCGAACAAAATAATAAACACCGTGGTCGTGGCCACCACAAAAACATAGCTCAGCAGCGTCAAGGCCACGGCATTCTTCAGCAGCGCTTTCCACGACTGGCAGTAGATGATGATCCCTGATTTGGCGGCATCAAAAACATTCTCGTTTCCGGTTCGAAAGGTATAGGCGATAACCGACTCATCGATATAGGTAAGGCTGAAATTCACGACACGCTGCACCATGCGCGCAAGCCCCTCAAACGCGGGTATGGGCAAAGCGTTCATCACATTGAAGAGCGTCCGGTTGAGCGAAACAAGCACTCCCTTCACCAGTTGATCAACAAGGGCGAGAACACTCACCTCCTTGTAATAGTGCATCACCCTCTCTTTTGCCCAAACCGTCTGAGAAATACCCTGCGGCAAACTCCCTTTTGCAGCAATCTCCGTAATCAGCGCAATATGGCCCGCCTGAAGGAGATAAAGCACATATTCACGCAGGAGCCGGAAACCGAAACCTCCGGCAAAAAGCGCAATAATGAACAGCACAACCGCCGCGCCGCCCCCGAAAACAGTGCCAATAAGGACAAGAATGGCAAGAAAAAGCGCAACAACAAAGGCTATCGAGCTGTAGACCACCGTCCTATAGAGAAGATAGACCTTTGTTTGCGCCACGATTCTTATGGCTTCACCAAGCTGCAGACCCATAACTGTTCTCCTTTTTTCAGGTTAATTATCAACAAAAAGTGACCACGATCAAACGCCTTTTCTTTCCTTTTCTGAAACCAACAACAAAGTTATCCTGACAATTCACCATACACCGAAATGAGTTGCCAACTGACTGCGGAACAAGTGCCAAGCGGAAATGCGAAAGTGAATTTTATGAGGCCGGATTTTGTTTACTTTTGCTTGGCTTGGCCTTTGCTGTTGATTTTTATACTCACTTAACCGGTATCTCTCGTATAAAAGATGGAAACTTATAAACTTGTGCTGCCAGAGCACCTCAACCATTACGGCTTTCTCTTCGGCGGCAACCTTTTGAAGTGGATTGACGAGATCGGTTATATCACGGTCTCTCTGGATTATCCCGGCTGTAACTTTGTGACGGTTGGCATGGATAAGGTTGAGTTCAAAAAAAGCATTCGGGGTGGCTCAATTCTCTGTTTTGTGACTGAGAAGAGCAAAATCGGACGCACATCAATCGAGTACACCGTGCGCGTCTACAAAAAAAGTATTGAGAGCGGTGAACGGGTTATGGCTTTCAGCACACATATTACCTTCGTCTGTCTTGATGACAAAGGGGCGAAAAAAGAGCTCTGCTGCGGCTATAAAGAGAAAGGTGAGGGAAACAACTGTATCTGAACTTTTTTCACCTCTTGCCGCTACCGGGACGTATTGAAGACCGATCCGCTCAGACTGACCATAAGAGGAATACCGATCGCAATCATGACGGTATTGGCCAGCCACATGGAGATCATTGGGTCAAGGATACCCCGTTCTGCAATTTTTTCTCCAGAAATCATGAGCATCCAGTAGAGAACAAAAAAGAAAAGTGAGATGGATGCTCCAACACCGAACCCGCCCCGTCTGGCAAGAACCCCAAGGGGAGCACCAACCAGAATAAAAACAAAGCAGGCCAGGGAGAGTGAATATTTTTTATGATAAGCTGCCATGTAGCGGTTATACATGTTTCGGTTTGCTTCGATGCTTTTGAGCTCTCCATCAAGCTGGAGAAGCTGTCGATCCACATAAGCTGCGGCTGACTCGCGCGTTTTTTCTGTGGACGACAATGATCTGGCACGCTTTTGGGAAGTTTTAGCACTGCTTCGTGCAATCAACTGCCCTATATTTTCAAGCGGTCTATTGATCAGCTTTTCTGATGCCGCCATTCTTTTTTGGAATTCCTCGCCAATGGCAAGCAACTCTGTCGCTGACAGCTCAGTATCACCTGAGCGCATTCGACTCTCTGAAGAGCGTGAAAAACCAAACCCTGATGACTCAAAAACAAAACGGTGCTTTCGGAAGGTCATGTTCCGGTAGTTTTTGTGATCAGGCTGACCGACCTGGTGGATTTCACCATTGTAGAGCGTCATAACCAGATACTGGTAATCGGCGGTAAAGTCAATGACACCTTTTTCTGCCGTCACCATAGTAGCAAAACCATGCCGGGTGGCATCATAGATCACAATATCCATCAGCTCCTTTGTGCTATTATCTGACTTTCGAACAAAAATGGAGTAGCCGTCCAAAAGGGTGGAGAAGGCGTTTTCCGTCAATCCGAACGTCGGTTTCGAGCGCGCAATATCGACCATCATCGATTTTGCGTAATAGTTTGCCTTGGGAAGCACAACATTATTGAACCGTTCAACGCAAAATGAGAGAAAAAGACCTGCAAGAAGAACCGGCATCATGAGACGGTAAAGGGAGATACCGGTAGCCCTGAAAACAGTCATTTCAGAAGTGGTTGTCAGGGAGCCAAATGCCATGACAACGGCAACAAGAACGGCCATGGGAACCGCAAGCCCGACCATCCACGCCGACTGCAGTGCAATCAGCTCGACAATAGTCATAAAGCTGATTCCCTTGCCAATAAAACGATCAGCAAAGGTGGCAAAAAACTGAAGGATCAAAACGAAAACAATGGTGACAAAAGCAAACAGGAAAGGCCCTCTATGCGATTTCAGTATATACCGATCAATGATTTTCATAAAAAGTGCTCTCTTTGGCTCCCCTTTGTTGCAATGATTGCTCTTACGGTGACGACCGGGTTCGAACAGCCTGATGAAGGGGAATATAACCTATAATTGAGATGATACACAGAGAGGCAATAATGTCGCGCTTTTGCCGCCAAAACAGAATCCCGGGCTTGCTCATTCGCCCCCTCAGAGGGTTCAACTCATGGCATACCTTTTTGCAACATTTTTCGCCACGGGGATACTCTTCGGTAACCTCAACGCACTTGCGATGGACTCTCCTGGAAAAATTGCCGGTATCGGATCCGGCGTTGCAGGTTCGCTGTCAACCTTCATAGCACTCATGACAGGAACCGCAATCGGTCAGAGCGACAACGGCACAGTACTGCCTCTCACAGCAGGTTTTTTCATGCTCAGCATAGCATCCCTTGCCACTATGCGGTGGGCGGAAAAATAATCTGACGGGGAATCGGCTCCGAGGGTTCGCGTCTATTTTGTTTTACGGGAGATGACGGATATATTTTAGATTCTCCCCGCACCAAATCAATCAGCAGTGCGCTGAACTGCTGTGGCGCAAAAGCAGGCCAGCGGCAGGCAGAAAGCAGCGGGCGCCATGGCAGTTCAGCGCCATGCCTTTGCGGATCTGCTGAACTGCGCCCTGGTACAGCCATTTGCCATTGGGAAGCTGCTGAGCTATGCCGCAACACGCACGTAGTCGTTTCGGATACTGAGGCTTATATCAGGGGATTCATACTGCCAATAATGTCCAAATATTTTTGCAATGCATCCATGCCTGATTTTTTACGGTCTCGAGCTGCATCCGAACAGTCTTTTGAATCGCTGGTCTCAACCTCGCTCATTTGCTCTTTTGCGTGCACAATCTCGCTATCCAGGAATTGTTGCTTTTTTTGGTTCTTTTGGTCGCGTGAAATAGGCAAACTTTGAATCGCGCGCATTTGCCGTTTCACTCGCGCCACTTCGAGATCGACATTGATTGGCTGGATCTTTGGCGATGCGTCCACCATCGATGCCCTCGATGAAGTCTTGTCAGTCAGACGTTGCACCGCTTTCATATCTGCGTAAGGCAGGACAATATTCAGTAAGAACCTAATTTCCCGAACAAATTATGACGAGGCCATGTCTGGTATCTCAATCTTGAGCTCCTTGAGAATATCCCTCTGAGCCTTGGTAAGCTCGGTGTGAATGTGCCCATACTTACCAGTGTAAGTCACTTTGGTGAAAGTC
>CAIJWE010000062.1 GCA_903824295.1 uncultured Chlorobiaceae bacterium
TATTAAATCTTCTTTCGATGCTAAATATCCTTCGTTCAACGAAGATAGTTGCCCTTGATTTTTTTGTAATATAACTTGTAATCGCGATTCTCCTTTATATCTTTCATTGATTATTGCTACAGAGTTATCAATTGACCCATCATCAATAACAATAATTTCATCAAAAGCAACAGTTTGCCTTAAAGCGCTATCAATAGCTTCTAAAATATATTTTTCATAATTATAGCAGGTAATCAAGCATGAAGTGCGCATACTATATACTTCTCTTAATAAAATATTATGGGTTTGATGATTGAATAATAGACTAAAAGGCTTATTTAATGTGCAAAAACCTGTGTCCATTTATTTTAACTGTAACCTGTACACTTTCGAAGTTTCGGCATTCAAGATTGGATAGCACTATGTGTTGCTCTACTGCTTCATAATCGCGCATATTACCATGTTTCCTGGAATTTTGAGCCCACCATTGTTTAGCTGTCATTCAAAAAAAGCCATTTTCAGCATATCATCTTCAGTGGCATAAATTTGTCAAATCCTTCGTTATGCTGACAATAGTTTGTTGGAAAACGAGATAATTCTTATTCATAAACTTTATCACTCCTACTCAGTTAATTCATCAATAGCAAAGTCAAGCCAACCCCTTAGCTCCATAGTACACCAAGTTCAATTCCAGCCTCAACGATACCGGCAGCATCTCCATAAAGAATGACCTCGACATCTTTGCCTGAGGAGAGCCAACTCCGTATAGCCCGGTATTGATGCTCCCTGCCAATTCCTGTGAATGGTTTTGGACTGGCCAGAAAGCTAATCATCGTATACGTTGTTCAATAAAACAACCCCAATCAGACGTCAAAAACAGCTCCTGTAACTCGGTCTTTGTTGGTTAGCTGTTTTATAATAATACACTTAACGTACAACATATTTAAGGAACCAGCAAAGTGTTCTGCACTTTTTTCACACTATGCCACTCGATTTAAGAAATCAGAGGAACGGCGATTTGAGGCATCGAAAATTCCGAACTCCTGTAAATGGATAAAAAAGGCAAATAATCGAGCATTTATGTATCTTGTGCGTTAAGAAATTCCGGGCAACTTTAAGAGAAAAAAAGAGAATGAAACGAATTTTAGTAACAGGTGGTGCCGGTTTTTTGGGCTCACACCTTTGTGAACGTCTGTTGGCTGAAGGTAATGAAGTATTATGTCTCGACAATTTTTTTACAGGAAGCAAGCACAATATTGCTCATCTTGCAGGCAAGCCATACTTCGAGATCATTCGTCACGACATAACCTTCCCGCTCTATGTCGAGGTAGATCAGATCTACAATCTCGCTTGCCCGGCCTCTCCTGTCCATTATCAGCATGATCCGGTTCAAACCACCAAAACGAGTGTTCATGGCGCTATCAATATGCTTGGCTTGGCAAAACGTTTGAACGCTCGTATTCTTCAAGCCTCTACCAGCGAGGTATACGGCGATCCTGAAATTCATCCTCAACCAGAAGAGTACTGGGGAAAAGTTAACCCTATAGGCATCCGCAGTTGTTATGACGAGGGAAAACGTTGTGCTGAAACACTCTTTTTTGACTACTATCGGCAGCACAATCTTGACATCAAGGTTGTACGAATATTTAATACGTACGGACCAAGAATGCATCCTCATGACGGCCGGGTTGTCAGTAACTTTATTGTTCAGGCACTCAAGGGTGAAGATATTTCTATTTACGGGGACGGTCAGCAAACCAGAAGTTTCTGCTATGTAGATGATCTTGTTGAGGCCATGATCCGCATGATGGCAACACCGGCTGGAATGACCGGGCCTGTAAACATTGGTAATCCGGGAGAGTTTACCATGCTGGAACTGGCAAAGATGGTTATTTTACTTACCGGCAGCTCTTCTCAACTTGTTTTCTGTCCACTCCCCTCCGACGACCCCCGACAGCGGAAACCTGATATCACCCTTGCAAAGAAAGAGCTTGACTGGCAGCCTGCCGTTAATCTTGAACAGGGATTGACACAGACTATCGCTTTTTTCAGGGAGCTGTTGTCAGAGACTTAAAAGAAAAATGCTTGCGCCAAGTTCAAGCTGAATTTGTCAATAATTTCATTTCAGTCTTCTGATTTCCTGCTTTTTCAGGAGACAGTTTTTTTCACAGACAAGAACAACTCTCTATCGTTCAACGTACATTCCGTAGAGCAATGAGCAACATAATCAATAATATTTATCGTAAATATTCTGTCCCGGAAAAGTGGGTAGAGTATCGCGGGCAAGATGCTTCAGATATTATTGAGGCCGGTTTAAAATGCGATAAGCCATTTATGGTCGCAAGGTTAGGTGGAATAGAACTTGATGCCATGATACGCATCAATAAGAACAACAGTAAATTCAAACTTTTACCAAATACAAAACGAGATGGTAATTTTGGCTCATTAGCATCAAATGCCGGTTTTTTTCCAGTGGATGACGCGCTGTTAAAAAAGTTTTATGAGCTTATGCGGGCCGATTTGCACGATGTGGATATATTGGGATCATGGAGAAGACGCGAAATATTTTTTAAAAAAGAATTACGCGAAGCAAAAAAAATACATTTGGCAGATATCGAGCCTTATCTCCATGTAAACCCGTGGTCAAAAGCATTAAAAGAAAAAAAAGTTCTTGTTGTGCATCCCTTTTCCGAGAGCATTCAAGAGCAATACAGAAGAAGAAGTTATTTGTTTGACAACAAAGATGTTCTTCCTGAATTTGAGCTGATAACGTTAAAGGCGGTGCAATCAATAGCCGGAAATAATTCCGGATTTACCACCTGGTTCGATGCGTTGGATTATATGAAAAATCAAGTCAGTACATTAGATTTTGATATTGCCATTATAGGATGCGGCGCATACGGGTTTCCTCTTGCTGCACATGTAAAAAGAATTGGTAAAAAAGCAATACACATGGGGGGAGCCACACAAATATTGTTTGGGATCAGGGGGCGGCGTTGGGAAACAAATGAGCGGATAGCACCATTAATGAACGATTATTGGGTAAGGCCAAAACAAAGTGAAACTCCGAATGCCTCGTCAACCATAGAGGGTGGTTGCTATTGGTAATCAAGCCTCCTTCTGTTTCCAGCGGTTGTGCAGCCAGAACCACTCTTCGGGATATTGATAAATATAGCGTTCAAGCACTTTGGTATAGCGGCATGCAAGCTCTTCGATATCGGCCCTCTCCTTCCCTGGAGAGGTTATAGCAACCTCTTCAACATCAACAGTATAACGCCCATCTCCGGTTCTGCGGCACATGGCCACAAATAGTGGCACACCCGCGTTAAGGGCAAAAAATGCCGGCCCAAGAAATACTGATGTACGTCGGCCAAGAAATTCGGTAAAAAAAGTCCCGCTTGAGTCTGACTGATCACCAAGAAGGGATAAAATGCCCCCCTTGCGGAGAGTTCGCAACCCCTCCCGAAGAGCTTGCCAGTCATAGATGATCCGGTTCCCCCCCATTGTTCTCAAGCGATTGATCTGATGATTGATTGCATGATTTTTCACCTCCTTTACCACAATGGTTACGGGAGATACCAATAGTCCACTGCAATGAGCGAGTAACTCCCAGTTTCCGAAATGTGCGGAGAGCAGCACACATCCTTTGTTTTGTTCAGACGTTTTGGCCAAAAACTCTCGAGCATCTATATCCATTAAACGTGCTGCATCTTCCTGCGTTTTGATCATGGGAAGACGAAGCAGTTCAATGACTATCCGCCTGATTACGATAAACCTTGCGCGCAAGCGCGTTGATTTCAGAGCTGTTTTTTTCAGGAAAGGTCAGTGCAAGGTTCTTCTCCACAAGTGGACGCCGTATCTTCAGGACTTGATAAGCAAAATCCCCAATGCGATGAGCTATGATGGTTGAGTTGCTGCGACTTATACTTCTGACCAGCACGCCAAGCAACATGATGAAGCCATATAGAGCCTTGTCAGCAAAACCATCCTCTTCTGACCAACTACGTTTCATAAATAAACTTTCCGCATGTTTAACCGGTAATCAGGTAAAATTCTTCAGAAAAATCTGGACTGCAGGGGCTTATACCCAGTTCCTTTTCACCGTAGACGATTCATGCATGATTTCGAGTAATTTTGCCTGAGCGCGAACGATGGATACAAAAGGATTTTCCTGGGTGTCGGGATTGTTAACCAGCACATCAACAGGAAGTGATAGTTTTTGTTCCAGTAGAGTTTTGATTCGTGCACGGAGTAGCAGACTTACAGCGTGTACTGGTTCAATCAGCAAGTCAATATCGCCACCATGTCGCCCATCATCCAGCCTTGAACCATAGAGCAAAACGAGCGCATCAACTCCCGCAACAGCACGACTGGTGCTGACGATGGTGTTGATTTGTTCGATTGAGAGACGCATGGGAATGGTTATTTTTATTACGTTCTGCGAATATAGTGAATGATGGAAAGAGATCTCGCTATTTGACGGGTTTCGTGCTGACAGCGAGCCATCCGTTTACCTCTTCAACATCGCTGGCTGAAAGGGTACCTGTTGCCTGTTTGAGCATGAGGCGGTTGAGGATGTACTGGTAGCGTGATTTTGCGAGATTTCTTCGGCTTGCAAAGAGCTTCTGCTGGGCATCAAGCACATCAACGTTGCTGCGAAGCCCTGCTTCAAACCCTTTTTTGGTGCCGGTCAGCGCAATTTCATGCGACGTTACGGCCTGCTCATAAGCATGGATCTGGGCGATACCACTGACCATGCTGTTATAATATTTGCGCACATCGCTTTGAACTCCCCGTTCTTGCAGCATGAGTTGCTCCTGGGCCTTGAGCCGCTTCGCGTGAGCCTGACGCACTGAAGCACTTATGTAGCCTCCGCTGTAGATTGGCATGCTCAGTTGCAGACCAATCGAGTAGGTGTCGTAAATAGAGCCGATTGCATAGTTGCTTTCGCTGTCTGAGTAGTTTCTCCCGCCAACCAGGTCAATGGTCGGGTAACGGGAATAGTGCTGTTTTTGGGCCTCCCTTTTCGCAATCAGAATTTCCTGTTGTCCGCCGAGCACGTCCCGATTATTTGCCAGAGCCATGTCCATCCATGACTGAATATCCTTGGGCTCCGGCTGGGCCAGAACAATCTTTTCAGGCACAAATTTACAGAGATTATCAGGATAGCTGCCTGTCAAGTGCTCCAGTTCGCGACGGGTGAACTCCACACTATTGACTATTTCCAGACCGTCAGCCAGCGCCATATCATAATTGGCCTGTGCCTCATTGATTTCGGTAATGGTGCCGAACCCTTTTTCGAATCGTCGTTTAGCCTGCTGAAGCTGTTCCTGTGCAGCCTTGATCAATGCCTGACTGAATGCAAGGTTATCCTCTGCATAGAGCGCATTGCAATAGGCTTCTGTTGTTCTGACAATTAATGCAGCATCCTCTTTCTGCAAGTCAATATCGCTTTTTGCGGCCACCGCCTTGGCTTGTTTGTATGCGGCATAATTTGCCATATTGAGCAATGGCTGCCGCACCGACACGCCATAGTTGGCCGTGTTGTAAAGCTGTTCAGTCTTGGTCTTCTGGCCTGGAATAAGCACCCCATACACATATTTTTGAGCCGTGGTCTGGGTATCGCTGCGACCCCGTGCGGCGCTCAGGCGTACACTCGGGCGCAACTGCGCCCTTGCCTTGCCGACCTCTTCGCGATATATCAGGTTATCTGCCTTTGCTGCACCCAGCCGGGCATCGTACTCCCTTGCCTCCTGCCAGGCCGTCGAAAGATCGAGCTGTTCGCCATGGAGCGGAAGAGCGGCAAACATCGCTGCGGCAACAAGCACTGATATTAATAGCTTCATGATCGACTCATTCATCGTATTTAATTATAGCAGGCACTACTCCTCTTTCATTGATACGGCAATGCGCTTGATCAGTGGATCAACAAGGTAGGTCAACAGTGAGCGCTCACCTGTTTTAATAACAACCTGTACCGGCATTCCCGGCTGCATTTCACGCTTTCCGAGTGACTTCATCCCTTCAGGGGTTACGGAGATACGCGCAAGGTAATAGGTTGCGCCGGGCATCGCCGGATTAACCTGGGGCTCCGTTACAATGTCTTTCGAGAGCGACTCAACCACTCCCTCGACAACAAGCTGGGGAGAGTGTGCAAATGAGGAGAAACTGACGCTGACCGGCAACCCTTTTTTAATACTGTCGATCAGGTGTGGCGCCACCTTGGTGTCGATAAGCAGGCCTTCGTGCAGCGGGACAATGTCCATGATTTTCTGGCCTGGCTGAATCACCGCGCCTACCGTCTGTATCTGCAGGCCAACGACCTGCCCTGAGGCCGGTGAGCGCACCTCGGTATCGGCAAGTTCTTCTGCCAGAGCTCGGGTTTTTTCACCGTCAGCCTCCACCTCAAGCTGTACCTGTGCAAGCTGGGAGGCAGTACTGCTCCTGAACTCCGAAATCTTCAACTCAAGTTCATGCTGCTGGCTTAAAGGAGCATAACCCTCTTTTACCAGTGAGCTGATGGATGCGAGTTGCTCATTGAGGATTTTGAGTGACGTACGGCGCGACAAAAAGAGCTGGCGCTGGTTCTCCATATTTTGTCCAACAAGGTTACGATCAGGGTCTGTCAACAGATCCTTATGAAAGGAGATTGACCCGGCGCCACGCATCTCTGCCTGCAGGCGGTCGGCCGTTGCCCTCATACCAAGATAATGTTGATGCACCTCATCGTAGCGCGCCCTGGCCGTCTGAGCGTCGAGCATGATCAGCACCTCTCCCTGCTGAACCATCTGCCCTTCTCGTACATTGACACGCTCAACCCTGCCGCCACGCAGATTTTCGACAACTTTGCGCTTTGTGGCGATACTGACCACTCCCTGACAGGGAACACCCTCATCGAGCGGAGCAAAAGCGGCCCACAGCAAAAATCCGCCAAATCCGACAAGAAGTATCCAGATACCAAGCTTTACCGTGCTGCGGGTATTACGATACTCGTCTCCTTTGCGACCAGCCTCTTTTTCCGTGGAAAGTGACTTCATATTCCCCATTGTATCTCGAATACTCATTGCTCTCGTTTAAACATTTGTTAAAAACCAAAAATCAGGCTGGAGATGCTGGCGAGGCATTCTCGGAGCGTAACATTGCCAGCACCTCATCACGGGGGCCGCAATGGATAATTTTCCCTTTCTGCATCACGGCAAGCAGGTCTGCCGCGGCAAGAATGCTTGGACGATGCGTAATGAGGATAACCGTTTTACCTGCTTTTCTCAATTCATTGACCGCATCCATCAGGGAGCGCTCACCCGCATCATCAAGGTTTGCGTTCGGCTCATCAAGCACCAGAAGAGCGGGATTTCCATACATTGCCCTGGCAAGACCAAGCCGCTGCCGCTGTCCGCCTGAAAGGATACCCCCCGCCTCACCAATCGGGGTATTGTAACCACGGGGAAAGCGCACAATCATCTCATGAATCCCGGTTCGCTTTGCCGCTTCAATCACCTTTTGGGAATCAACCTCGGCAAAACGGGCAATATTGTCCGCTATCGTTCCGTCAAAGAGCTCTATGTCTTGCGGGAGGTAGCCAATATGCGGACCCAGTTCCATCCTGTCCCAACTTTCGACCGGCTCGCCATCAATGAGTACGGCTCCTTTTTTGCCGGGCCAGACTCCGACAATGCAGCGGGCAAGGGTTGATTTTCCGGATCCGGAGGGCCCAAGAAGCACGGTCACCTTGCCTGCAGGAAACCTGGCGGTAAGGTTGTCAAGAATCGGACTCTCGCGCCCCTCGGCCGTAGCAGAAAGCCCTTCAAGCCTTATTTCTCCGAAGGGATCCTGATGGCGGGCACCGGGAGAGCGTTCGGGAAAAAGGTCAAGAAGTTTCTCGAGGCGAACAAATGCTGTGCGCGCCTGAACAAAAGGCTTCCAGGTTGCCACGACAAGATCGAGTGGCTGAAGGGCTTTCGACATCAGTACATTGGCGGCAATCATTGATCCTGCCGACATTTTTCCCTCAATGACCATAAGGGCTCCGGCCCCAAGCGTCAGTGACTGCATACTGTAACGGACAAACTTGGTAAATGACTGCTGGCGATGCTGCCGTTCCAGAGAACCCTCCGCCTTTTCCAGCGAAGCGTCATGCACCTTGAACCAGCGCTTGCGAAGGTTTGCGGCCATGCCCATCGCATGGAGAGGTTCAATGTTTCGCAGCTTGCTCTGCACATAGCGGTAACTGTCGTTACCGGCATCGGCCGCAATCTGGATATCTTTCTGGCTCAGCCGATTGCTGAGCCAGGTCACGCACAACTGTATCAAGGCGAAAAGAATGGAAATCCAGCCAAGAAAGGGGCTGAGCAAAAAGATAACGGCAATATAGACCGGTGTCCAGGGAATGTCGAAAAAGGCAATCATCCCGTTGGCCGTCAAAAACTGGCGAATGTTGGTCAGATCCGCAAATGCCTCGGCCACATTGTGCCGGGCACTGTTCAGATAGGCTTCAAAGCTTGCGTTAAAGACCAGTGAATTGAGTGCTTCATCAAGTCTGACACCTGCCCGTACCAAAAGACGCGAACGAAGCCATTCTGCAAAAGCCATCACGGCATAAAACAGGAGAAGAAAAAAGGTGACCATGAGAAGTGTCAGTTCACTGCCGCTCTTCATGACACGGCCATAGACCTGAAGCATGTAGATGGTCGGTGTCAGCATCAGCACATTGGCAATCATGCTGAAAATGCCAACCCAAAAAAACTCTCGCCGAAACTCCCAGAGCTGACGGGACAATGCACTGCGATTAAAAAAATCTGGTTTCATAAAAAAATCTGTTTGACTCGAGGAGTTAACCTTGAGGGTTTGACGGCTGCCGGGCTGCTGGTGGTGATTGCAGAGCCTCCATAACCTCCTGGCAGGTGCCGAAGCGTTGTACCTGCCCGTCAACCAGTACAAGCATGTGCTCTATTGCCCCCAGAATATTTAACCGATGCGTCATGACAATAACCGTTGTTCCCTGTGCCCTCAACAGTTTTACCGTATTAAGCAGTGCGACATCACCTGCTTCGTCAAGGCTTGCATTCGGTTCGTCAAGCACGACAAACTTCGGGATACCGTAGACCGCTCTGGCAAGGGCAACTCGTTGCCGCTCACCGCCGGAAAGAAATGCCCCATCGTCGCCAATCTGGGTATCGTACCTGTTCGGAAGCTGTTCAATAAAGCCGTCAAGCCCCACCATGCGGCATGACTCACTCACTTTTTCAGGGTCAGGATCACCGAAACGGGCGATATTTTCGGCAATGGTGCCCTCGAACAACTCCACATTTTGCGGCAGATAGCCGATATGCTGCCCCAACTCCTCCTTGTCCCACTGATAGATGTCGTTTCCGTCGAGCCTTACCTTCCCCTGCATTGCCGGCCAGATACCAACCAGCAATCTGGCAAGGGTAGTTTTGCCTGAAGCCGAGGGTCCGACAATGGCCAGCGAGCCTCCCGGAGAGACCCTGAAACTTACCCCTTTGAGAATCTGTACCTGGCTTCTTGGAGCACCGGCAAAAACACCCTCAACCGAAAGAGCTCCTGTGGGTGCAGGGAGCTCCATTCCTTTTTCCGGAATGGGAAACTCCTTCAGGAACATCTCCAGACGATTGTATGACTCAATGGCGCCTTCTACCTGACGCCAGCTCCCGATGATCTGCACAAGCGGGGCAAGCACCCGTCCACCAAGAATGGAGGCCACAATCATGCCTGAACCATACAACTCGCCCTTCAACGTGAGCCAGCAACCCATACCAAGCAAGAGAGAGCCAAGCAGACTCTGTACCAGCTTGGAAAGGGCTGCATTGGTACCGGCATGATCGGAAGCTTCCGCCTGCTGCAACAGGAACTCCTGCTGTCGGCTCATCCAGCGTTTATGAATATGAGCAAGCATTCCCATCGACTCAATAACCTGAGCATTGCGGATTACCCCGTCCGCGTAACTCTGTGCACTTATGGCACTGCGATTTGCCGCAAGAAATGGTTCTCGAATGCGGCGCTCATTAATGACACCGATTGCAAACTGTACCAGGGCACCAGCCACAGCAAACCAGCCGAGAGCGGGTGCCATCAAAAAAATAAGTACCAGAATAAGCAGGGCGAGCGGGGTATCAATCATGGCGAGAAGCGCCGGAGAGGGCAAAAATTCACGAAGGGCCTTGAGGTCACGAAGAGCCTGGGCTCCGGCTGGAATGTTCTGAACCCTTGCCGTAAAAATGGCGTCAAACACACGCTCCCGCAACCCCTTGTCGAGCTCCATGCCTGCATCGTGCATGATCTGGCGGCGCACCCACTCAAGCGCCTCGAGCAGCAGGTAGATGCCGATGACGAGAATGGTGAGCATGAGCAGCGTTGTATGACTGCGGCTGTTGACCACTCGGTCATAAACCTCCATCATATAGGCACTTGGTGCGAGCACAAGCACATTGACCACCAGACTGAAATAAAAAGTCTGTTTGACAAAGGGGGTAAGCGCAGCAAAAGAGTCGCGTAAGGGTGATTTCTCTTTAACTCGTTTCACAATAGGTTGTTCTCACTCTTCATAATCAGGTATTACCTTGTAGGTCTGATAGTATAACTGAATAAAATTACATACAAAAGAGGTACACTCCATTCACGAAACTATTTTCTTCAGAGGGCTTCCGATACCAAGCCGATCAGCAATATTGGCTTCGGGGTCAAGTACCGGCCTGATAAGCGGAGATGCTGCTGTCATGAGCGTGGTGACTCCCGGTCCGTGTCCAGCCTCCAGACAGTTGCTGTGCACAACAATACCGATGGTGACTGCGCCCTTGCGGTAGGCTCTGCCGTAACGGTTGTCATGATCCTGCAGGGCCACAAAATCGCCGAGACGGATCTTGTCGATTCCATGCGTCTCAATGGCTTCAAGGTCGCTGGTCATGATATCGTAGTCCCCTTTTGCCACGTGGGCAGAACCGATGCCTGATCCCATGCAAAAAGCAGGAACAATGGTAGTCACCGGCACTTCAAGCACTCCTCCCTCAACTTCGCGAATTTTCATTGCCGCAAGCAGGGATGGATCAAGGTTGAATAGTGTGATATCAGGGTAATCAGTGAGTTTCATCCCCTGCCCTTTGCCCCGAATGATAATGGTATCGCTGTAGAGCAGCTTCTCTTTGACATCGCGCTCAAAATCGACAATCACATGCTCCGATCCTCCATGATGACCAATGACCGTACCTGTAGCGCCTTTTGCTTCGCCGGTTGCAACGGTTGCTATGTTGCCTGCACAAGAGTAGATCTGCACGGCGACATTTGGATGCTCGTAGGGTTTTTGTGTATCAGCCGTGCAGCTTACACCCGGTTCTATGTGGTCGCCTTGCCAGCCGAATGCCGGATCACCAACCTGGACGTTCAGGGTAATTCCTCCAATTGATGGCAGAAGAAAGGGCGTCCCTTGATGGTCAACCTCCCAGTTGCCTCGGGTTTTAGGCTGTCCCGGCTGGCATTGCAGCAAAAACTCTACAAGATGGTGTTCATTGGTCTTCAGCATGGTTTTTTGGGGTGATGGTGTTGATCTTGCAAAAATATCAGGAAGAAGGTGAGTCAAATCCCTGACGGATAAAGGCCCGCGCGTCGGGAAAAACAACTTCAACTGAACGGCGCAGACGATCAAGATGAAGCAAAATGGAGAGCGTGTTGTCTTCCCGGGCAGAATACTCTCCATAAAGCAGGCTCCATGCCGCAAGGGAGCGATCGATGGCTATCAAGGCAACTTTGGCCGTACCCGAGCAGTCTGCTTCGATGTCACGGTCTGAAGTTGCTTTTCCGCGAAGACGCCCTTCGATTGCACGGACAACTTTCGGATAGATAAAATAGTGGTAGTGCCGGATAACCTGAATCGACTCCTCAAGAGCCTGCGGGGGGTTCGTCAGCAGTGACTCCCCGGTGTCAGACAGTTCATCGGCCGCTGCAAACCATTGGTTAACCATACCGGCATAGATGAGGGCTGCGCTTGCACAAGGATGTTCACGGGCATCGCGCTGAGGAGTTCCGGATGACTCTCCATGCGCTGTTTCACGCTGTAAATCGTCAGCTTCAATACCTGCTGTGGCTGCAAATTCACGAATAAGACGCATTGCCTGAACCAGCGCGACACCCATCTCCTGCCAGAACTGTGCGTTCAATGCATCAAAATTCTGCAAGGCATCACCACTCCCTCTCTCTTCGGCTTCAAGACGAAACTGGAGACAACGGGTGGTATAGGCGCAACGCTCACACCAGCGGTCGCAATAGGTATGGATGCCTGGAATCAGCTCTGGTTGATCGACCATTACTCACTATATTTACGGTTGTTACGCACCAAAACAGCTTGCGCGACGTAAACAAAAAAATGCAAGAAAGGACGCATGGTTATGCGTCCTTTCTTGCATAAATAAACTGCAGCGACTGGAAAACAGTTTAAAGAGGAGTTACATCTTCAGCCTGAAGGCCTTTTGCTCCCTGAGTTACTTCCATCATGACCTTCTGGCCTTCGACAAGAGTTTTGCGCCCGGTGCCATTGATGGCACTGTGATGCACAAAAACATCTTTTCCGCCTTTCTGCTCAATAAAGCCGTAACCTTTTTCTTCGTTGAACCATTTAACAGTTCCTTCAACCTGAGTACCCATATCTACCTCTTTTTATTTTTGCCAGTTAAACTTGGCGTTACAATGAACAAACCTCGACATGAGGCGTTCAAAAACGAATTTATCTTTCGTGAAATTAATTTACTCACTTTAAATCAATTCAAAAAGAAAGTTCTACAGTTTACGCTACTTTTTTATCATTGACAAAAAAAAAGCTGGAAGCTTCAAAAAAGCTCCCCTCTGCCATAAAATAAGTGGCACAACCCTCCTACTTGATTCCCCACAGTTTGATTTTGCGGTCATCGCTTCCGCTGGCAATTATCTTTCCATCCGGAGATACGTCAACCGACTGCACTTCAAGCACATGACCCCTGTAGAGATGCAACTCTTTGCCTGTTTCGGCATCCCATAACCTCACCGTTTCATCATTCGCCGCACTGACAACCTTTGTCCCGTCCGGAGTGAAACAGACGCTGCGCACAGCATCCTGATGACCTTCAAGTACCTTTGTAATCTCTCCTGTTGTGACGTCAAGAATTTTTACCAGTGCATCGCGCCCGCAAAAAGCAATAAACTTGTCATCCGGACTGAAAGCCAATGCATGTGAAAGACGGTCGTTTGTTTTGTAATTGGCAATATTTCTGCCACTCGCAACATCCCAGATTTTTATGACCGGTTCCTCACCGCAGCTTGCAATGAGTTTCCCGTTGTGGCTGTAGGCAAGACACTCAATATACGATTTATGACCAAGAAGCCTCGAAAGTTCTTTTCCTGTTTCAACACTCCAGAGCCGGATTGTTGTATCACGGGAACAACTTGCCACAACGGTGCTGTCAGGACTGAATGCAACCATGCGGACTGCCGTGTCATGACCTTTACAGAGGTGGCGGCACTGGCCGGTTCCAGCATCCCATATTCTTACCGTACTATCTGTGCTTCCGCTTGCAAGCAGCTTGCCGTCGCGGCTGAAATCAACGCACTCAACCCAGGTATCATGTCCCTTCATGGTGTAAAGGGATTGGCCTGCTTCGACGTCCCACAGCATCACCGTTTCATCAAAACTGCCACTGACAAGTTTTTTACCATCTGCACTGAATTTGACACCGAGCACCCGGTCGAGATGACCTTCCATCGTCTTTATCAGGTTGACATCTTCAATAACTTTAGGAAGTTTCAGTTCAACTTCCTTTTTCCCGAATATTTTCGATAAGAGACCCATAAACAGTACGTTTGTTTGAATTGATACATTTCTGTCGACCACAGACCCGCACGTTTGGAGATGCTGCTCGTGAACGCGCAATTTAAAAAAAATTATCACCTTCCCCGAATTCTCTGCTTCTATCAGGAAAAATTGTAGTTCCTCCCTTTCCAACTGGCACCCTTGCCGAATTTTATGCTGTAAAACGAGTTGCAGGCTATGGCAAGCAAGACTATCTGGGAGAGCAGATGCAAAAAAGCCATGGCGATAGACTGGCGGAACGCCGCAGCAATCAGCAGCCTGCAAAGCAGAGCAATGGTGACCTGCGCCAGGGGAAGCCAAAAAAGCAAAAGGGTGAACTCACCGGCAAACAGTGATCGAAAAAGAAATGCGCATGGTGCAATATAGAGTGCCGTTATCAGCGTTATCAGCGCGAAAAGTCCCGCCGTACTGTAACCGAGAGCGGCAAAGAGGTTTTTTGAAAAGCCTTCCCAAATTTCGCGGAAGGAGCGATACATCCGGCAACTGACCACGTCAGTTCCATTAAAGGCCACGACACTGCCTCCAGCCTTTTTGACATTTTTACAAAGCCAGACATCTTCAACAATGGCATTGCGGACAGAGGCATGACCATTGATACGGTCATAGAACTCCCTGCGGAAAAGAATAAATTGGCCGTTGGCAAAACAGAATGCTGCTTTTCGGCTTGTGCGCACCAGACGAAGAGGCAGATAGCACATGAGAATTACATGAATCAGCGGTACCACCAATTTTTCCCAGAATGAAACCAGCTCCTGGCGAGGCATCATGGAGAGCATATCAGCTCCTGATGCCTCCATGGCACCAACCGTACGCCCGAGGGCATCAGCTTCATGCGAGGTATCGGCGTCGGTAAAGAGCAGCAGTTTTCCTTTTGCCAGATGCCCGAGCTGGGAACATGCCCATGCCTTGCCATGCCATCCGTCAGGAAGCGGTTCACCCTTTATCAGTCGCAGCTTTCCGCCCGACTCACCAAGAAGGTTACGCAACAACTCCGGAGTGGCATCGGTCGAGCCATCATCGAGTACAAGAATTTCGAATGGATCATACTTTTGCTGCAGGAGGGATTGCACGCAGCGCTCAATGTTCAATGCCTCATTGCGGGCCGGTACAAGAACCGATACAAGCGGCCCGGTTTGAGGGGCGTGGTCGGGAATACGCGGCAGATCGATGAGGTTTCTCAGGAGAATCCCAAAAAAAACGAGCAATGAAAGCAGTACACCTGTTTGATAGAAAAAGAGCATGACGGCGATAAAAAAGGCCGCCCTCCGGGGGCAGCCTGCAGATTGATAATTATGACGGAGCTTCTCAGTCGATCAGCTTGTTGATATTATACTCAAATATCCCTTCCGCACCAGCCCGTTTGAGCTCAGGAATCAGCTTGCGCACCGTTTTTTCGGTAACGATAACTTCAAGCGCCACCCAATGCTCCTCGGCAAGACTCGATATGGTCGGCTGACGCAGGGCAGGAATAATGGCAATGATCTTGTCGAGCGAAGATTTCGGTGCATTCATTTTTAATCCAACCTTGCCCTGGGCGTTGATGGCTCCCAACAGCAGCATGGCCATGTTCTCAATCTTCTCCCGTTTCCAGGGATCGTTCCATGAGTCCCGGTTGGCAATCAGTTTCGTGTTTGATTCAAGAATGGTATCAACAATTCTCAGTTTGTTTGCCCTGAGCGAAGAGCCGGTTTCGGTCACCTCAACAATGGCATCTGCCAGGTCGGGCGGCTTGACTTCTGTAGCACCCCAACTGAATTCGACCAGTGCGTTAACCCCGTTTTTGGCAAGGTATTTTTTGGTAATGTTGACCACTTCGGTTGCGATATGCTTCCCTTCAAGGTCTTTGACCGACTTGACCGGCGAATTTTCAGGCACGCAGAGTACCCAGCGTACCGGCCTCATGGAGGCTTTGGAGTAAACCAGATCAGCAACTTCAACAACATCGGCATCCGTTTCAATAATCCAGTCCTTGCCGGTGAGCCCGACATCAAACGCGCCCAGTTCGACATAGTGCGCCATCTCCTGTGCCCTGATAAGAATGGCTTCGAGCTCATCATCATCTATGGAGGGAAAATAGGAACGGCTCTGAACAGAAAAATGAAATCCTGCCTGGGCAAAAAGATCGATTGTGGAATCCTGCAAGCTTCCTTTTGGAAGCCCAAGTTTCAACACCTTGTTTTCATGACTCATAACAACAATTACCTCTTGATATTAACGTTATAATTCCCTAAGCTGAAAAAGACCTTTATCAAAGACTCCGTAGGGCAACGTTCCGTCAATCCATGTCCCAAGATTGACATACTGGCTGGTGCCGTTGGAGAGTTCCGTGATTTCTTTTACATGGTTATGGCCGCACACAAAATAATCGAACTCCTTCTCAGCCACCATTGATTCAGCAACTTGCAACAACCGATTGATTGCAAAAACAGGGTCGTCATGCTTGTGCTTGCGGCTGAACTGTGAAAGCATTTTCATGAGCCCTATCGCCAGATCCGGATGAAACCCCGACAAAAGAGCAAGATTGAAGCGGTTCCTGACCATACGGGTAAAAAGTTTGTAGCCCCAATCCCCTTTCCCCAGGCCATCGCCATGGGCAACAATGAACTTTCGTCCATCGTGGTACAGTTCATGGACACCATAAAGACTTTTTATCCCGAGTTCGTCATCAAAGTACCGTCCGAGATAAAAGTCATGGTTTCCCGCTACGTAGACGACCTCAATATTGTGGCGCACCAGATCCGCCAAAAGGCAAAGAAAGCGGGTAAACCCCTTGGGGATGAGATGGCGAAACTCCATCCAGTAATCCATGATATCACCAAGCATGTAGAGCGAACGACCATCTGCCTTGATGATGGCAAAAAGCCGTTCGAGGTTTTCCATCTTGAGCTGCTCGCTTTTTTCATCCTGCAGACCAATGTGCAGGTCGCTGATAAAATAAATGGCCCGCTTCTCGCTGATAGTCATGCACTCATCTCATAAAAGGTATGAAGCGGCAATAACTGCGACAGGAATGGTCAGGTTATCAACCTCCTTGGGACTCACACCTTCAACAATTGTGGCAATAAGGGCAATAATAATGATTTTTGTGGCGTCAAACGATTCAGGCACAATGAGATGAACAAAAAAGAGGCCGGCACAGACGCTTCCGACAAGGAAGGCCAGGCTCCCTTCAACACTTTTATCACTCAGTATATGGTATTTAATTTTTCCGTAACGGGTGCCTATAATCGGTGCAAGACCATCTCCCCAGCCGAGCATGGCCATTGCCATGACTCCTGCAGGCTGTTTGTAATAGAGGGTTCCACAGATCATGGCAACAATGACAAAATAGAGAGTTCCCTTGAGCAGTTCTTTTTTGTTGCCGGTACGGGTCATGGTTTTCACCGCCTGGTCATCATCGGCAGCGAAAAGCCCTTTCTGGATGAGTAACACCGTCCAGACCGCAAAGACCGTGATATTGAGAAAATGCGACCAGTCTCCACCGATATACAGAGGAAGAAACATAATGGCCGATCCGGCGCAGATATGGGTGATTTTTCGGCTGATGTCCCGTGGCAGATTATGGTTGGTCACCAGATAATCCATAAGAGGAGGAACGCTGAAGACATAGACAAAGGTCAGCAAGGTAACCAGTGCGTTATGCCATACAACTGGAAGCGAAAAAAAAGGAAGAGTTTCCGTCATAGCACCATGGTGATTTAGGGTTAGGCTCCTGTAAGAAGGAATTACTGAACGTTGATATATTTCAATCCAACCATCCCGGCAACAAGCAGGTTGTTGATCAAGAACAAAAAGTTGTTGGCAATCTGAAACCGGAGAAAGGTATTGTGTTCCTGGACATCACTCTTGCCGAGAACATGACCAAATCCGTCATCAACGGCACCCTGCATGAATGAGATTCCCCCTTTCGGATCGCGCAAAAGCTGCACCTGAAGAACCAGATTCAGTCCAAGTCCAACAAGAACAAAAAAGGCCGGGATGATAAAACCCCAATTGAAGGAAAGACAGGCAAGAACCGCAAATACAGTATCGATAATCGCGAAGGAGACCAGAAAGGTATTTTTAGCACCGATCATAACCGTCAGCGATTTGAGGCCGCCATCCTTGTCGCCTTCTGCTGACTTGAAATCATTGAGGATGATAAGGGCTACTGCCATAAAAAAGTTGAGACTTGCAAGCCATATCGCTTCTGGACGAATGTCGCCAAAAAGGGCATTTGCTGACAGAAAAGAGACAAAGCCATAGGAAAAACCAACGGCTGGGGCCGAAGTAAGAATATTTTTTTTCAGTTTAAGCGGTGGCGCTGAGTAAATATAGGCTACAAAAAGGGCGGCGAGTATTGAGGCTACAATGACCAATCCTCGAACGCCTCCAATATGAATCCCGAGAAAGACTCCAAGACCTATGGCAAGCAAAAGGGAGATAATACTGTTCCAAAGGCCCTCTTTTTCACTCAAACGACCTGAGGGAATCGGGCGTGTCGGCTCATTGACCCGGTCAAGTTCGAGATCAAAACAGTCATTGACTGATTGGCTGAACCCGGTTCCGAATGGGCCAAACATCAAAAAAATGGCCAGCAGCAACAGATAGTCGTGCAGGGTGCCCTGCATGGCGCCTGAAGCCATGACGCCTCCGGCAAGACAGGGAAAAACGCTGATCCAGGTAACCGGATCGAGGAGTTCAAGATGTGCTCTTACTTTATCGGTAAACCCAAACGTTGCGGGAATTGACATGCTTTACTGCTCTCCGAAGCCCAATGGGGGGCCGGTTAAATGATAGGAGTCCAAAGAGTGCAATTTACAAATAGTGCACAAGATAAAAAACTCCGGGACCGTTTTACCCTTTTAGCCGCGCTGCCAACAACGACAAACCTCGCTGTTGGGCGCTTTCAGCAGTGCTCCGGCCTGCCGGTCAGGGTTGCTGATGTGGCGGCGGTGATGCGGACCTTCACCAGGTCGCCTGGCTGATAACGTTCACGATCGAAAACCACTGCCCGGTTTCCAGCCGTGCGCCCCATAAGCTGCTCCGTGGAGCGCTTGCTTTCGGATTCAGCAAGTACTTCAACAACCGAACCAATCGACTGTTGAAAAAGCTCGGCCGAAATATTGTTCTGCAAATCAATAATCTCCTGCAGCCTCCGTTTTTTTTCCTCTTCGGCCACATCATCCACCAGCGTCCGTGCGGCAAGAGTTCCCGGCCTGGTTGAGTAGAAAAACGTGTAGGCCGAATCAAACCTGACACGGGAAAGAAGCTCAAGTGATGCCTGGTGATCCTCCTCCTGCTCCCCGCAAAAGCCGGCAATAATGTCGGTTGAGAGTGTGACTCCAGGAATGATTGAGCGGATCAGGGCTATTTTTTCGCGGTACTCTTCAATGGTGTGTCCGCGGTTCATGCGCAGGAGAACCGCTGTTGAACCGGACTGCACCGGCAAGTGAATATGATTGCAGATGTTCGGTCGATCGGCCATGGTGCGCACAAGCTCAGCGGAGATATCTTTCGGGTGAGAGGTGGTAAATCGCACCCGTGCCTGGGGCGCTTCACGGCTTACTGCATCAAGCAGCGCCGCAAAGACCATCCCCTCTTCAGGATCATGGTATGAGTTGACATTCTGGCCAATCAGGGTAATCTCGCGGTAGCCCGCGGTAACGAGCTGCTGCACTTCACTGATAACCGAACGAAAAGGATGGCTGCGTTCACGACCCCGGGTAAAGGGGACAACGCAATAGGCACAACGGTTGTTGCACCCGCGCATCACAGGCACAATGGCACTGATCACACCCTGCCTTACCGGATCAATGCCTTCGTAGGTTTCCGCCGGATTAAACTCCAGTGAAGTGGGCCTGGTTCCGCGTCTTGCCTGCTCAATGAGAGCAGGAAGGGTACGGTAACTGTCCGGGCCGGCAAGAAAATCAATGGCCGGAGAGAGGGTGAGCGTCTCCTCCCTCTGATACTGCGGAATACAGCCTGCAAGGCCGATAATCAGCCCTTTATCCCTCTTTTTCATCCCCTGAAGGCGCTGGAGATAGTGCTCAATACGGTCTACCGCATTTTCGCGCACCGCACAGGTGTTAAGCAGAATAATTCCGGCACTCTCCTCACTTTCGGACAGGATGTAGCCCTCATGCTGCAGGATCGCCGTTATGATGGAGGAATCTGCCTGGTTCATCTGGCAACCGAACGTATAAATATAAAATGTCTTGCCCTTTCCTGCCGTCATAATGCGTCCTGTTTTTCCAACATGGTTTTTCTTTTTCGCTCAGGCCCCGAAATGGATATGCTTGTACTTTTCAAGCAGCGCCTCAGATTCATCCTTGCACTGGCCGCATACTGTGCCACACTTGGTGCGCTCCTGAAGTTCAAAATAGGTTCGAGCCCCCTCAAGCACAGCATCCTCAATATCGTGGTCGGTGATACTCATACACTGGCAGATAACCTTGACCTGCTCCTGCTTGACCTTGTCCTCTTGCCCATTGCGGGTATAGTAGTTGTTGATGGCCGCCCGCAATGCCTTGTCGCCAAGCACCGAACAGTGAATCTTGTGATCCGGCAGCCCTCCGAGTTCCAGAGCGACCTCCTTGGGAGAAATATGAAACGCCGCATCAAGCGTCCTGCCCTTCACCATTTCGGAAAGAACCGACGTACTGGCAATGGCACTGGCACAACCGTAGGTTTTCCACTGACAATCGGTGATGACATCATGCTCCTTGTCCACCTTGATAACCACCATCATCTGGTCGCCGCACTGCAAGTTCCCTTCCATACCAACGCCGTCAAAATCATCGGTATTCTCGCCCTGAAGAATATTTTTCGGGTTCATGAAATGTTCCTTCAGTGTCTCACTATATGCCCATTCACCTGCTTGCAGCATGCAATCCTCCTTTTATATAAGCTGTTGACATGTTTCTTATTCGTTGAATTATTGGTGGTAAAACATCAAGTACATACTCTACTTCCTGCATCGAACTTTCGCGCCCCATACTGAACCGGATTGAACCATGTGCAAGCTCGGCATCAACACCCGTTGCCAGAAGGACATGCGAAGGATCCAAAGAACCCGAAGCACAAGCCGAGCCTGTTGAAACGGCAATACCTTCAAGGTCCAGATAGAGCAGGATGGCCTCACCCTCCACTCCCGTAAACGAAACGTTGAGGGTGCTTGCAAGAGAGTCTGTCGGATGACCATTAAAATAAATATCATCAATACGCTCCTCAATACCCCTTCTGAGTGTCTGCTTCAGGTGCAGCAACCGTTCCTCCTCTTCCGGCATTTCAAGCGTTCTCATCTCGACAGCCCTTCCGAGACCGAGAATACCGAGGGTATTTTCAGTTCCCGCACGCCTTCCAAGCTCCTGGTGACCTCCCCGGATCAGAGGGCAGTAAGGAATACCCTTTTTCACAAAGAGAGCTCCAACCCCTTTCGGACCATAGATCTTGTGGGCTGAAATAGTAAGAAAATCGACCCCAAGCTCTCGAACATCGACCGGAACCTTCCCGATGGCCTGCACCGCATCGGTATGCATAAGCGCACCACTTTCATGTACCATCCTCGATATAGCGTCAATATCCTGCAGCGTGCCAATTTCATTGTTTGCCATCATCACCGAGACCAGACCAACATCATCACCAAGCATACCGGCAAGCTGGTCAAGATCAATCTTGCCATACCGGTCAACATCAAGATATTTTACCCGTACACCGCGATGGGCAAGGCACTCCGATGTTTCAAGCACACAGGGGTGCTCAATTTTGGTTGTAATGATGGTACTGCGCATTTTACTTCCGGCAATACACTGGCTGGTGCCGCAGACAAAAAGCGAGAGCACCGTATTGTTGGCTTCAGATCCACTGCCGACAAAAATAATCTCACGCTCATCAGCGCCGATAAAACCCGCCACTTTGCGGCGCGCATCCTCAACATTTGCCCTTGCCTCACGCCCATAAGAGTGCATGCTTGACGGATTGCCGAACATCTCCATCGCCGCGATCATCTCCTTTTTCACCTCAGGGTGCAACGGGGTGGTGGCATTGTTATCAAAATAAACTTTCATGTCTGCCATAGTACTTTCAAAATTCGTTATTATAGCTCAAAACCATTATTAATAATGAGAAAACAAGCCAATAAACTTTTCTTGTCAAAGCTACTGCATTCATACGCACCGTAAAGCTGAAATATACCGCTCGTACCGCAACATATTGAACAATCATAAATATGCATTAAGAACTGTTTTCACAACACGAAATCTTAACAAAACATAATAAGACTTTTTTAGTCTTGTTAAAAGAAAAAACAGCACAACCTTCATTATTTTCCCTATTGCAGCATAATTTCTTCTTTAATAAGGCTGATGAGAGTCACTAACGCTGCCTGGTCACCCGAAACGGGGGAAAATGAATCAGAGTATCATTATATTGCGCTGTGATAGCGTCAAAAAGTAACCACTCTCCAAAACCTGAAATGACCATGATAGCAGAACAAACAAAAGCACCGGCCTTTACCCTTCCCGATTCCGAAGGAAGGCAGGTTTCTCTCTCCGACTTTACCGGAAAGAAAGTACTCATCATCTTCTATCCCGGTGACGACACCCCGGTCTGTACCGCGCAATTGTGCGATTACCGGAACAATGTGCTGGAGTTCACCAAACGAGGTATTGTGGTACTCGGCATCAGTTCGGACAGTCAGGCCTCCCATAAAAGTTTTGCCGAGCGCAATCAACTCCCCTTTACCCTTTTAAGCGATACAACAAAAGCGACCGCCAAAGCCTACGACGCCCTTGGTTTCCTCGGCATGTCACAGCGCGCCTATGTGCTTGTTGATGAAGAGGGTAAGGTTCTGCTTGCCTACAGCGACTTTCTACCCATCATCTATCAGCCGATGAAGGATTTGCTGGCGAAAATTGATGCGGCATAGGTTTTGCAAGATGGGACAAGAGTAAACTGCTGTGGCTTGTGAGAATCAGTGGGATGCCGATTTTGAAAAAACGTTAAGAACAATGACCCCCGCAGTAATAAGGGCAATACCGATAAGAGCCGCTGTATCAAGCGGCTGGCGGTAGATAAGCCATCCGGCTAACGAGATGAGCACAACGCCTACACCCGACCAGACAGCATAGGCAATACCAACAGGAATCGTTCGAAGTGTCAGCGAGAGGAAATAGAAGGCCAGGCAATAACCGATAACGACCACTATCGACAGATTCATTCGAGTAAATCCTTCTGAAGCCTTCAAGGCAGAGGTTGCCAGAACCTCCGAAATAATCGCGATTACAAGATAGATCCAGTTCATAAAAACGCTCTGTGGTAAAAAAGTTGATGCACGCTCTCTTTTGCTACCAGCTTAAAAAATAGGGAAAGATACTCTGCTGATGATAAAATTGAGACCTCTTCATCTTTCTGAATATCACGAGTCTGTGTACCGTTATCTCCGCCGGATATTAGCAAGGTGTGACTGGAAATCAAAACAGGCTTTTTTGTGCAAGAAATAAATAACGTACTATAAAGCAATGGAAGTGTGCCAGAAATGGTTGTTTGTCCCCATGTGTAACCTGTGAACAGTAACGCCATGAACCCCCGATCACCCCGAAAACTGATCACCTTCGACTGGGCTATGAAGCGCCTGCTGCGCAGCAAGGCCAACTTTGAAA
>CAIJWE010000063.1 GCA_903824295.1 uncultured Chlorobiaceae bacterium
AGTTTGATCGTTTCATATCCTGAAAAGCGTAAGAGCATCTCCGCAGGGTCCAAAATAGACCGCTTTTGATTGTGGCGAGATTGTCAGATTTTCAAAAAACAGGGGTTTTCTTTCAGGCACTACGTACACTTCACTCACGCCAAGGCAAGGCAGACAGCCTTTTCGATGATAATGTATTCCGCAGCATTGAGTCGCCGGAGATCAGCCTTCACCAGCGGCAGATGCCTTGCCGCTTTGCCATTCCTGTTTTCAATCCTCATCACTTCCTGGCTCGATGCCATCAGTTCCAGTGCTTCGTCGATGGTTTGAAGCTGGTGTGAGGAAAGGATGGGGATAGCGGAAATCGTCTCCCCGTAGGCTTCAAAGCAGGCCTGGTCAGCCTGTTGCACGACACTGCCGAGTCGTTGCTCACCAGCAACTCTTGCAATACAAAATCCTTATGAAGTGACCATGTGGACGCGAAGCAGCGCCAGAATACCCAGCCAGCTCGTTCGAGGAAACGCTGCCGATTCATGTCATGCGCCCACCGGTCCGGTCCGTTGTATTCGTCGCCATCCAACTCAATTGCCAAGCGGCTATCACCTGCGCCCTCAACGACCATGTCGATACGGTACGCGCCGGTCTTCACTTGTGGAATAACACGATACCCACGAGAGGCCAGTTTCGGAGCGCCTACCTGTTCAATACAGGCAGCGGAATCCTTAATTCGTGCGAGATCCACCGGCGTGGCGGGACAGGATTTAATGCGGCAGTTGAGGGAGATGGGGTGAAAAGGATATTTGTTCAATACTGTTATGAGTCCCGCCAAAAGTTTTGAACCGGTAGTGGCTGAGATACTTGATTTCGCCGAGTTCCTGCAAAATAAAATGGCAGGTGAGGGTGCGTCAGGTAAAGAGATGCTGATCGATATGGCAGGTGGTCTGGAGACTTCCGCCACGTTTTCCGGTGATCCGTCAGAAATTCAGAAGCGATTACGGGATGAATGGCAGTAACGATCTTCTTGATACCAATTTCATTTTGGGGATACTCAAATCAAATCCTGCCGTGATAGCGGAAGTATCTTCTCGGTCTGTTTATACGTCGGAATGCTTTTACAGTGTTGTCACACGAATGGAATTGTTGGGCTATCATGGGATTACGGCTGATGAAGAGTGTTTAAGCAAGATCTACCTGTTCAGTAACAACCGGTACATTCGGTTTACTGATGTTTCCGCAGGCCACGATGAAGGGTATCCGCAGAAAATATCTGGCAAATGGCCCGACATGCCGACAAATTTCTATCAAGGCATCGACGCGGCGCTTTATCGCCATGACAATGGAAAGATCTATCTCTTTAAAGGCGATCAGTATGTCCGCTTCAGCACAGCGGGCGACAAGCTGACTTTCGAAGCCAACAGTATGATCGCCGCGAGCTGGCCCGGATTGCCGGAGAGCTTCCAGCAGGGCATCGATGCGGCATTCTGGCGCAAATCTAATGGGAGGATCTACTTCTTTAAGGGTAGCCAATACGCTCGTTTTCGCTTGGTCGATGGCAAGCCAAAACTCGACTATGTGAAACCGATTGCCGTTAACTGGCCGGGTCTGCCCGCAAGTTTTGAGACAGGTATCGATGCCGCGCTGATGCGGTGCAGCAACGATAAAATTTACTTCTTCAAGGGATGTCACTACGTGCGGTACCTTGATTTGGAAAACCGCATGGATGGTGGCTTACATCACATCAATGATAGCTGGATGCCGTTTCCGAAGTGATTTACGAACCGTAGCGCTACCATAGCGATCAAAAAGAGAAGTGCAGCTCAACAAAGCGCATACTGGACAGGTGGGATTCGTAGCCATTTTCGAGCATGTTTCCGAGCAGAGTCTACACCAGCCCACCTGCCAGTAACGCCTGTGGCCAACTGACGCCCTCGAACTTGCCCGCCAACTGCTTTGAATTATTAAAACAACGGGATGAGCCAATGCTCAAGCTTGATTGAGATTCCAGGGGTGGCAATTACGGTTAATCCTCATGCCACGTCCGCACCCGCTCTTGTTGGGCTGGAGTTTCGGGTGATCACCATACCTGTCCGACCAATACCACCCCAGCAGTGAACGTATACAACGTGACCGTTCGCGGCAGCATGGTCAAATATCGTAAGTTCACATCCCGCATCCGGCAGGCAAGCTGAAACAGCGCATTATTCCTGTTCGCGGGCACAAACCGGTTCTTGAAAAAATACTGAACCTACTGAACCCTCATTGCCTTGAATTCCTTCGTCACGGTCGAAGGTTTTCAAGGCTTTCCCGGCAAAAATTATTATTATGCTAAATAGTCATATATAGTAATAAGTTACGGGTTTTCTGTTACAGAAATGCAACAAAAAACTCAAAATCGCCCAATTTCAGGTATGAAAAAAAGCCAGGAATTTCCCCTGCGGGGTCGCCTCATCTATCCGAAAAGATCAATTTGATAACATGCAGATGCGAAAGTTTAAATCACTCTATTGAATTTTCTGCCTTCTGATTGTTTGATAACTCCTCCGGAACTTCTTTTTGATGCCAGAATAAAAATGTGTAAAATGTTTTTCAGGTGGTAAGGAGCAGGTCATAATGAGAGGAAACTATGGAAAAAGCAGATCAAACAATAGGTATTCGCATTCCGAAAAGTATCGGACAGCGGCTTGATACTCTTGCCAAAAGAACAGGCAGAACCAAAACATTTTACATACGGGAAGCGATTCTTGAGCACCTTGATGATCTTGAGGATATCTATTTTGCTGAGAAGGTATTACAACGGGTAAGAAGTGGTGAAGAGCCAATTTCCAGTTTAGACGAAGTGGAGCACCGCCTTGGTTTGGAAGATTGAGGTTACTCGTGAAGCTGAAAAAGGACTTGCCCGTATTGATAAGCAAGAGGCAAAACGGATCATAACGTATTTACGTAAAAGGGTAGCATTGAATCCACGGCAGTGTGGGAAGGCTTTGCAGGGTGATCTTTCAGGTCTGTGGCGCTACCGTATTGGTGATTAACAAAGCCATCCAAACCTGCATGCAAAACAACTACACACCAGGCAACCGCAACGGTACCCTCTACCGCATAGCCCGCTGGCTCCAGGACGAAGGCGTCCAAAACATTCCCGACCGACTCAGAACCCTCAACCAGCAAACATCCAGCCCCCTCGACGACGCAGAAATAACCAACCTCATCCGCCGCTTCCAGAACTGACAGGAGCCACCACCTCCCGCTCCACCATCCCCGAAAACCAAGCCACCCCCGCCGACCGAACCCAGTGCCTCGACCTCGCCGACGACCTTCTCGACGTATACAATTCGCCATTTTGAGCACAAAATCCGGTAATTCTTTTGCAAAACCTTTCTTATTCTCCTGTTTCAGCAATATCTTGATAAGAATGCAAAAGGGAGTCACTGGACTGACTTGTTGAAGGATAAACCAAGGTTGCAGCTATCAGATATCTGCGTTCTTGTACTGAGAGGGACGGTCTGCTTTTTTCGGAATCAGGCAGGTCAGTCTAAACAATGTTGGGCTTTTTCTCGGAAGTTCAGATTAAGGTTATTCACGCTCGTAATATTTTAATAGGAGAACTCTCATGACTAACAATACTTCATCCGACACTTTCGTAATTCCAGATGTTCCCGTGCCCGATGAATCGGGGCAGGCCAGTTATCAAACCGACAAAGATTTGAGCTACATGCTCACTGGTGAGGGTTTGAGCAAGAATGAGAAAGCTGCTTTGGGTCTTTTTATGGCTGGTACCGCATATATCAGTGACGGCATGTTCCCTGCCATATATGCAGCCTGGGTAGAGGGGCTTCAATACTTCTGGAACTACATATTACCCGACAACTGGAAAGCTCATGGCGTGAGAGATTATCTCTATGGAAATGTATACGACTCTATAATCTTAGGAGACGCAACCTACCGTGACGCCAAAGAAAAGATGCTTGCCGATGGCGTTCCTAATTGGCAGGCATTCCCAAAAATCGGTATCATGGGTGCCGATGATATTGTAGGGATCTCGTATTTTGGTTTACAACTTACATGGAATAAACTGCGTACTGATGCGCATCAACCTATCAATACTCAAAAATTCAATACGATTTGGAGAGGCGCGCTAACGGGTCAAGGGTTCTATCGTTCGCGCACACACATTCATGGGACATGGGAATTGACTATCGGGGGCGGTGATGAGTATTTCAATGCAACTCGCAATCACTGGCCGGGAGATCCAACTCAGGCAGATATTGATCAATATGCAAGAATGTTAGCTAATATGATCAATGAATACAGGGTAGCCCCTCTTCGGAAGTCAATAACGCTTATTATTAAAAGCATGGTTTCTGCTATAGAGGACGATGCACCAAAGTCTTGGGGTGTGGTTACCCCTGATGGATTATGGCAGGATAACTGGCGTTGGTGTAAAAAATGCGAGGGTTTGTTCTTCGCAGGTAGAAGTCAAGGAGTTTGTCCGTCGGGTGGCAGTCATGATAGCAGTAGTAGTTGTGAATACATCTTACATATGAACCAGGCCAATGCTCAGGGACCTCAAAACTGGCGCTGGTGTAATAAATGTCAAGGGCTATACGACGACAAACTCTTTTCACACAACAAGATTTGTCCGGCTGGCGGAGCACACAATTCGAACGGCAGCAGCCATTACATTCTGCATGCTAAGGAAGTCGATGGTTTTGGCCTGACTTTTCAATCTAACTGGTATTGGTGTGAAAAATGTGGAGGACTCTTCTATCTCCAGAGCAATTCTCACCCCATTTGTCCGGCTGGCGGACCACACAAAGGCGGCCATACCAACTACGTATTAAGAACAGGCAGTGACGAAGAGATCGTGGATCCCAAATAACATAGCGTTAAATTTTCATCTCCCAACTCGTTGAAATTACTGAATACCCCTCGGTAAATCGTACGCCGTTCCAATTGAGATTCAGTCATGAAGCGCTGGTTGGGGTAAAATGAATCTGAATCCGTGGATATTTTTCAAGCCACTCTTTTACTTCTTTCGCTTTGTGGGTATTCAGCGACAGTCATGCAAACCGTTATTACCGCAGAAGCTTCAATTTTGTCCGTCAGCCCAGAACGCAACTCTGCTACTGGGCTGCTTGACTGTAACAGCGACTCTTGATCGCAAAAAAAACTCAGCTTAATGCATTCGAGCACATCGTGTTACGGGGTGCCATTGTTGGATTCCCTCACTGTTTTGTAGAACCAAAGCCCCCACCCCCAGCAAGCTCTCCCTCAACCACATCCAGCACATCATCCCGCTCCAGCACCACCCGCGCCAACTGCCGGTCAATCTCCCGCTGCAACGTCGGCGACCCGATCTTCGCTGTCACCTCCTTCGCCCGCACCAAAAAATCCAGATCCGCACCGGTCACGCAACTCAAACCGCTGCGGATAGGTCACCACCACATTGGCCGCATCATAATCTCCCCCTCCCACCGGCAAAAAATCCAGAACAACTGATTCTCCGTCAATGCAAGCTGAGCCGCCTTCTCCGCCAAGAGCGTATTCACAATATGAAACTCCGTCTCAATCGCCGCCCCCCGAGGCCATCGCCGACCGATACGTCCGTCCCGGCGTCAAATGCGCCATCCGGTTAATCATCTCCATCTTCACCTCAATCGCCTGCAACAACCCCAGCAATGCCTCCGCATCCGAAGCAAATACGGTCTCTTCTCCGTCACAGCCGTACTTAGAATCCAGAGAGAGCTGCTGCAATGAAGGTGAGTCACCGCTTTTTATTTGTAGAGCAGCCGGTATCAAATGAAATCATCGTACTTTAATCTTTTTATCAAAAAAGCCGTTATAATGATACTCAGGTCATAAATGCCTTTAATAGAGTTTAAAAAAGTATTTATTTATTTTATTTCTCACACAAAAAATTAACTTATAAGTGAAGAAAAGAGTTGAAATAGTACTTGTCGATCAAGGTTCAGGCGGTACGCTCTATTCGGTACGTTTTGCCGGAAAGAAAGAAACGGAGCTCGAAAAGTTTCTTCACAACGAGCTCTTGCATGAGGAAAAAGGTTTTAACGAAATTGTTCAGCGTATTTCCAGCATGACCGATAGTCTGGGGTACAGAGAGCAATTTTTTGAAATGAACGAAGGGTTGCGGACAGATTCTGTCGCCGCACTGAAGAGAGGACGCATTCGATTGTACTGCTTGCGTTGGTCTTCGAGTTTGTTGATTGTTGGCACTGGAGGTCTTAAAACAGCTCAAACGTATCAGAAAGATATGGCCCTTCGCCATATTGTTCCTGAACTTCAGGAGCTTGATAAGCTGCTTATGATGCGCCAGAGATCAGGTGACATCGAAATAGATCACACTAACGGGAGCATGAGGGGTAACCTTATATTTTCATTGGAGAATAGATTATGAATAGATCATTTTTTCAAAAGTTTGTTGAGCAGATACCGCCCTTTACAAAAAAATATGTAGAGAGGCAGGGTGAATTTGCGGTCAAGCTTAGTGAATTGCTTGAATCAACAGGTATGACTCAGCGTGAGCTTGCTGAAAAACTGGGGAAAAAAGAGTCCTACGTCAGCAGGATTTTGGCTGGTTGGTCCAATCCAACTTTGAAAAC
>CAIJWE010000064.1 GCA_903824295.1 uncultured Chlorobiaceae bacterium
GCGGATGATTCAGGGCTAAATTATTAACATTAACTCGACACAACGATGCCTAAAGCAAATAACGCCGTAGCCTCAAAAGCACGGAGAA
This sequence comes from uncultured Chlorobiaceae bacterium, assembly GCA_903824295.1. Lineage (GTDB taxonomy): Bacteria > Bacteroidota > Chlorobiia > Chlorobiales > Chlorobiaceae > Chlorobium. The sequence goes on from CAIJWE010000064.1 coordinate 89, forward strand.
AAAGAGTACTCAAAAAAGCCAAAGGGTTCTGGGGATCGCCCTCCTCGCATAATTGAGAGCAAAAAGCATTATCCATTGGCCATTATCCATTTTTGACTTTTCTCTATTCCGGTTCATTGTTTCCTCCCTCCTGCTTCTTCTCCGACGATTGCATCCGACCCATTCAGAACCATATCGAGCATCTCCTCGAAATGGTTTATAATCGGTTGAATACTCATGACAGAATCTCCTTTCGCTGTATCGCCATCTTGTTCATACTCCGATCATCAAGCAGCAGAGCCATTTGCTGGATAGCTGTCCGATTGAGCTTTTGCAGCCGTTCAGACTGAGTGAGCCCTTCCTGAATAAAATGGGCATTGAGGTTTTCCAGATTGGCCAGGCAAACCAGTTGGGAGACGTTGGCAAAGTCACGAATGTTGCCTTTATCATCTGGATTTTCATCGCGCCACTCTTTGGCGGTTTTTCCGAAGAGAGCCATGTTCAAAATGTCTGCTTCGGATGCGTAAACCAGATTGACTTGCTCTTTACTCAACTCTTGAGGAATAAGATGCTGCTTGATGGCATCAGTATGAATGCAGTAGTTGATTTTGGTCAGGTTGCGGCGAATATCCCAGCCAAGCTGTTTGAATTCCTCATCTTTCAACCGCTGGAACTCTTTTATGAGGTAAAGTTTAAATTTTGGAGATATCCATGACGCAAATTCAAAGGCAATATCTCTGTGAGCATAGGTTCCTCCATAACGACCTGCTTTGGCAACGATACCAATGGAACCTGTTTTTTCTACCCACTGCTTGACTGATAACACAAAACGATTCAAGCCTGCTTCGTTTTTAATTCCCTCGAATTCGGGGGAATTAAAATGTTCGTTGTAGATCTGCTCCCAGATGCCGATGAACTCTATGGTGTTTTTATTTCGAAGCCATTTTTCGATCAATGCAAAACCATTATCGATATCACGAACCATATCTGTCAGGGAGATATAATCCTGCTCATGGTTGACAATGACTGTGATTTCACTGCCATCCACATTGATTTTTCGATTCCTGTTCATCGCTGAATCTCTTTAACGTAAAATTTTATTGTTCTCTGAACATTGATCTCCGCTGTCGTCGCCCACCCCTCTTTAAGGTCACAGTCTGTGATCTTAAAAAGGGGTCGTAACATATCAGATTACAATTTGTGATTTCATGTTTTCATACTCATCAAGAAATATTTTCCCTTCGGAGTTTTGGGTTGCACTATAAAGGTTGGTAGCCAACTCTGTGCGACCCAAATTGTCGGGAGCAAAGCAGGAAAACGCATAAGATTCCATTTTGCGCTCCGCTCCCGACCCAATCGGCACCATCTCGTGCATCTCCACGAAATGGTTTTCAACAGGTTGACTGCTCTTGGCTGAATCTCCTTTCGCTGTGTTCCCAGTTTCTTCATGCTCCGATCATCGACAAGCAGCGCCATTTGGTGGATGGCAGTCCAATTGATCGCTTGCAACCGCCTCGAATTCGACACGGTTAAAACCATCGAATTCGATCACCTTTGTCATAACCACTACATTCATCGCTGAATCTCCTTGAGCTTTTCAGCCATCTTCAGGCGCACCTCTGCCAGTTCTTGTTCCAGCTTGTCAATTTCCGCCTGAACAGCATCAATATCAATCTCCTCTTCCTCTTCAAAGGTATCCACATAGCGAGGGATATTGAGGTTGAAGTCGTTTTCCTGTATCTCAGTAATGCTGGCAACATGGGCATATTTTTCGACCTCTTTGCCTTCGCTGTAGACCCGCATGATCTTTTCAACCTGTTCTTCGGAAAGAGTGTTCTGATTCTTGCCCGAAACAAACTCCCGACTGGCATCAACAAAGAGCACCTCCCTGCACGACTCCCTGTGTCCGCCTTTTTCCCTGGAGCGGTCAAACACCAGTATGGCAACCGGAATATTGGTGGTTGGAAAGAGATTACCCGGCAGTCCGATTACCGAATCAAGCAGGTTTTCTTCAATCATTTTCTGGCGGACACGCCCTTCAGCAGCTCCCCTGAAAAGCACTCCATGAGGGACAACCACCGCAACACGACCCTCTTTTTCAAGCGCTGTTTCAATCATGTGGCTGATAAAGGCCCAGTCCCCTTTGCCCTTGGGCGGAACCCCGCGCCAGAAGCGGTTATACTGATCGTTTTCGGCATTTTCCGCGCCCCACTTGTCGAGAGAGAATGGTGGATTGGCCACAACACAGTTGAATTTCATCAGGCGGTCATTTTCCACCAGAAGGGGGCTGTTGAGGGTGTCGCACCACTCGATGCGGGCACTGTCGAAACTGTGAAGAAACATATTCATTCGGCAGAGCGCCCAGGTGCTGCCGTTGGACTCCTGACCGAACAACGCGAAATTACGGTCGCCAACCACTTTGGCCGCCTGTACCAGAAGACCTCCTGAACCGCAGGCCGGGTCACAGATGCGGTCACCGGGTTTCGGAGCGGCAAGTTTGGCCACGAGCTCTGTAACTTTAAGCGGGGTAAAAAACTCTCCGGCCTTTTTGCCTGAATCCGAAGCAAAACGCTCGATCAGGTAGATATAGGTGTTGCCAATGACATCTTCGGAAACAAGGCTTGGCTTCATATTCAACTGCGGCTTGTAAAAGTCTTCCAGCAGTTGCTTCAACCGGCGGTTACGATCTTTTGTCTTGCCGAGATTCGCCTCGCTGTTAAAGTCGATATTCCGGAAAACCCCTTCGAGCTTGGTTTTGTTGGATTCTTCAATGTGATCGAAAACAATATTGATCAGCTCGCCAATATTGGCCGCCGCCCTGCGTTCGTAAAGACTGTAGTATGTTGCCGGGAACTCATCAAGAAGCGCCTCTTCGCCAGTCACCCTGTTTTTTTCGGTCAGTCTGATAACCGGAAGAACAAAGCGTTCACGCTCCATTTTGCGGAGGATTCGGGCATCATCACTGCCGTACTGCTTCTGATACTTTTCGTAATGATCCTGCCAGACGTCCGAGATGTATTTTAAAAAGAGCATCACGAGGATGTAGTCTTTGTACTGTGCCGGATCGACAACACCCCGGAAAGTGTCGCACGCTGCCCATGCCGCATTATTGATATCCTTCTGATCGATCTTGCTGCTCATCCGTTATTCTCCTTTTGCAAACTGCATTAATACCATTGAAATATAGTGCTTCCGCTTTTCAGCAAGCACACCGAGCAAAGCCTGTTCACGAGCGGAGAGCGCGGCCAGCTCAACAATATTTTTTTGACACTCCAATGAAGGCAAGAGAACCTCCAGATTTTCAAGTATCTCCTTGCTGATCATCTTTTGGGCAGTCCCTATCGCCCTGCTTGTCAAAAATACCTGCGCGTCTCGCTGGCTGAGATACCAGTTCAGATACTCCGGTAAAACCCTGTCAGCTCTTGTAATCCTGATTCTTATCAAAGGTGAGGCAACAACGGCTTTTCCGGGATCTTCAAGAAGAATCGCGGCATTGCTCACAAGACCACGCGACCGGAAGACAAGATCTCCTTTACAGGCAAGGTGGTGGCTCTTGACCATATCCATATCAGTCTTAACCAGTTTATCGCACTCCACAGTGTTGTTATCAAGCAAATCTTTCATCTGAATGACCGACAATCCACCATCTTTCGATACCTCAAGACGGGATCGGAATGAGTACCCCACTTGTACCGTCGCTATTTCTTTTATCTGAGCAATCACAAACCCTCCACAATCCTTTAAAATGTCATTCCTGTAAAAGCAGCAATTTTACAGACAACAACAAGCGCTTTTCGCAAAAACGCCGTTCCAGCATTTCAATTTGGCGTCTCAAATACTTTTTAACATTCATGTTTTCCCTGAGGCGTTGCGCCTTATGATGGAGCGGGACTCTCTTCGCAAAGAAAGGCTTGATCAGGTACAGATGGATATTCAGTACGGGATAGAGAGTGGCACTGCCGCCGCCTGGAATGCTGAAGAGATAGAGATCCGTGTCCGAAAAAGAAGAGTCGCGACAAAAGCTGGTTAAGGAGAGTCAAGATCCGCCAATGAGCTGATGTTACAATTTCGGGGGATGCCCTTCGCAGGAAGTCCTACTGTTCATCAGGAATAGTGGAAACGTCGAAAAAGATGGTAAATAGTGTATAGTAATTGAGCCTTTTTGGTGACAACCCATTTCCGATTTTATCATCATGCTTCAAATGAAACAAGCTGCTCTCAAGGCTCTTGAAAACCTTCGCTCCAGAGGAGAGATTCCTTTTGTCTGGCAAAGTATGGAGGAGCTTGAACGCAAAACAAATGACTTTGTATCGCGCTTTCTTGATGAACGACTCAGGGTATCAAAAGAGTTGGGTGGAGGCTTTTTTTTGACTGAATTGCTCGACCGGCTGATGCGTACCTCCGAGAGTGAGCGTATGGACAACAGGGAACTTCCCGAGATCGAAAAGCTGGAGCTGGTGAAGGCGCTTGACCGGCAGAACGAGATGTTGCACCTCTACCCCCGATATGTTGCCATGCTGTTATCACTGCTTGATGAAGCGGCAAAAGGAGGAGTACCGGAGGCGAGAATACTGGAACTGGCATGCGGATCAGGAGGGCTGGCGATGGCGCTGGCTGAAGAGGTGCAGCGAAAAAATCTGCAGGTCTCTGTTACCGGTTCAGATATCGTCCCGATATTTATTGAGGAGGGCAATCGTCTGGCGGCAGAAAAAAAACTCCCTCTCCGTTTCCGGCGTCTCAATGCTTATGATCTGTCAGAGTTTTCTGCCGGATCATTTGAGCTTATGGTGCTCTCTCAAAGCCTCCACCATTTCACCCCCGGTCAACTTGCCGTCATGATTGCCCAGTCAGCAAAATATACCACAACCGCCTTTGTTGGCATTGATGGATATCGGAGCATTCTGCTTGCAGGCGGAGTTCCGCTGGTAGCAAGCATGCAGGGTATCGCTTCATTTGCTCTGGACGGCTTTACTTCTGCCCGAAAATTCTACAGCGAAGTGGAACTTGATATCATTGCGGAGATTGCAACGGGCAAACGAGATCATCGTGTAACCTCGTCATGGCCATTGACTGTTCTTACGATTCGCTTTGATGGCGTAAAACCCTCTGCCCCTCAATTTTCATGACAGGCTCTTCAAGAAAAAATAAAAACCCGTTGCTACCCTCATGCAAAAAATGACACACTGCGCGAACGATTACTTTGTAAAAAAAATGGATTTCCGTTACACCCCAAACAACAGTTTTCAACGCATTATCGATTTGTCTCATCTCATCATTGAGCAATTCACCCCAAACAGTAACCAATCTGAAGCGATGATCTGTCCGGCGGGCTTGGAGCGTTACTAAGCGAGTAAGGAAATTTTAGACTGCTTTTTTGCTGCATACTCTTCACATAAAAAAGCAGTACCTCCGATATAGATTGTCGTGCAGATGGAATTTTTTGTTATTAAACTTGATTCATACAAGAAAATACGTTAAAGTTATTGAAGGGTTTTGCCCATATAGTTTGCGAGGCACAAAAAACGGAAGGAAATATGAAGAAGGTTATCTATAGATTACTCGGAGCCGCAATGGCCTCATGGGTGGTGAGTGGAACTGTTCTGGCTGATGATATTGCGACAATTCCTCAAAGTCAGGCACCGTCAGTCAATGTTGGAAGTGGTGCAAATATTGGGGGATCCGCAAATACGGTATCTGGTACAGGTAGCGGGGCCGGAGGTCCTGGTGACGGGCAGGGGCCGGGCAATGGAGCTGGACAGGGAATCGGGCGAGGGCCATCGGGGAGCAACGAAGGAGGTTCGACTGATGGTCAGTCGACGCTCGTTGAATCTTCCGATATGGACGCATCACCAGCCCCGGAGCCGGCAACGTTAGTGCTTTTGGGCATTGGTGGAGCTCTTTTGTTGGCATACGGCCTGAAGAAAAGAGCTGCCAGAGCGTCAAAGCGAATGATATGAAATCATTGTCGGCGACCTGCCTTTTTGTGTTAGCCCTTGCCGGGTGCTCCCCGAATAATGGGGGGGGTGGTGATGGGCGAGTGACTGCGGTGGTGAACGGCGTTGAGATAACACGACGTGAGGTTGATTTTTTGTGTCGTCGCCCGGCTCTCCGCGATAGTGATGGGGTGGCCGAGAGGCAACGAGTCCTTTCTCTTCTGGTTCGCAAGGAGCTGCTTGCACAACATGCTTTGGCGTTGAAGCTGGAGAATTCTCCGGATTTCATTGTAGCAATGTATGAAGCCCGCCGCAATGTGCTTGCAGGAATGGCTGAGCGACATATTGCAGCACAGAGCGAAAAAGTATTACCTGAATCTGTCGAAAAAATTGTCGCGGCTAATCCCCGTTTTTTTTCGCAAAGAAAACTTCTTGTGTATGACCAGGTGGTGATCCCCAGTGTTGATGAACCATTGCTCACATCCCTGAATAACGACGCAGAGAGTGGCGCCTCGCTGGAACAACTGCTCAACAGGATCAATGCAAAAAAGATCCCCTTTCGTCGTACTATGCAGGCGTTGACAACCGATCAGATTGACCCTGGTATTTTCAGTGTCTTGAGCACATCGCGTTTGAAAAAGCCCCGGATTGTCCGCATTGAGACAAAGTTTTCAATGATTCTGGTGTTGCGGGCAACCGTGCCAATGCCGCTTGACGGCGATGCTGCCATTCAGGCCGCCGCCGACATGCTGAATGAGCAACAGCGCAAAATGGAGGTTTCGAAAACTCTGACCAAAGCGCTTGATTCAGCAAAAATCACCTTTTTCGGAGAGTTCGCTTCGGACAAGGGTGGAAAAAAATTGCCCGTAACGTCGTTTGATCTGCCGCCTCTTCCTTTACTGCAACCATAACCCGTTTTGCACCCATGACACTCAAACCGCAGGCATCGTGGTTCCCCTGGGTACTTTTCAGCCTGCTCTTCTCTTATTCTGTGGGAAGGTATCTGCTCCTGTATCCACCATTTCCCGGAAAAAGCGATCAGGCACTCCTCTACGCAGGGATACTCTTCGCATTATGGTCGGAGCGCAAAGCGGTTGCGGCATCGTTGCTTCGAATGGAGACCGGCAATCTCATATTCGGTACGGCACTTGTCGCTGTTGGTTGCCTGCTCTATGCCATTGGTCGTTTCTACCTCTCAGCAACCGTCGATGTCTGGAGCCTTTTTCTTATAGCCGCCGGATTGGTGGCGGCGCTTGCTCCGCCTGACCATTTGCGCTCTGCATACTTTATCGCCTTTGCCGGTACGGTGATTGTGCTTATCGGATGGGCGGCGCCAAACATTCTCTCTTCTGAACTTTCGCTCGCCATTGCATCGGTCAGTGCGATGGTGTTAAGTGCAACAACCCTTCCTGTGGTCGCCAACGGCGTCATTCTCTTTTTTGGCCCGTACAGTGCCGAAATTACGAAGGCATGCTCAGGCATGAATTCCATTTTTTCTTTAACGGCGCTTTTTGTCATTTACCTGAGGGCAGGTTCCCGGCGAACTGCATGGCACATTGCGTTGCTGGTTGCCTATCTCATTCCTGTTGCCGTAATGACCAATTTTGCCCGGGTAATATTGCTTGTACTGGCAACCTGGTACATCGGCGACGGTTTTGCTCAGGGGTTGTTCCATGAAATTGCAGGAATTGGCTCCTTTGTTGCAGCTCTCTTCATGCTCTCGCTTGTCGATCACCTCCTGTTCCTCTCCTCTTCCTGCAGAAAAAATCAAAAACGTCTACCGTATGCGGATAAAAAGGCATAGCGTGATCTCTCTCGCTCTGGGATTCCTGATTTTGTGCTCGCTGATGCTGGTTGAGTCGAGGGTGAATCTGCAGGTTCAAGGTTCTAAACCAGATCTTGAACGGCTGGTGAGCCTGCATCCCCGTGACTGGAAACTGGTTGAAGGTCCACAAGTACGGTTAGGGGTAACCGAATCCGTTTTGGACCAATACGATATTATTGCTTCAAGCCGCTATCAGCATACCGATGGACGGAGGGTGCTGGTGGTTATGACATGGAGCGGTGACGGGTTCCGACACCAGGGGCATGATCAGCAGGTGTGCTATAGCGCCAACGGATTTACGGTCAATTCGTCGCATTCTGTTTCGATCCCGATCGGTGACGACAGCATTGAGGCGATGGCTTTTACCGGCAGCAAGCCAACCCAGAAAGAAGATGTGCTCTACTGGAAAGTGACTGATGGAATAAGAGAGAGAGGCATCGACAGCAGAGGAACCTTGCTTCATCGACTCCAGCGACTGATCTATTTGCCCGATTTATTTCGGGGGAAGTTCCCCGACAACCTGATGGTAAGGGTTTCAAGCGTAAGGGAACGGGATGGCCAACCCGCAACGGCCCATATCGAGTATGTCAGGAAGTGGCTCGGAGCAATTGCTCCGGTTGATCGCGCACGAATCATGGGTCGGTGACCTCCCGTGACGAAGAGGGCGGGTCATGCCGCGGCTTCGGCCAAGTGGGCCTCCACAAGCTTGCGGCGAAGCACTTTGCCTACTGTTGATTTTGGCAGTGCCAGAATGAATTCAACATGTTTAGGCACTTTGTAGGCGGCAAGGTCTTTACGGCAGTGCTCCCGGAGCTCATCAACCGTAAGATGGTGGCCCGGTCGCAGCACAATCCACGCCTTGACCGCTTCGCCCTGATAGGGATCGGGCACACCGGCCACGCCGACTTCGAGCACTGCAGGGTGAACTGCTATAGCCTCTTCAACGTCACGGGGCCAGACCTGAAAACCGCCGGGCTTGATGACATCTTTTTTGCGATCAACAATAAAGAGGTAGCCATCTTCGTCGAGATAGCCGAGATCGCCGGTATAAAGCCAGCCGTCGCGGAGCACCAATGCGGTTTCCATAGGGTTCTGCCAGTACTCTTTCATGAGCTGGGGAGCTCGCATGATGATTTCCCCTATTTCAAGCTCGGCGAGTGTTTCATGGCCGGTTTCCTGTTCAACGATCCTTATCTCAACATCCGGCACAGGTATGCCTACCGATCCATGTTTGTAGGTGCCAAGAATAGGGGTAAAGACCGAGGCTAGGGCTGCTTCGGTAAGGCTGTAGGCGTCGATAATGCGACCTCCCGTCAACTCTTCAAAACGTCTTTTGGTTTCGAGCATCAGCGGCGCTGCGCCCGAAACACTCAACTTGAGCGATTTGAGCATTGAGTGGTCTCGCTTGACTTTGGGGTGGTTAAGCAGTGCGGTAAAGAGGGTCGGCACTCCGGGAAGTACCGCGGCTTTCAGGGTTTTAATGGTGTGCAGCAGGTCATCAATGTCACGCGGATTGGGCACCAGTGCCACAGGAAAGCGTTCAATCAATGCCGCGGTCAAAATGCCAACCTGGGCGTAGACGTGGAAGAGTGGCATGTTGAGCAGGATAATATCTTTTCCTTTTTCAAGAATGACACTGAACCAGCTCGCGATCTGCATGCCGGTCATCACCATACCCTGATGGGAGATGACAACGCACTTGGGGTTGCCGGTTGTGCCGCCGGAAAAGAGGAAAATGGCAGGCTCATCATGCTTGATGGCAAGCGGTGTAAATTTTTTCCCTGATTGGGCGGCAAGAAGAGCACTCAACCAATGATCTCCTGAGTGCAATACAACCTTGTGACCATCCTTTTTCTCTTTGAAAAGAGTAAAGAGGGTGCTGTTTAGCGGTGAAAGATACTCTTTGATGCTGGTTACAATCACCCTTTTCAAGCGCGAAACGCTCTGGGCTGCCTTGATTTTTTCATAGAACGGGGTTAGAACAATAACCGTCTCCGCTCCGCATTCATTGAGTGCGTGTTCAAGCTCGTTGACGGTGTAGAGTGGATTCATGGGCACCGCAATAGCTCCTGCTTTCCAGACTCCGAACTCGCTGATGAGCAGTTGCGGTGAGTTGGGCATGATGAGAGCGACCCGATCCTCCTTACCCAATCCAAGCGAGAGCAGGGCTCGGGCAAGTGCATCGCTTTGATGCTGCAGTTCGAGGTATGAGAGCGCTCTTCCCTTGAAGTACATCGCTGGATTCCGGGGCTGCTCCTCTGCACTCCTTCGGAGAACATCGACCAGTGTCTCTTCCGGGTATGGATGAAGCGTGTGGGGAACTCCCTTGTCATAGTGGCGAATCCAGGGCTTTGCTCTCATGTCTGTTTTTTTCGTTTAATCTTGCAAGAACCAAATATAAGGGGATATCACGCATCCTGAAAGGATAATGAACAAAAAGTTACGGCATCGACTCCACAATATCGCAAACTGCTGCGGTTAATTGGATGAGTTCTTTGTCGCGCATGATATATGGTGGCATAAGATAGACCAGTCTCCCGAAGGGACGAACCCACACCCCTTTATCTACAAATTGTTTCTGGATAAGGGCCATATCGACCGGACGGTGCAGCTCGACCACCCCAATGGCACCAAGCACACGCACATCGGCCACCCCGCATAAATCCCGGCAGGGCTCAAGCCCCTGACGAAGTCTCGCTTCGAGCCGCTGAACCGATACCTTCCAGTCATAACTACAGAGGAGACTTATACTGGCAGATGCGACTGCACAAGCGAGAGGGTTTGCCATAAAGGTTGGCCCGTGCATGAAAAGCCCGGGATTGCCGGAACAGATCGCCTCGGCAACCTTATCGGTTGTCAGCGTTGCGGCAAGGGTCATGTAACCGCCGGTGAGCGCTTTGCCGACACAAAGGATATCCGGCACCACGTCAGCATGTTCAAGCGCAAACATTTTTCCTGTGCGCCCGAAACCGGTGGCAATTTCGTCGAAAATAAGCAGCACATCATACTCGTCACAGAGCTCGCGGAGCCGACAGAGATAGTGCGGGGAGTAAAAGCGCATTCCCCCGGCACCCTGCACAACCGGCTCAATAATCACGGCGGCAATCTCGCGGTGATGCTCCTCAAGCTTCCGGCGAAGGTCGGCCATATCCGCATCGGTACAAGGCTCATTAAACCGGGGTGCCGGAGCTTCGGCAAAGTAGTGCTCCGCAATCACCCCTTTAAAGAGGGAGTGCATACCGGTTACCGGATCGCAGACCGACATGGCCGCAAAGGTGTCGCCGTGGTAGCCGGATCGAACGGTCAGCAGGCGGTTTTTCTGGTTTTGGCCAAGAGAGGCCCAGTACTGAAAAGCCATCTTGATGGCCACTTCAACAGCAACGGAGCCTGAATCGCTGAAAAAGAGCTTCTGCAGCGGCTCGGGGGTCAGTGCCACCAACTGTTTGGCAAGGGTTATGGCTGGTTCATGAGTGATACCTCCGAACATGACATGGCTCATTCGATGCAGTTGACTGATCACCGCCTGATTGAGCACAGGGTGGTTGTAGCCGTGGATGGCGGCCCACCATGAGGACATGCCATCAACCAACCTGCGGCCATCTTCAAGTTCAAGAAAGACACCGCTGGCACCAGCAACCGGATAAACCGGCAGAGGAGCCGTTACAGAGGTGTAGGGATGCCAGAGATGATCACGGTCAAAATCAAGATCAATTGAGGCGGGTTGCTTGGCCATACCGATAGAGGCAATAACTTGTTATGATAATGAAAGACGTGCAAGTGCATCCCGTTCAGGCAACCCGTCTCGCAGGTCGACGATCGGTGCAGCATACCCCGCTTTGGCGAGATAATGAACAATCACCTCACGGGTATCATCAGCGATAAGCTTATCGACCTCCTGAAAACAGTTGTAGATAACCCCCCTGATACCAATTCCCCTGTGCCGACAGGCCTCAATGGAGAGCAGTGTGTGGTTGATGCTGCCAAGCCGGGGGCTCGTTACCAGAAGAAGCTCATACCCTGCATCCCGGATATAGTCGGCAAAAAGAAGATTGAGGGTGAGAGGGACAAGGAGCCCGCCAACCCCCTCAAGAAGCACCAGGTCGTAGCGTTGCTGCAGGGCAATGGTAGAGCGTCGGATACGCTCAAGATCGACTACCGAGCCTTCCAGGGCGGCTGAAAGATGCGGAGAGGCCGGATAGCGGAAAACAGAAGGGCAGGTAAGCCCTTCCCGGTCGGAGTCCTGCACTCCAATCCCCATAAGCCGACGATGTTCGAGAATATCTTCCGCGATCCCAGCACAACCGGTCTGGACAATTTTCTGGGTAATGACCTTTTTGCCTTGCTGAAGCAGAGCTCTTGCAAGCAGGCCGGTCACATACGTTTTTCCAATTCCGGTATCAATACCGCCAACAGCCAGAACAGTTCCTCTCATGAGATTCTTTTTTTCATGCAGCAATAAAGGGGATGATAGGTCAGGTAGACGCCATTTTCACAAGAAAACAGCCGTCGGTACTCTGCTATAAAATGAAGGTAGCGGCTTTTTGTCCATGAGCGGCGAAGCAATCCGTTTACCCCGGTTTGGCGGATGTGGTGCAGCATCGCCTCTGGTGAAGTGAACTCCACACGTAACGTCTCTTCGCGGCTGACACTTATATCAAAATAACGTCCTGCAAGAAGTTCAAGCTCCCCGAGGGTGTAATAGCTGAGGCCGACACCTTCGATAGTTGCTATTTCACGCATGTTCGAGGGGCCGAAGGTGGTGACGGCGACCGTCCCGCCAGGCTTGAGATGATCCGATATCTTTCGAAAAAATCCATCAAGGTCATGAAGCCATTGCACCGTAGCATTCGAAACGACCATGTCGAGCGATGAGGGCAAGAGCTCCAGACGCTCAATATCCCCGGCCAGAAAGTGAAACTCCCCGACAGGATAGCGGTCAAGAACCTCCTGGAGAGAGCTCTGGCTCTCTTCGACAAGATCATTGGCATAATAGGTGCTGACGGTGCAGCGCCCCAGCAACTCTGCCATGAGTGCCCCTGAACCTGATCCAACTTCAAGTATCCGCTCATAGGATTGGCCCGGCTCCTGCTGGCAGATAATCTCTATAAGTTTAGCGGCCATCGCTTTTTGCACCAGCGCATGGCGGCTGTAGCTTCGAAGTGTTCGGTAGAATCGGTCGCGAACCAGTTGCTTGTTGATCAACGGATGCATTCCAGCACCTCCGGCAGGTTCCTGAAATGAAAAAAGGGGAAATGTGGCATATCAGCAATAACTGTTTGAGGAAGACCTTTCCAGGCACAGTACTGCTGCTCTGCCGGAAATATCAAATCACGTCCCCCGATAATGGCATGATCGTAACACCATGCAGTACCGCCCGCAGAACCCTGCACCAGGAAGTGCTCCTGCAACTGCTCCAGCTCTTCGAGCTGATCAGCCGCGCTGCGGTCGGGCGACATGGAGGAAAAAAGGAGGTGTGCTTCGCCCAAGCCGCACATCCTGCGGTTGAAGCGGTTGCGGTTCTTTTCGCTATAGGTTGCCAGAGTTGCCTGAAAAACTTCAGGACTTATCCCTCTTTCTGCGTTGACCGGATGCAGGGTACCGTTAATGGCAATCGCGCACTTGATCGGCGGCAGCTCTACATGCTGTGCGACCCATACACCAAATGACCATGCCACCACCGTTATGCGGCTATACCCGCCGATATCCCTCATAAAGCCCGCATCTGGCTCCAGAGTACGGTAGTCGTAGCAGAGCAGCAAGTCGGCCTCAAAACCTTCCGGAAGCGACTCGGCGAGAAGATGGGCGCCAATTCGGCGATCCATGCCCCAACCGTTGAAAAAAAGCAGAAGCTCTTCAGCTCCCTCTTTTCTGAGCCATGCGGTTTTCATGCTGCGGTTATCCTCCCGATAAGTTCAGGAATTCGTTCAATATCTTCCCATTGCAGCGTAGAGCGGAGCGAAATGCGGATACGGGCGCTTTTTTCCGGAACCGTTGGGGGACGCACCGGCAAACAGAGAAATCCGGCTTCCCGAAGACGGGCAGAGAGAGCCACAGCGAGCGCATTACTACCGGTAATCACCGGAACAATATGACTTGCACCCGGAACATCAAGAACGTGGGCAATCAGTTCACTGCGGAGCTTCAATGCAAGCTGCAGAAGCGCCTGGCGCTCCCGGCCCATGGAGGCCTGCCGCCTGAGGGTGAGCAGGCTCCAGCCAAGAATGGCGGGAGGCAGTGCCGTGGTAAAAATAAAGGAGCGCATGGTATTGATCAGGTACTCCCTGAAAAGGCTGCTCATCACGGCGTAGGCTCCTGTTGAGGCAAGCGCCTTCCCGAAGGTTCCTGTGATGATATCAATCTGCTGCACCACGCCGGCCGTTTCACAGAGGCCGAGACCGCGCTCTCCAAAGACTCCGACACCGTGTGCTTCATCAACAATAAGCACGGCCCCGTATCTCTCTTTCAGGGCAACAAGCCGGGAAAGGTCGGCAAGGTCTCCGTCCATGCTGAAAACCGATTCGGTGACAATAAATATCTGACGATAGCGATCAGCAGCTCCAGCAAGCAGCTCTTCGAGGTGATCGTAGTCGAGGTGGCGGTAGCGCTGGTAAGGTGCTTCGGCAATTTTCATGCCGTCAATGATACTTGCGTGGTTCTTCCGGTCACTGAGCACAAGATCGTGACGACCGCAGAGAGCCGGTATAATACCGATGTTGGCGTGATAGCCGCTGTTGAACACCAGCGCCGCTTCACGCCCGTAGAGCTCGGCAAGGAGTCGTTCCAACTGATCATAGAGGGGATGGTTACCCGTCAGAAGACGGGAGGAGGAGCTGGTCATGGCATACATCCTCTCTCTGAGCTCTTCGATATAGGTGGCATGCAGTTCCCGATCATCGCCAAGGCCAAGGTAGTCGTTTGAGGAGAGGTTCAAAAGGCTTTGGCCGCTCACGGCAATATGGTTGCCTTGCCGGGCCGTGATATCCGACAACACCCGGTAGCGGTCAAGCTGGCGGAGCCCGTTGAGCTCCTGGCGGATCCGTTCCTGAAACGACATAACGGTGGCTCCCTCAGTTAAACGTTGCAATCTGGCGAGCAAACTGGTGGTCGTCAGCAATATCGCGTCCTCGTGTGGTCAGGTAACCTCCAGTCAAATAGCCATTTGCACCAGAGAGCATCAGAAGCCCCTGAAAATCTTTCATAATGGTCTCCCTGCCCGCAGCAAACTTGATAATTTTATGGGGATGTGCAAGACGGCAGATCGCGAAGGTTTTGACAATGTCGGCGACGGAAACCGGCTCTTTTCCTGCAAGAGGAGTCCCGGCGATTGGCACCAGCACGTTGAGCGGTATGACGGTGACATCGAGTTCCTGAAGCGCAAAAATCATGGCAATCCGATCCTGCATGGTTTCGCCAACACCCATAATGCCACCGCAACAGACGGAAATATTGTTCTTTCGCAACAATTTGATGGTCTCAATCCGTTCTTCGACACGATGCGTATCAGCAATGAGCGTATGGTATTTGTCGGGCGCAACCTGAATGTTGATGTTGTAGTGGGCAATACCATGCGCGGCAAGGGCCGCCGCAGGCTCTTCGCCCAACATGCCAAGCGAGGCGCAGACGCTCAGCTCTGGCAGCTCGGCATGGAGACGGTCAATCATGTCGAGTACACGCTGAAACTCCGGGTTTATCCGTTTATAACCGTATCCACTGGTCACAATTCCAAAATGGGAGACTCCTGCGGAAAAACAGTTTCGCGCTTCAATCAGCACAGACTCTTCATCGACCAGCTCATAGACCTCTATGTCAGCCCGATTGTGCCGCGACTGTGCACAAAAACGGCAGTTTTCGCCGCATACCCCCGATTTTGCATTCATGATAGAGCAGGCATGAATCGCTTCAGGGCCGCTTCCGTAACGATTTTTGACTTTATTTGCAAGAGAGGCCAAGTCAAGCGCAAGCTCACCCGGCAACTCTGCAAGCAGCAGAGCTTCGGCATGGCTGATCGGTTCACCAGTTTCAAGAACACGGTACGCCGCGACAATTTTGGGATGAAGCGTTGGTTTATCCATGAAAATAAGGCAGTTATATGATTAATGGGCAAGTTCGCAGATGGGCCTCTCCCGACGAGACAAGGATGATCTCTCCCTCCGCAACCTCAAGTTTCAGCTCGCCGAAGCGGGAAATCCCTCTCACCGTTCCGCTCATGCTTCGTTTTAACTGGTCAATCGTCACCTCTTTCGACTGCAAGAGCGAATGCGCTTCGAGAACCGGAATGATAAAACCGAGATCATCCTCCACCAGCCATGCGTTATAGAGTGGCTCAAAATAGTTCAGCACAGAGGCAAGAAGCGCCGGTCTCGAAAAAAGTTGCCCCGTTTCGAGGAACAGCGAGGTTGCGCTCTCCTGCAGGGGGGGCTGAAACTCTGACTGGTTGATGTTGATACCGACACCAACGACAACAAAGTGTGTAAAATCTGGTTCTGACTGCATTTCGCACAACACCCCGCATAACTTTTTCCCATTGGCAAGAATATCATTCGGCCACTTGATCATCGCCGCAAGATCAGGAGAGAGTGCGCTCAATGCCTGATGAATCGCCACAGCCACAAGCAGTGTCAGTTGCGGAACACGGACGGAAGGCACTCCCGGCCGCAGAATCAGGGAAAAATAGAGGTTGACGCCCGAAGGCGAGAGCCAGATACGCCCCATTCTGCCACGACCACCCGTCTGGGAATCAGCCACAACCACACAGCCCTCCACGGCACCCTCAACGGCAAGAGCCTTCGCGAGAATATTCGTTGAGGCTGTAACGGGATGATAGACGATCTTTCGGCCAAACCGTTCGGCCGTAAGAAACGGCAGAACCTCAGCCTCTACAGGACGACCAGTCAGGCCTGAAAGTCGGTACCCACGACCTGTTACAGCATCAATAGAATACCCGTCATTGCGCAACAGACTGATATGTTTCCATACAGCACTTCTTGAAATGCCACATTCACGGCAAAGTGCTTCACCCGATACAAAATCCGCACAGGTAATCATACGTCTCAAAATCAGTGCGGTCATGTCATTCATAAAAGGCAACAGAAAAGGAAGAAAAAAGATGCGTTTCCGGAAACATGTGAACCTGAATGTAGCGCAGGGTTTACAACTTTGCAATAAAAAAAAGCCCCCTCCGAGAATCCCGTCGAAACGGGTACAAACGTACCAGTGTTCCCTGTTTGTTTATTCGTCAAGCTCCGCCACGTCCTGCTTCTTCCTGGAAAGAGACCTGAAATAATAGCTAAGCAGCAGAAATATGGTGCCTGCAAAAATAAAAAGAGTGATGCGCCAGATGGTTTCAAGTTCAGCGAGATCAATCAAAAAAAGTTTGATCACCAAAATGAGCAGGGTGCTCATGGCTGTCTGCTGCACTTTTTCATAATCCATACGCAGACTGACAATGAGCAGTATTATCGCGTAGAACAGCCATGCAATGGAGACATAGGCGCCACCATTGCTGAACGGTGAAATGACCTCGTGTAGCCACCATAATATGGCGATATGGGCAAAAACGCGATACGTTCGTTTTTCATTCTGCGCTGCAAACACAAATGAGGCACCAAAAGCCAGAGCCGTCATCCAGAGCAGTTCAAGTGATTCCCACCCCGTGATGAGCTGGCTAAACGGGTCAACCGTCCTGACCAGGAGGTTTCCAGCAGACCATAGCGCAATTATTCCAAACAAGAGATGAGCAAAACCCTTGATATTTGCGGACTTCATTCTAAACGCGAGGAGATGAAGAATGACCGCAATTCCTGAGATCACAAATATGAGAGGATAACCGCTGAAGCAGAGAACAAGAGCTGCGACAAAAAACAAGAGACTGGTAAGCCTCAATATCATTGGAAGATAATGGATTATATCCTTTTTATCAGCCAGAAGAAGAGAGAGACTCAGGTAAAGCATTCCAATCAGAGCAAAAACATATCCCCAGGTCGTACCCGGGAGTGTCCATATAGTGAACAGGATATATGAAGTGAAAAATGCAAGAGTCAGTATGATCAATGGTATTTGCGCCTGTTGCTGCGATATTTCTCCGGCGATGACATCCGTAAGAGGAGATTCGTAATGTTTGCTCAAGTAGAGAATCCTGCAAGGCTGAAGCGATGAATATCCAATGCAAAAAAGAACGGCTCCTGCCTGCAAGGCATTTTTTTCATTGATGTCCATCGCAAAGTTGAGAAAAACACCCGGAAGTACAGGTATCAGGAAAAAAAGTAATCCGCCCGTAAGAGCTGTCCAGAACAATAACGCCCATCCGCGTATCAGGAAAATGCTGCCAGCGGCTATGAGCAGCAGGACGATATAGGCAACCAACGCCGGAATGTTATTGAAATCGCTGTTGAGAACAAAAGGAGTTACAAAACCGCCTGCAATCGCAATAAGTGATAAAACGGTTTCGTTCTGTTTTACCGACATGAAAAAGCATAGCGCAGTTATGACCGACATGCACAAAAAAACCGTAGCATACGATACGAGCTGAAAAGTCTCAAAGGCCGAGAGTGCGGTGGTATAGAAAACGGCAATACCACCCCCTGTCATGACAAGACTGAGCATTCTCTTTTTATCATACAACGTATGGCCGGAATACAACATGGCAAGTCCTGCACCTGTTGCAGAACAAAGAAAAAGTGTGATGCGCCAGGTGGTTTCAGGTTCTACAAGATCTATCAAGAAAAGTTTGATGACCAAAATGAGCAGAGTGCTCATGGCTGTCTGCTGCACATGTTCGGAATCCAGGCGCAGACCGGTAACAAGCAGGATCATCGAATAGAACAGCCATGCAAGGGAGATATAAGCATCACCGTCCATGAGTGGAGAAATGACATAGTAAAGCCACCATAAAACGCATGTGTGAGCAAGAACACGATACACTCGTTTTTCACTCTGCGCATCAAAAATAAATGAGATGCCAAAAGTCAGAACGATAACCCAAAGCAGTTCAAATGATTTCCACCCGATTCCGGGCTGGTTCAACTGTTTATCAGCGCCGACAGAAAGGTATTCTGTCAGCCATATAATGAGCATTGCAAACAAGAGATGACCAAAACCCTTGAGGTTTTCTGACTTCATTTTTGCAGCGAAAATGTGGGGAATGACCGCCACACCTGACATCACAAAAATGAAAGGGTCTCCGCTGAAAAACAGAACAAGAGCTGCAACAAAAAATAAATATCCCGTAAGCATCAATATCAGGGGGCAATAAGGCAGCGCACTCTCTTTATCAGCCAGAAGACGCGAAAGCAAGAGGTAAAAGATTGCCACGATAACCGTTACAGATCCCCAGACAACGGACGGAAGTGTCCAGATATTGAAGGAAATATAAGAAGTGAAAAATGCAAGAAGCAGTATGATCAAAGGTATTTGCGCCTGTTGACCCGATATTTCTCTTGAAATTGCATCTGGAAGGGGCTCTTCATGATGTTTGCTCAAGAATAAAAGCCGGAAAGGCTGAAGGAATGAGTAACCAATGCACAGGAAAAGAGCTCCAGCCTGCAAAGCAATCTTGTCATGGCTATCCACCGCACTGTTGAGAAGCACTCTTTGCAGAACTGTCAGGAAAACAAGTAATCCCCCAGTGAGGCCTGTCCAGAGCAGCGAGACCCAGCCGCGAATAGCGTAGATGCTGCCTGCAGTTGTGAGCAGCAAAACGATATAGAGAACTAATGCCAGGATGTTGTTGGAATCGCTATAGAGAACAAATGGGGTACCAAAACCGCCTGCCATAGCGATCAGTGACAACACCGCCTCTTTCTGTTTTATCGACAACAAAAAGCACAGCGCGGTTATTGCCGACATGCTCAGGAAGGCTGCGCTGTATGTTACAAGATGAAGAATCTGGAATGCCGAGAATGTGGTGATGTAGAAGACGGCGATACCTCCACCGCTCATGACAAGACTGAAATTTCTCTTTTTATCATACAACGTATGGCCGGAATACAACAGGGCAAACCCGGCACCTGTTGCCGCAAGAACTCTTATTTCAGGGCCAATCCAGCCCTGATCGAAAGAGTATTTGAAGAAAAAGGCAATCCCAAAAAGAAGCAACCCAATGCCGACTTTACTGAGGATATTTTCATTTTTGATAATTATTTTTTTTTGCTCTGTCCGTCTGGCAACAGCATCATTTTCTTCTGCAATCACCTCATTCGTTGGTGCCGTGTTTGACTGCTTCTCAAACAGTGGAGAGCACTCGTTGTACGGATGCTCAACTGATGCCGACTCAAGGTGCTGAATAACCATCGGGAGTTCTTCCATCTCTTTTTCCAGCAGCAGCACCCGGTCGTCAAGAGTGCTTGCAGAAGGAGTGATGATTTTCTCTCCGATCGTGAGGTTCTGTTCCTTTATGTTTAATTGGCTCTCAGACAGTGGCCCCTCTTGCTTGTGCTGCCACTTGACTGATACGGCTTCAAGATTCCTTATGACCGCTCGCAGCTCATCCATTTCATGTTCCAACCACCGGACTCTGTCGTCAAGTGACCGTTCAGGCAGGTTACCCATGATTTTCGGGTTACGTGGGAAGAAGCAGTAATTCCAGTAAAAAGTAATGCTTATAACGCAGCAATACAACAGGGAGTTATCCTGTTTAAATTTTTTTATTTAAATCACCGAGGCACCATCAGAACGGAAAATATGGCCAGAGCCGATCCCAGGTGACTTATTCTAAAATACTGTAGAATTCCGAGCGGGCATACAACATCTTCTGGCGCTCAGCGTCCCATTGCGGCCATACTGGAAATTTCGTAATTTTTACGATAACTCTGTACACCCAGAAAAAGAGTGTATGCTATTTTTTTCTGCTCCTGGCGGTTACGAAGAATCTGCTCCTCCCGTGCATTGGAGAGGTAACCCACTTCGACAAGGGCGCTCGGCATGGAAGGGCTCCATAACACCATAAAGCCGGCCTGGTGAACTCCGCCTCTATTATTGAACCTTTGCTGATCGTCCGAATTGAGAATGTGCCGGGCAAGAGAGGTGGACTGCCTCACAAATGCGCTCTGAGCCATACTGCTCATGATGAGATACTCCTCAGTAAAGCCTTTGTAAGCCTGTCTGTAGTCTGCCTCCTGGCGTATAACCGAGTTTTCAAAAAGAGCTACGTCAAGAGCCTCTTTCGTTTTATGGGCTCCAAGGATATAGACTTCGGATCCTCGAACATTACGATTCAAATTCGCATTGCAATGCACGCTGATAAAGAGTTTTCCGCCGCTCTGGTTTGCTATTTTCCCCCGTTGAAGCAGCGGAATAAAGGTGTCCTCCTTTCTTGTGTAGATGACCCGAACATCATGCCATTTCTCCGTAATAAAGCGACCGAGATCACGAACAATGTTAAGTGCCACATCTTTTTCAATGGTGCCGTTTCCTCCTGTAGCGCCGGGATCTTTTCCTCCGTGACCCGCATCAAGCACAATAGTGTCAAGCTTCCATTTTTCAATATCGCGACTGAGAACCTGTGCGATCTGCCGTTCTTTGTCCTTTCGGCGAACACTTTCCACATCAGTAGCGGTGCGGACATAGATCAGATAACTGTTGCGTTTTTTATCGCGCTGAAATTCCACAGAATTAATGACAAAGGAGCGATTGTCGAGTGCTATGGTAAACTGTAACCCTTCTCGGGCAACGTGTTTCGGAGTAATTGCGCTGACCACACCTCCGCCACCGTAAACTTTAGTTAATGCACGAATATCACAAGAGGCTTTTTCAAGCGAAAAATAGGCATACCCCTCTTTATTGAGCGCGACAAGTGACGCTTGTGCCGCTACACCGGAAGCTGAGAACGTGATGACCGCTCCACTCGAACGTTTTTTTACCTCAATGCCGGTAATCACCGTTCTCTCTTTTTCACCCCGAATATTCGCGCCCTCGATGTCAGAGCGATCATCATCGCTGACAATCCCGATTGTTCCGTCCAAATCTGCAGAACTTTTGCTGTCAAGCCGGACGCTTATCTGATTTGACGATTGATTGTAGACCACATCCCTGTCCAACCAGATGTTGAAGAACCGGCATACCTGACTGACCGGCAAAAAGAGCCGTGATTGTATCAGTGACGGGGCTGAAGAAAGTTGGATAACCCTTTTTGGAAGTTCAGGATTCCTCGAAAGAACGCAGACAAAATTATTTTCGGCCATGATCGTGCAAATCGTGCCGGGCATCCCGAACGATTCTTCGATAACAAGTCCGCCTTGCTCATTACGGTAACCCAGGCGCAAAGCCCGAACCATAGATTCAAGATCAATCATCAACCCTCCTGATCTTCTCTGGGCGTCGATCTTCATCGTATAGCCCTGATCCTCTCCTGTGATGACATTGAGCGAAACGGTGCTCTGTCCTGATTGATCAGCAGGAAGTGCTGAAAGAGTTCTGAAAAAGAGCATCAAAAGCGTCACCAATATCAAAACGACCAACCCAGAACGAAACGGAAGCAAAATGTGGCGCATAGATTATCGGATCGTTATTTTTCACTGATAGATTTACGGCTTGAAATAATAATAATAAAATATCTCTCTTCTTTCTCTACCGCCAATTAGTATAAACGGAAATGATCGGTTACCGAAGGAGGATGACGGGCAAAATCCCGACATGAAAAATGGTAAAATTTGTTTTTTGCTCCTCAACACCTATCTTTTTCAAAATTTTATTTGTAATGCTCTTAATATCGGTACTGATCAATGGCCCCAAAACCATCAACACTCTCTGCCAGAAACAGGACCCTGATTGTCGTAGAATCCCCCTCGAAGGCAAAGACAATCAATAAATACCTCGGAGAAAAGTATACGGTTTTCGCATCGGTAGGCCATATCAGGGATCTGCCGAAAAAGGAGATTGGCCTTGATTTTGACCATCATTATGAGCCGAGGTATGAAATTATTGCCGGAAAGGAAAAGATTGTCCATCAGTTAAAAAAACTTGCTGCCGAAGCCAATGAAATTCTCATAGCGACTGACCCTGATCGAGAAGGTGAGGCCATCGCATGGCATATCTCCAAGGAGATTGGCGTAACCAACAAACCGGTATCGCGGGTGCTTTTTAATGAAATCACCAAAAACGCGATCATTGCCGCCATCCAGGCTCCACGGCAGATCGACGACCGCCTTGTCCGCTCACAGCAAACCCGTCAGGGTCTTGACAAAATAGTAGGCTACAAAATCAGCCCTTTTTTATGGAATGTGGTGCTTCGCGGCCTTTCCGCTGGCAGGGTACAATCCGTCGCGCTGCGGCTGATCTGCGAGCGTGAAGCAGAGATAACCCGTTTCCAGATAGAAGAGTACTGGTCGATTTTGGCTGATTTCACCACACCGGGCAACGAGTCTTTCAAAGCAAGGCTTGTGCGCGTCGAAGGTGATAAACCTGATATCTCCAATCAGCAGCAGGCTGAGACTCTGGCGGCTCTCATCAAATTGGGCGATTTTGCTGTCCGGGAGATTGCTCCACGCGTACAGCAGCGAAAACCTCCTCTGCCGTTTACAACATCCCTCCTCCAGCAGGCGGCATCAAACCAGCTCGGATTTGGATCAAAAAAAACCATGGGAGTGGCGCAGCAGCTTTATGAGGGCATTGATCTTGGTGCCGAGGGTACAGCAGGCTTGATCACCTATATGAGAACCGATTCAACGCGTATCGGAGCAGAGGCGGTCGTTGAAGTAAGAGGCTATATCAATCAGCAGTTCGGCAAGGAGTATATCGGTTTTGGCGGAGCTGCAAAACCTGGGAAAAATGCACAGGATGCCCACGAAGCCATACGGCCGACCTCCATTTATAAAAAACCGGAGCAACTCAAACCATACCTCTCAGCCGATCAATTTAAATTGTATGATCTGATCTGGAAGCGCTTTCTTGCCGCCATGATGGCTCCCGCAAAAATCGAACAGACACGGGTTGATGTTGAGGATCGTTCAGAAAAATTTCTTTTCAGGGCAACGGGCAGCAGGGTTCTTTTTGCTGGATTCATGCGGGTCTATGATGATCAGAAAGAGCTTGATTACGAGGCGCAGACCTCGACGAAAGAGGATGTGGAAAAAGAGCTGACGGTGAAACTACCTGAACGGCTGTCGGTCAGTGACCCCCTTGCTCTTGCCGACCTTGACCAGAAACAGAGCTTTACCCGCCCTCCGGCACGTTACAGTGAAGCAACGCTGGTAAAGGATCTTGATCATTTTGGCATTGGACGTCCATCCACTTATGCCTCCATTTTTTCAACACTGCAGGAGCGCCGCTATGTGGAGCTGGAGAAGAAAAAGATTCTGCCCACTGAACTTGGCAAAGACGTCTCACTGATTCTTGTTGCCAATTTTCCTGATCTCTTCAATGTTGACTTTACCGCCTTCATGGAGAATGAACTGGACAAGGTGGCAAGCGGCGAGGATGAATATGAAAAAGTGCTCGACAGTTTCTACAAACCGCTCGAAGCAGTGCTGAGCCTGCGCAAATCCAATCCGATTGTCCCTCAAAACAGCGAACCTGATACCTGTGAAAAGTGTGGTGAGGGGGTGATGGTTGTCAAGTGGACGGCCAACGGGAAATTTTTCGGTTGTTCATGCTATCCCAAATGTAAAAATATCAAGGCGATAAGCAGCAACAAAGCGAAACCGGTTGATACCGCCATCCTCTGTCCCTCCTGCAAGGAAGGACACATGCTCTTGCGAAGCGGAAGATTCGGCACGTTTCTTGCCTGTTCCAACTACCCAAAGTGCAATACGTTGCTCAATTTGAGCAAACAGCGCCACATTGAACCATTGAAAACCCCGCCGGTAGTGACCAGCATTTTCTGCCCAAAATGCAGCTCCCCGCTCTATCTGAGAAGCGGAAAACGGGGGTTGTGGCTTGGCTGCTCAAAATTCCCCAAGTGCAAGGGACGCCTTGCGTGGAGCACCCTTGACGAGAGCACGCAACGTCACTGGGAGGCAATCATGGCTGACCACCAGAAAGCTCACCCTGCGGTCATGCTGACAATGGTTGATGGTAAAGCGGTACCGATGACCGTTCCTGTTGATGATATCATCCTGAGGGCGGAAGAGGCCGGGCTGATTGCCTCTCCCGTTGAAGAGAGTGCCGAAGTCACACCATAAGAAGGGCGATGCGATAGACAACAAAAGAGAGCAGCCAAGCCATAGAGAGGGAGTAGGCCGAATAGAGCAGCACCGGGCGCCAGCGGCCAACCTCTTTTTTCATAACACCGACCGCTGCCACACAGGGAATATAGAGCAGCACAAAGACCATAAGGCTCAAAGCTGTTGCCCTGCTGAATGAAGGATCGTGCCGAAGAATCGTTTTCAGCTCTACCGGGGCGCCCTCGCTTTGCCCGATGGAGTAGATCGTGGCGAGGGTGGAAACAACGACCTCTTTCGCCGCCAGGCCGGTTACAAGGGCAATGCCAATTCGCCAGTCAAAGCCAAGTGGACTGATAAAGGGTTCAAGCACCTTCCCTGCCCTTCCTGCCAGAGAGTACTCGAGCTGCTGCGATTTTATACGTAAACTGAGCTCTCTTTGTCCAGCCTTTTTTTCGCCGTCCCCCATACGGCTCGCCGTGATACGCGCAGTTTCCGACGAAAGCGTTGCCTGAAGAGCCTCGTTCCGGGGATAGTTGCTTACCGCCCAGATAATAATGACTGCACCGAGAATAAGTGTCCCCGCTTTTTTGAGATACAGCAACGCTTTCACCTTTGCCTGAAAGAGTACGGAGGCAAGTGTCGGCCAGCGATATGGCGGCAGTTCCATCACAAAAGGTTCTGAATCGCTTTTCAGAACGGTTGACTTCAGAAGCCAGGCTGTCCAGAGGCCCACCGCAATTCCAAGAAGATAGATGCCGAACATAACGTTGGCCGCCACATCAGGCGAAAAAAAAGCGGCGGTCAGCAGCACATAGACCGGAAGTTTTGCCCCGCAACTCATGAACGGAATAATCATGATCGTAACAAGCCTGTCTGTAGGGCTTTTGAGCGTCCGTGTCGCCATGATGGCAGGAATGGAACAGCCAAAACCTGTTATCATGGGGATAAACGATTTGCCATGGAGACCAAAACGATGCATCAACCGGTCAATCACAAACGCGGCACGCGCCATATAACCGGAAGCCTCAAGAAAGGAGAGTCCGATAAAAAGCAGGACAATATTGGGAAGAAAGAGCAGGACTCCACCAACACCAGCAATAATACCGTCAATAATTATCGATCGAAGCATCTCATTCGGCAGAAGCGGGGCGATCACGGAGGCAATGAAACCAAAAAAAAGCTCAAGAGCACCCATAATCGGCGAAGCAAGTGTAAAGGTCAACTGAAATATGGCCCAGACCACCAGTAAAAAAATCGGCAGGCCAAGCACTCTGTTGAGTACCACCATGTCGATATAGTCAGTTGGTGTCGCCTTTACGCCTCCCGGCATGCGGACACACTCCTGCATGGCTCCGCGAATAAAAGCGTGACGATCTTCGGTGATGAGGATTTCAGGCTCCGAATCATACAGTCGTTCAGCCTCGCGGAGGGCATCCTGAAGGGCAAGTTCAACTTTTACCCATACCGGATAGTGCTGAACTTCTTTATACACCTCACGGTCATTCTCCAGCAGCTTGATAGCCAGCCATCGAGCATTATAGGCACCAAGTTCCCTCTGATGGAGAAGAGATGTGGTAATTTTTTCAACCGACGCTTCAAGTTCTGTACGAAAAAAAAGCTTGTTTTTGCGCACCTCAATATCCTTTTGAGATACACGAATAATATGATCGAGCAGCGAATCCAGTCCAATATTCTTTTTGGCCGAGGTCGGAACAATGTGACAGCCGAGAAGCTTCTGCAACTGCTTGATCTCGATCACAATGCCCTTTTCTTCGACCTCATCCATCATATTGAGCGCAACAAGAAAATCGACTTCGAGCTCCATGAGCTGCGTTGTCAAGAGAAGGTTCCGTTCAAGGTTTGGCCCTTCGACAACGTTGACAACAACATCAGGACACTCCTTGATGAGATACTCCCTTGTAACAATCTCCTCCGGAGAGTAGGGGGTGAGTGAATATATTCCGGGAAGATCAACCACCCTGATCTGGTAACCCTTGTACTCAAGGTACCCTTCATGTTTTTCAACGGTCACACCGGAGAAATTCCCCACCTTCTGATGAGCGCCAGTCAGCGCATTGAAAAGGGAGGATTTTCCGCAATTAGGATTCCCGGCAAGCGCAACAGTGATCACGTTCTGCTCACTCATGCTTTCGTGGCGGAAAGGGGCACTCCATCGCCGATCTCCCCAACTTTGCACACCATCACACCCTCTGCCTCAGTTTTTCTCATGGCAAGATAAAGCCCCTTGAAAAAAATCTCAATCGGATCACCAAGCGGAGCAACCCTCAGCACCTTGAATCGGGTACCTTTTATCAAGCCCATATCCATAATCCTGCGGCGTATAACACTCTCTGACTTTAACGCAGTCACTTCAGCCTTGTCTCCCACCTTCAATTCGGATAATCGCATAGCATAAACTCCATCAAAAAAATAAAAAACAGGACATATTGTATCCTGTATAACGGATGCCAGCAGGAAAAAATTGCATCCATTTTTTTCTGCCGGCAAAATCGGACTGTTGCCCCTGAAAAAGTCGTTATCCGTGCACCGCCGCTGCCCCGGGAAAGGGAGGCCAACCCATCCGCTCTCCACCAATCAGATGGGCGTGGATATGAAGAACGCTCTGCAGGGCATCTTTTCCAGTATTAAAAACAAGCCTGTAACCAGACTCTCTGATACCGATCATTTCTGCCACGATTCCAGCGGCAAGAAGAATATGACCGGCTATCGCTTCATCTTCTGGAGCAAGATCGTTGAGCGAGGCGATATGCTTTACAGGAATAATCAGCAAATGCTGAGGAGCAACGGGGGTGATGTCCCTGAAAGCAACAACATGATCATTGCGATAGACAACCTGGGCGGGGATTTCACCGCGCACTATGCGGCAAAACAGACAATCAGCTTCCGTTTGTATCATAAGGGTTTACTATTCTGTAGTTCTCAAGGCTCCTTAACGACAGAGAGCGACGCGGTGCCGTTGCCAGTCATAAGCACAACTTTAAGCTTCTCCTTTTCAGCCGAAACAACTCCGCCCAAGCCTTCACCGGAATTAATAATGGTTGTAACATTTTTGAAGCCATTGCTTTTAAGCAGGCTCTCGAACTCCTTGGCCATATTACCGGAAACGTTCTCGTAGACGATGCTCCAGTTCTTCCCTTCCGGCGTCTCTGCGCGGGTTACGGCCGCTATCTTGCCCCAGGAAAACTTCGGCACATCAGCAGGCATATCGGTTGGCCAGACCCCGCTGTTCCCCTGAATTTCAATTTTCTGCCCTTCGGACTGTATCGTTATGTTGTTGCCGGCCGAATTGATATCGACCTTTTTACCTGTTGACTGCTCAATTGCTTTTTCCACGAGAACCTCCTCCATCTTTTTCTGGCAAGAGGAGAGTGTTGAACTGAGCGCAAGGAGTGCCAGAAAAATCCCGGCTGAACGAACTTTTGATGGTAGCAGCATGTGAAAATTGTCTACAGTCATAAAAAAATTCCATCTAAACTTCACGCCATAATGTAGCCAAAAGCTGGAAAATAGCGAAGGAGGAACGGTATTCCCTTAACGGATTGGCAAGGGATACGCTCCTGCCCAAAAAAGCGGTCACGTGGATGTTGGAGAACCTGCCGAGTCTCCTGCTGCCGAATTTGGAACGGCCGAGAGCCGCGTGGCAAGCACTTTATCAATCCTCTGGCCATCCAGATCGACAATCTCAAGATTCCACTCTTCCCATTTCACAATATCACCAGTCCTCGGCATACGCCCAAGCAGCCACATCATCAAACCGCTGAGGGTATGATAAAGCCCCTTATCCTCCTCAGGCACACTTTTCAGTTCAAGCGTGTCTTTCAACTCGGGCACAGGAATAAGGCCATCAAGGAGCCATGAGTCATCCTGACGTTGCACGGCCCATGAGTCCTCAAGATTGCGGGGAACAAATTCGCCGGTGACCGCCTCAAGCATATCCTGAAGAGTAACCAGCCCCTGAATTTCGCCATACTCATCAACAACAAAAACCATCTGGGTACCTGATGTCCTGAAATGGTCAAGGAGCTCCATACCCGTAAGCGTTTCGGGGACATAGACGCAGGGTTGCAACTGCGAGGTAAACTCCGTAAGCCCCCCTTTCAGCGTTTTCGACAGAAGCTGTTTGGCGTTGACAACGCCAAGCAGTGACTGAAGGCCACCATTGCAGACAGGAAAACGGGAGTGCTCAGACTCTGTCACCCTGTCGATATTCTCTTCAAGCGGCCGGGAAACGTCCAGAGAGACAATGTCGGCCCTTGGAACCATCAGCGAACCGAGTTGACGGTCATCCAGACGAAAGACATTACGCACCATTTCATGCTCATGCTGCTCAATCACACCAGCTTCAGAACCCTCCTCAAGCATGGCATGAATCTCTTCCTCCGTGACACTCGGCATGACGTGGGGGTGGTTTCCCGTCAGACGGAGAACGGCATCGGTCGAGACCGTAAGCAGGCGGCCGAATGGACGGGTTACCGTCGCAAGCATAAGCATGGGACGTGCAACCATGCATGCGATGCCTTCAGGATTGAACATCCCAAGCCGCTTGGGCACAAGCTCACCAATGACAATGGTAATGTAGGTAATCACAAGCACGACAACAGCCGTAGCAATAATGTGACTTATTTCAAAAGCCATACCGAACGCTTGAAGCTGGAGGGCCAATGGGCTGGCGAGAGCGCTTTCCCCTACAATACCATTAAGAATTCCTATAGAGGTAATGCCAATCTGGATAGTCGAAAGAAAACTGGAAGGTTCCCGGCCAAGCTTCAGGGCAACAGCCGCAGCTTTTTCCCCATCCTCGGAAAGCTTTGACAGACGGGAGCGCTTTGCCGTTACCAATGCAATTTCCGACATGGCAAAGAGCCCGTTAACAAGAATCAAAACGAGAAGAAAGAGTATTTCCATAGATTTACAAATTGAACCATTCAGGATAAGAGAGAAAAACACTACTGCCGCCACAAACAATCACGCAGCAGCACCCCGAACAATTCTGTTCCTGCACAATTTTTATAATAACCATTCCATTCAACTACATATTTCTCCTGCAAGTTCCAAACAAGATGCCTGGATTTGCAGTGACGGATGCCACCAAACACCCTGTTCCGAACAGGGCATCAGAGAGCTTTTTACTTGTGAGCAAGAAAGAGTGCTTTCACTTTTGCAATCAGTTGATTTTCTGTCAGCCGCTCGCAGGCTTCAACTCCAGTTACTGTTGTATGCAAGCCGTTGATCTTTTCAATCGCTTTGGCAAATTCAAGTTTTGCCTCCCCTGGACCAAAAATGGCAATCTTCGATGAATCACCGAGCAACTCAATCACCTTCAGGTAAAAAGCGTGATACTGGTGTTTTCGGCGTTCCTCTGCCGTGTGTTCATTGAATACAGCCTGCGCAACAATGGTCCCCCCCGCTTTCCACCCTCCGGCAGGCTTGAGATGACTTTCAGCACCAGACTCCACATGTTGAACAATCGTTTGATCACCCTCAATTGAAACCAGAACGGC
Organism: uncultured Chlorobiaceae bacterium; assembly: GCA_903824295.1. Lineage (GTDB taxonomy): Bacteria > Bacteroidota > Chlorobiia > Chlorobiales > Chlorobiaceae > Chlorobium. Next base: position 30,444 of record CAIJWE010000064.1, read on the forward strand.
TTCCTTATGGTCAATCCAGATACCAGTGTTTTTTTTCATGGCAGCCAAGCTCCTTCTGTGCTAAGAGTTCTATTGACAAAAGAGATCCGCATTGATCTGACGCACCCGCTCGTGAAGTACGCCCGTCAAAACAGGGAACAAAATCTCCACATAGCAATGTAAGCAAAAAAATATTGCGCCATTACAGCGTATTTACTTTTTGCGCATCATTGTTCAGTCAACAGATCAGCAAACCATACTTCGCCCACAGGATCCGTAGCGATAAACGGAGGTCTGGCACAAAGCATGGGAGAGCCACGATAAGTAGGCAAGAGCCAACGGAGCTCTCCGGTAATGAGAGCAACGGCAAAAAAGCGGTTCTCTCTTAAAGGGAATCCTTGATCACCCGTTCCTTGTCGGCAAAAATTTTTGCTGCGAGAAACTCCCGGTTCATGCGGGCAATATTGACCACAGAAATTCCTTTTGGACACTCTGCCTCACACGCGTAGGTATTACTGCAACTCCCAAAACCAAGCTCGTCCATAGTAGCAACCATCCTCTGCACCCGCTTGGCGGCCTCAACCCGTCCCTGGGGAAGCAGTGCAAGATGCGATACCTTGGCGCCAACAAAGAGCATGGCGGCAGCATTGGAACAGGCCGCGACACAGGCTCCGCATCCGATACAGGTTGCGGCATCAAAGGCTGCATCCGACTCCTCTTTTGGTACAGGAATGGTATTGGCATCAGGGACTCCGCCGGTATCTACCGATACGTAGCCACCCGCCTGTATGATTTTGTCAAATGCACTGCGATCAACAATAAGATCGCGGATGACGGGAAAAGCTTTTGCCCTCCATGGTTCAATGTGGATGATATCGCCATCCGTAAACGAACGCATGTGAAGCTGGCAGGTGGTCACTCCCTTGACCGGCCCGTGAGGACGTCCGTTGATATAAAGACTGCATGTACCGCAAATGCCCTCCCGACAGTCATGATCAAAGGCAACAGGATCGCCGCCAGTCATGATAAGGCGTTGATTGAGAGAATCGAGCATTTCAAAAAAGGAGCTGTCGGGCGAGATTCCTGAAATATCATAGGAAACCATCTCCCCTTTGGCCGTGACGTTGTTCTGTCGCCAGATTTTCAGCGTAAAGTTCATAATCACCTGTTATTTATAGCTCCGCTGGGAGAGCTTGATCTCATTGAATTGAAGTTCTTCGCGGTGCAGCTCAGCGGCAGCATCACGCCCCTTGTATTCCCATGCACCAACAAAAGCAAACCTCTCGTCATTACGCAACGCTTCACCCTCACTGGTCTGATACTCCTCCCGGAAATGGCCTCCGCACGACTCCTTTCGCTGCTGGGCATCCCGCACCATAAGCTGGCCGAGCTCGATAAAATCGGCAACCCGACACGCTTTTTCGAGTTCCGGATTGTATTCGTCCAGACCTCCAGGCATTCGGACTCCTTTCGCGAACTCTTGACGAAGCTCAGTCAATTGGTAGAGAGCTTCGGTAAGACCTGCATCGTTTCGCGCCATGCCGCAATACTCCCACATAATTTTACCCAGACGACGATGGAAATGATCGACCGACTCCTTGCCTGAGCTGTTTTTGATCTGCTTCAAGCGGTCGGTAACACCATTTGCTGCAAGGGTAAATTCGGAGGAGGATGTGTCGAACCGTGGCGTATGAATTTCACCCGACAGGTAGTTTCCAATGGTATAGGGAAGGATAAAATAGCCGTCAGCAAGGCCCTGCATGAGCGCGGAGGCTCCGAGGCGGTTTGCTCCATGATCGGAAAAATTGCACTCTCCTATGGCATAGAGACCGGGGATGGTGGTCATCAAATCATAATCAACCCAGAGGCCACCCATGGTGTAATGCACCGCTGGATAGATCATCATCGGCATTTCATAGGGGCTCTCTGCGACAATCTGCTCGTACATCTGAAAGAGGTTGCCATAGAGAGAGTCGATGGCGTCATGCCCCTTGCGTTTAATTGCATCAGCAAAATCAAGAAAAACGGCCATTCCGGTAGTGCCGACGCCGAAACCTGCATCGCAGCGCTCTTTGGCTGCCCTTGAAGCCACATCCCTCGGAACAAGATTACCGAAAGCCGGGTAACGACGCTCCAGATAGTAATCCCTATCCGCCTCAGCAATATCGGACGCCTTGATCTCTTTGTTCCTCAGTTTTTCAACATCTTTTATCTTGGCCGGAACCCAAATCCTTCCATCATTGCGCAAGCTCTCGCTCATCAAGGTGAGCTTTGACTGCGCATCACCATGGACAGGAATACAGGTCGGATGAATCTGGGTAAACGCCGGATTTGCAAACATTGCCCCTTTCTTGTAGGCACTCCATGCGGGTGTCACGTTGGAACCCATGGCGTTGGTGGAGAGAAAAAACACATTCCCGTATCCACCGCTGGCCAGCACAACAGCATGAGCTGCATGACGCTCTATCGCACCAGTCACCAGGTTTCGGGTAATGATACCCCGTGCATGACCGTCAACAAGCACCGTGTCAAGCACGTCACGACGGTTATAGAGCGTGACATTGCCTGCTGCAATCTGGCGACTCAGCGCTCCGTAGGCGCCAATTAAAAGCTGCTGCCCGGTCTGCCCCCTCGCATAGAAGGTTCTCGATACCTGTGCACCACCGAAGGAACGGTTGGTCAGCAGACCACCGTACTCCCGGGCAAACGGCACACCCTGCGCCACACAAAGATCGATAATCTGATTGCTGACCTGAGCAAGACGATAGACATTTGCTTCGCGGGCACGGTAATCGCCACCCTTGATAGTGTCGTAAAAGAGCCGAAAGGCACTGTCTCCGTCGTTTGGATAGTTTTTTGCGGCATTGATTCCTCCCTGTGCAGCAATACTGTGTGCACGACGCGGTGTATCCTGATAGCAGAATACCTTGACATTATAACCGAGCTGCCCGAGCGATGCAGCAGCCGAAGCTCCGGCGAGGCCGGTGCCAACGACGATAATATCAAGTTTGCGTTTGTTGTTGGGGTTTACCAGCTTGCTGCCCGATTTGTAGGCGGTCCATTTTTCAGCCACCGGCCCTTCAGGGATTCTGGCGTTGAGGCGTGTCATTGAAGAGTATTGTGAGTGTTGTTTTTGGTAAAAAACACAGCCGTTATTGGTTAGTAAATCACTTTAATAAATAGAGATAAATCGGAACAAGGCTGAACCCGAGAGCAATAAAGACCGAGTAGGCCGAACCGATAAACTTTACGGCATCAGTATACTTGCTGTGGTTCCATCCAAGGGTCTGAAAAGCCGACTGAATGGCGTGGTTCAGATGAATGCCAAGAAAAACAAAAGAGACGACGTAAAGGAGTGAGTACCAGGGAGATGAAAACAAAAGCAGGGTGCGGCTATAGAAGTCATGAGCTGCGATACCGGGAGGTGGCGCGACAAGACCAATCTTGATAAAGTAGAAATCAATAAAATGGAGAAAGAGGAAGATGAAGACAATGATACCGGTATGGAACATGTACTTCGAAAAGAAGGAGGTTTCTGAACTGTTGCTGCATGCGTAGGCAATTGGTCGGGCAGCACGGTTCTGGAAGGAGACCAGCACTCCGTAAATGATATGCAGGAGAAATCCGGCGAAGAGGACAATCTCGAAGACTTTGATAAGGGAATTGGTGCCCATGAAGGTTGCGGCCTCTGTAAACATAAGCCCCCCATCATCTTTCAGCAGCATGAGATTGATGCCGAGATGCACACACAAAAATGTAACCAGAAAAAGCCCGGCAAGCGCCATAAGTACTTTTTTGGTAAGAGAAGAAAACATGAGCATGATGTTCATACTATGGTTATTTCAATGGGAAAGAACTGTGGATTTTATTCCTGAGGGTCTTAAGGTAAGTTCCTCTTTTCGAACTTCCAATAAAAAAATCACACAGTATCGTTATTCCTCAATAAAAGCAACCGCTCTGAGAGGTGAGGCTTCAGCCCCGACAATTTTGAGAGGAAATCCGCAAAACGTGAAAACAGAATACAATAGGATAGGCGGACAGACAAGATTTTCAATGATAACGATCTCCTTTTGCAGCAAAATCCTGTGGACAGAAAAATCAGCAGATTCGGGTGCATCGACCGAAATCATGTCAACACCGACTCCTTTAAGATGAAAACCGGTCAGCCACCGGGCTGCTTCGGAGGAGAGTATTGGATATCCTGCATAATAATCAAGCGCGCCCCAATGTTGGCTCCACCCTGAACAGAGCAGTAAAAACTCGCTCTTCTGGATGAGATCCCGGAACGGATGAAGCGTCTCAACCGTAATTATTCCTCCGGAGATGCCTCGGAGATCAATTGCGACACCCGCGCCAGCAAACCGATCAACCGTGAACGCATCAAGCGAACTGCCTGACAAAAGAATATGCGAAGGAAGATCGACATGAGTGCCGGTATGGGATGAAATCGTAAGAAGCTGCTCGGCAAAGCCATGCTCGTCAATGGAGGCGAGTGGCTGAAAGAGCGGCCCCGGAGTTCCGGGATAACAGGGCATCCCGGCTTTGATGGTATGACTCAGATCAATGACCCGCATCACTCGTGCACCTTGTGTTTCGGCCGATCCTGCCTGCAACATAGTCAATAATCGCCTTGACCGCGTTCTCTCTCTCGCAATCACAAAAGATCTGGTGCCCGGAACGCTCCAGCCAGATCAAAGACTTGTCCGGGCAAGGAGTCGCTATCCGGTTGTAAAGCATGATGGCGCTTTCTGGAAGGACGGTGCTTTCTTTGCGATTGTGTATGATCAAAACGGGAACATTGACGCGATCAAGTATCTGCAGACTTTCTTTGATAAGCTCAAAAAACGAGATGATCGCGTCTGTCGGTACCCACGAATAATGAGGGGTACCGTTTGCACATTCCTGTTCGGAAACGTCACTTTTTAACTCCCAATTCTTGATGATTTTTCCAAGAAGAGGTGCCGCAAAATGGAGCGGCCGATCTGGTCCGAGCACTGAGACAAGTTTGATTGCCGTTGTGGCAAGCACCAGAGAATCTATCCTGTTTTGATATCGGACGGCAAGGTTCAGTGAGAGGAGAGCGCCCATACTGTGGCCGATCACGATGATCTGCTCGGCCTCAAGGCTCAACTTGAGAAGCGCCTCTTCGGCATCAGCCATCCACTGTTCCCATTTCACACCCCGAAGCGCCTCCGGCGACGAGGCACCATGCCCAGTCAAAAGAGGTACGCTGAGAGGAATACCAAACTCCTGGAGAGAGAGAGACAAGAGCCTGACACTGTCAAGCGTCGCTGTAAAACCGTGAATGACAAGAACGCCAAAAGGGCTTCGCGCCTGGTGTTGTTCATCCATGATAGCATCTCGTCATAAAAGCTCTTTATGAAAAACAGCATCCCGTTCAACGCACTCCGAAACAAAGGATACCATAAGTACACGTTATAAGGGATATTCTGCCAAAATAGCTATTTTGCGGCAAAATCAACTCAAATGAACACAACGATGCGTAAGATTCTGCTGACCGTATGCCTGCTGCTTCCTCTGGCACTCAGTTCATGCTCGTCCACACGAGCCCCATGGAACAACAAGAACGTTCTTTCGCCAGAGGAAGCATATCGACAGGGTAAAATAAAAAACACACCCTATGTTATCAACGGCCGCTCCTATGTCCCCATGAGCTATAAAGAGGCTCTCTCCTACGAAGAGACGGGCACCGCGTCATGGTACGGTCAAGAAACATTAGACCAGCATAACGGGCAGTTAACCGCTTATGGAGAGATTTTCGACCCGGCACGGCCAAGTGCCGCACACAAATATCTGCCTCTGCCTTCTCTTGTCAAAGTAACAAATCTCGATACCCGTGCATCAATGGTTGTCCGTGTCAACGATCGCGGACCGTTTGTTGACAATCGTATCATCGATCTGAGCGCGGAAGCGGCCAAACAACTGGGATTTTATGAAAAGGGAACGGCCAAAGTCAAGGTCGAGGTCATCCCCCCGGTAATGTGACGGTGACCGAATTATTTTTTCATGACCGCGGCATCATCCATGAACTTCTTCAGTCCTGCATCGGTGAGCGGGTGGTTCGCAAGCTGCTTGATAACACTGTAGGGAATGGTGGCGATGTCAGCTCCCATCATGGCGGCAGTGACGACATGTTGCGGATGGCGGACACTGGCCACGATCACTTCGGTCGGGTATCCGTAATTGTCGTAGATCGTGACAATCTGCTTGACAAGCTCCATGCCGTCGGTGCTGATGTCGTCAAGGCGGCCGACGAAGGGGCTCACGTAGTCTGCTCCGGCCTTGGCGGCAAGCAGCGCCTGGTTTGGCGAGAAAACGAGCGTCGCGTTGGTGCGGATGCCGACCGATGAGAAGTGTTTGATCGCTTTCAGTCCGTCGATCGTGAGCGGGCACTTCACCACCACGTTCTCGTGAATCGCGGCAAGATCTTCGCCCTCGGCGATCATCTCCTCAGCCTTGAGGCAGGTGACCTCGGCACTGACCGGGCCGTCAACGATCTCGCATATCCGGGCAATGTGCGCCTTGAAGTCGTTGTAGGTGAAGTTCGACGGATCACCAACGATTTTCGCAATAAGCGAGGGGTTGGTGGTAACGCCATCAAGCACGCCAAGTTCAGCGGCTGCAAGGATTTCGTCAAGATTCGCTGTATCAATAAAAAATTTCATTCGTTCTCCTCAAACGGTTACCTGTTTACCATCAAGCATGGCATTGAAGTTTTTCGGCTGGCGACATACCCAACTGCCTTTGTGCCAGGCATAACCGGCAATCAGCGGCAAAGCAATGGTTGCTTCAGCAAAGACCATCTGTTCATGAACGGTATCAACCTTGCCCCATGAGCTGGCCTCTTTGAGGGTTGATCCTGAAAGCGCGCCGTCACGTTCGTCGGCGACCGTTATTTGTACGGCGTATGTGTGCATGGAAACAGCGTCATGGCCAAGCACTTCGGCAGCAACCACAATATCCTGCGTGAAGTTTTTCGGCACACCACCGCCGATCATAAAGATGCCGGTCTTGTCATTCTCGATCTTGATTCTGGTCAGTTCGCGAAAATCCTTCACCGAGTCAATCGCGACATGCTGCTCGGGATTATGCCACTGGTGATGGACCAGCCCGAATCCGGCAGAGCAATCCGAAAAAGCAGGGCAGAAAATCGGCACGCCTTTTTCGTAGGCCTTGTAGACTATGGAGTTTTTATCAAAGTTGTTTGCCTCAATATATTTGGCCATTTCCACGATAAACTCGCGTGAAGAGTAAGCCCCGGGCTGCATGGAGTTGGCAATGAGCGCGGTTGTATCGTCACAGATGCGAAGATCATCTTCGTCAATAAAGGTATCGTAAATGCGATCGATATGCAGCTCGCGGAGAATGGCATCATCGATATACGGCGTCCCCTTGTAGTGATGGAATCCAAGGGCTTCAAAAAAGTCCTGATCAACAATGTTGGCGCCAGTGGAGACAATGGCATCAACCATATTCTTATCAATCATGTCGATAATTACCTGCTTCAACCCGGCGCTGATCAGCGAACCGGCAAGGGTGAGGATAACTGCACACTCCTTGTCCTGCTGCATGAGATCCACAATCGTGGCGGCTCTTGCAAGATTGCGCGCCTGAAAAGCAGTTTCGCTCATCTGGTCAATAAGAGGGACAATATTCAGTTGCTTGATATCAATATGACGAACCGGCGCGCTCAGCAACTCCTCTTTTCTGAATCCTGACTGCATAACTACTCCCCGACACGATTATAAAAATGACAAAACAAAAAAAGAGAGTAAGCTTACTATATCACACACTCAAATTACCGGATGCTGCTTCCTTCCGGATCTGACATGGTTGGGCAACTGAGCGTTGTATAGGACTTACTCTCTAATATATATCAGTTTTCGAACTTCCCGTCTCATCAGATCAGGAGATCAAAAACAAGTTGTATAATATAATCTATCATAACGTGAAAACAAAAAACAAACAAAGCTCTTTTATCTTTCTGTCAACTGTTATAAATTCAGGAACATTGGGAGCTTTATAGTAACAACGACCCTGCCTGAAACAGCCTCACTCGCTGCCGGGTTACGCAGCAACAATTATTGTTATGGGAACACAAAGAATTTTAAGCGGGATGCGCCCTACCGGCAAACTCCATCTTGGTCATTTTACCGGTGCCCTTGAAAGCTGGGTTGAGCAGCAGAATCTGCTTGACGAGCATGGCGCAAGGGTTTATGAAACATGCTTTCTTATTGCCGATTATCACAACCTGACGACCTCGCTTGATACCAGCGAAATCTATACGCATACGCTTGATATGTTGATCGACTGGCTCGCAGCAGGCATTGACCCCCAAAAAAGTCCTCTCTTCCGCCAGTCGCAGGTAAAGGAACATGCCGAGCTCTTTCTGCTTTTTGCCATGCTGATCACCTCGTCGCGCCTGGAAAGGAACCCGACACTGAAGGAGCAGATACGTGACCTGAATATGGATTCCCTGATTTATGGCCATCTGGGTTACCCTGTTCTACAGGCCGCCGATATCCTTCTTTACAAGGGCAATGTGGTTCCTGTGGGCGAAGACCAGATTCCTCATGTTGAGATTACCCGGGAAATTGCACGCAAATTCAATAAGCACTATCCTCATCCCGTTCAGGGAGAGGTTTTCGCTGAACCGGAACCTAAAATCACGAAATTCTCCCGCCTGGTCGGCCTTGATGGAAAGGCAAAGATGTCAAAATCTCTCGGCAATACAATTCTCCTTTCAGACGGCCCCGAAGAGGTAATAAAAAAAATGCGCACGGCGGTGACCGATACACAAAAAATCCGCAAAAACGATCCAGGGCATCCTGAAGTCTGCACGGTCTTCAGTTACCACAAAAAATTTACCCCGCAGGAACAACTCGGCAGCATAGAGAGCGATTGCCGCGCAGGCTCACTTGGCTGTGTGGAGTGTAAAAAACTGTGTGCCGGGAATATTTCACAGGAACTGGCTCCTCTGATTGAAAAACGCCGTTATTATGAGGCCAACATGGAGCTGGTAAAAGAGATTCTTTTTGAGGGTGAAATAAAAGCAAAAGCCATTGCCTGCCAGACCATGCAGGAGGTTAGAGCTGCCATGAGGCTCGGCGAAACAAGCTGCTGCAACCACCGTTAACCCCCATGATGAACAACAAACAGGCTTTTATTTTTGACATGGATGGAGTGCTGACTGATAATATGCAATTCCATGCCGACTCCTGGGTAGAACTCTTCCGGGATTTTGGGCTCAAGGGACTAGACGCTGAACGATATCTGGTAGAAACGGCAGGCATGAAAGGCCATGACGTCCTTCGTTACTTTCTCGACCCGCAGATCAGTGAGCGGGAAGCTGAGCGACTGACCGATCTTAAGGATTTTCTCTACCGGGTCATGTCGCGCAACCGTATCAAAGCAATGCCCGGGCTCAGGCACTTCCTTGACGCAGCCAATCAGAAGGGCGTCAAGCTTGGAATTGGCTCCGGTGCAGGCCCGAAAAACATCGATTACGTCCTCGGAATCCTTGATATGACTGAAACATTTCAGGCCATTGTAGACCCTTTTCAGGTGCTCCACGGCAAGCCTCAGCCAGATATTTTTTTACGCGTTGCCTCACTGCTTGAGGTACCCCCTTCGGCATGTATTGTGTTTGAAGATGCCATCCCGGGCGTTGATGCAGCAAGAAAAGCCGGTATGCAGTGCGTTGCCGTCACAACAACCAACCGCGCTGAGGCATTCAGCCATTTCGATAATGTTTTGCAGGTTATAGACGATTTTACCAGCCTTTGTCCTGACAAGCTTTTAAAAAAGCTCAATGAGAAGCAACCCATGACCATCTTATAAAGAATCTGATGCAAGAATTTTTTCGTCCTCTCATCCATAGAGCCCTCTGCTCGGCAAGCATTACGACCGATAAACCAATCCATATCGAGCAGCCCGCCGACAAGAAGTTCGGCGACTTTTCGACAAACATAGCTTTGCTTGCAGCCAAAGAGTGCAGGAAAAACCCGCGTGAACTTGCACAGAATATTATTCAGCACTTATCATTCCCACCGGATACCATCGCGAAAGTGGAAGTTGCCGGTGCGGGATTCATCAACTTTTATCTCACACCGCACTTTATCATGCAGTCGGTCGAGCAGGTGCTGCTTGATGGAGATACATACGGAAAAGGAAGCATAGGCCAGGGCAAGAGTGCGGTTGTAGAATATGTCAGCGCAAATCCAACCGGTCCGCTGACCATCGGGCGTGGCCGGGGCGGCGTGCTTGGCGACTGCATTGCAAACCTCTTTGCAACCCAGGGCTACGAGGTTACAAGGGAGTACTATTTTAATGATGCCGGCCGCCAGATGCAGATTCTGGGAGAATCTGTACGACTCCGTTATCTGGAGCGCTGCGGCCAGGTGATCGAGTTCCCCGCAACCCATTATCAGGGAGAGTATATCGGCGATATTGCCGAAGAGATCTACCGCGATCACGGAACCGCTTTTGCGGAAAGCACGGAGTTGGTGTTGTTTAAAAAAAGAGCAGAAGAGATTATTTTCGCTTCGATTCGCAAGACGCTTGAACGCCTCAGCATACGGCATGACTCCTTTTTCAATGAACACACCCTCTACAAACCCAATGAAGCGGGTATTACGGCAAACCAGAGCGTGATTGATGCCCTTGCAAGCAAAGGATTCATAACAGAATACGATGGAGCAACCTGGTTTCAAACAACCAAGCTCGGGCAGGAAAAAGACAAAGTGCTGGTCAAATCTTCAGGCGAACCGAGCTATCGCCTGCCCGACATTGCCTACCATATCACCAAATTTGAGCGCGGCTTCAGTGTGATCGTCAATGTTTTCGGCGCCGACCATATCGACGAATACCCTGACGTGATTGAGGCCCTTAAAATTCTTGGTTACGATACACAACGAGTCAAGGTCGCTATCAACCAGTTTGTTACCACAACGGTTGACGGGCAAACTCTCAAAATGTCAACAAGGAAGGGTAATGCCGATCTGCTGGATGATCTGATTGACGATGTCGGAGCGGACGCAACCCGGCTCTTTTTCATCATGCGAGGTAAAGATTCACACCTGAACTTCGATGTTGAACTGGCAAAAAAACAATCAAAGGACAATCCCGTCTTTTATCTGCAATACGCCCATGCAAGAATATGCAGCCTCTTGCGTGTCGCGAAGCAGGAGATCGGGTTCGACCCTGACACGAGCACCAGTCACCACCTGCTGCAATTGCTCAACTCTCCGGCAGAACTTCAACTGGGATTTGCCCTGCTTGATTATCCCGATATGATAAAAACAAGCCTTCGTCTGCTTGAACCACAAAAAATGGTTGAATACCTGCACTCTCTGGCCGAGGTTTTTCACCGCTTCTATCAGGAGTGTCCTATTCTCAAGGCGGAACCGGATATCGCCAGGGCACGACTCTTTCTTTCACTGGCGACTCGCCAGGTATTGCGCAACGGTTTCAGAATTCTTGGCGTTTCAGCGCCTGAGTCGATGTAACAGAATCGGAACGATTGCGGTAAAGCCCATGCTCAACAATATAGCTATGCACTGATAGTGGAACAAGATGGGAGAACGGGACTCCTGCTGCTGCAAAATCCCGGATACGGGTAGAGGAAATTGGAAAGGTGAACTCGATCATTTTAACGCCTCTTTTCTCTCTGATGGTTTCATGCAGGGGCATACGCTGTTGGGTTGATGCCCTGCTGAAGACCACAATATCACACAATGAAAAAAGCGCATCGGGCTCCTTCCAGGAGGAAAAATCCCTGAAACTGTCTTCGCCGACAAGCAGTGTCAGCTTGTCGGTTGGGTAGAGGAGATGGAGATAGCGTAAAAGATCGACCGTATAGGATGGCTGCTTTTTTTCCAGTTCCCAGCCGCTTACTTCACTGCAAAGCCCCGTTCGATTGATTTCCCGGGAAAGAAGCATTGCCATGCACATCCTGTGTTCATCGGCTGTTCCTCGGTATTGCTTGAACGGATTATTCGAAACCGAAATAATTATTCTGTCAAGGCAAAGCAACTCTCTGGCAAACAGAGAGAGAGCAAGATGGCCATTGTGCGGCGGATCGAAAGATGCTCCTAAAACTGCCAGATGCACAACTGACGCTGATCAGTTTTTGAAATTCTGCCTGATTTTCTCCCTGACACCTTTCATTTCTCTCTCTTTTTCAGGATAAAGCTGTACATATTGATCGAGCGTTTGCCCTGCATCGAACCACTTTTTGCGCTTCATCAAAACATCAATTTTTGCAGCAAGAGCTGGCTTCAGGTATATGGTATCAGAATAACGCTTGATCACCTCATCATAAAAAATGACCGCCGCCTTGTACTTTTTAAGCTGGACATACTGTTTAGCTATAAAGAATGTGTTTTTTGCAAGTTTTTCACGCAACACAGGGATCGCTTTTTCAGCATATCTCAAGCTGTCAATCCGGGAAAACCGGGAAGTTGCCGCAGCATAGCTCTGCTTGTAGTCTGAGTTCCCGGGGTTAATCTTCAACAACTCTCTGTACGTCTCAACATCGCTGGCAATCTTCGATGAATCCGTCATTGGATAGATATCAAGATAAAGCGCAAACTGTTCTATGGCTTTATTGGTAAACTGCTGATCGAGTTCAAAATGGGGAGAAAGTTTCTCATAGGATTTTGCAAGAAGGAACTGCGAGGTCTGTGCATAAGGGGTAGACGACATCTGCTGCTGCAACCTGGTAAACATCTCCGCAGAAAGTATATACTGTCCTGAACGATAATAAGACTGAGCAAGGAAAAACAGCACATCATCTTCAAGAGCAGTCGCGCGAGATGTAAAAAGCAATGACTCAAGTGCTATGGCAGCATCCTGATAATCTCTCTTATCGTACATCTTCATCGCTCTGGCATATCCTTCATTGACTCGGGATGTTGCTGTGGTTACTGGCTTTGACGATGAACATCCGGAGCTCATCAGTAACCCAATCGTAAAAAGCACCACTGCTGAGCGTGAAAAAAATCTAGTAACCGACATAGAATAACTCCATTATTCTTTTTATAGAAAAGAGAAAACGTATAAGACGAAACTCAGAAAAAAGAAACCGATATAGAACGGTTATTGTGGAGCTTAGGGGAGTCGAACCCCTGACCTTCTCATTGCGAACGAGACGCTCTACCAACTGAGCTAAAGCCCCGACCATTCGATTCTACAAATTTTCAATGCGGTCTGCAAACCTGCATCTCACAAGGATAAAAAAAATAGCCTGCAATGGCAGGCTATTGACTGTTGAGCTCTTCAGAGAACACCGCAGATCACCTGCCCGTTTCAGGAGACAAGAGTACGACGGAGCAATTGAAGTTGATGACTGATGGTACCATCAAAAATCGTGTCACCAATTTTGATAGCAACACCGCCAATAAATTGCTCATTGACAAACATCCTCGGCCTGATTTTTTTGCCCGTGAATGCCGCAATCTTCGCCACCAGTTCGCCTGCCTGTTCATCAGAAAGCTGAACCGCGCTGGTAATATCAACATTGATCACCCCCCTTTTTTCATCAAGAAGGATTTGAAATTCATCAATAATTTCAGGCAAAAGTCCTGCACGCTTTTTTCTGGCAACCAGCTTTAAAAACAGGAACATTTTCTCCCCAATCGAATCGCGGAAGATCTCTTCGAGTATATGAATTTTCTTGTCGCCTTTAACAAGAGGGCTCCGCAGGGCATGTACAAGATCACGGGAGTGTTCAAGAACCTCCTTGATCACTTGGAGCTCCTCAACAATAGTATCAAGAAAATTCCCCTCTTCTGCTGCTGACAAAAGAGCGGAGGCGTATCGACGACTTGCAATGAGACTTGACATGACGGTGAGGAGTTTTCAGTTACGTTTTGTTGAAAGATCCTGAATCATAGTGTCAACGATCTTTTTTTGCATGTCAGCATCAAGAGCAGTCTTGATAATTTTTTCAGCGCCCTTGACGGCAAGATCAGCAACTTCATTCCTCAGCACATCGAGCGCACGGCGTTTTTCCTGCTCAATTTCATCTTTTGCTGAAGCGATCATTTTTTTGGCTTCGACCTGAGCCTTGTCGGTAAAATCAGCGCGAAGCTTTTCAGCATAATCCTTTCCTTCACGAATAATTCTGTCTGATTCAGCATCTGCCTTTGCAAGCAATTGCTTGTTTTTAAGCAGAATAGCCTCAGACTCATCCTTTGCCTGATGCGCACGGTCAATAGATGACTGAATTCCCTTTTCCCGCTCATCCAAAGCGCCAAGGATAGGCCCCCAGGCAACTTTCTTCAGTATAAGCAACACAATCACAAATGTTACCGCAGTCCAGAAAATAAGGCCGGGGTTCGGCTCCAGAAGACTACCGGCAAGAAGTATAATTCCTGACGTAAGCATGAACAATGTTTCCGTTAACGATTAATAAAGCCCGATTGCGGTCTGGGTAGATCAGCCGCAATCGGGATATCTTCTGTATCGAATCTGCAAACCCGCTCAATCTTACTTAAGAGCAAGCAGCACACAGATAACTTCACCGAACAGGGCAACACCTTCGATAAGAGCTGCAGCAATAATCATGGTAGTACGAATATCCGAAGTAGCTTCCGGCTGACGGGCAGTACCCTCAGCGGCTGAAGCTGCGATATTACCAATACCAAGACCTGCGCCAATAACAGCCAGACCGGCGCCAAGACCTGCACCTAAATAAGCTAAACCTAAACCTTCCATCTTGTAATTCCCTCCGTTTATTTGTTGTAAGTTTTTTGCTAAAGGATAATTAGCAGTTTTGAAACCGGCGAATAAAAAACATAAATAAAACACTTGTCACGTATCAATCCCAAAATCAGTCTAATGATGGGCAACAGCCGCCTCATGCTCGTCATGACTGGAGTGCGCTGTGGCCAAGCCGATAAAGAGCGCAGAAAGCATGGTGAAAACAAATGCCTGCAGGAACGCAACGAAAAGCTCAAGCAGATAGATGAAAATGGCAAATGGAACCGATACTGTTGCTGCCACAACGTAACTTTTCAGAATGAAGCTGATGAAGATCAGACTGAGAATAATGATATGGCCGGCGGTCATATTTGCGAAAAGTCGTACAGTAAGCGCAAACGGCTTGGTAAACTGACCAATTATTTCGATAGGAACCATAATAATCCAGAGCGACCAATGTGTCCCTGCGGTAAGATGCTGAAGATACCCTTTGACGCCGTGAGCCTTAAATGCTGCGGTCTGGGTGACGAAAAAAGTAAAGATGGAAAGAGTGAGCGTAACGTTGACGTTGCCAGTCGCCGTTGCACCGTAGGGAATAAGACCAAGAAGGTTACAGAAAAGAATAAAAAAGAAAACCGTCAGCAGGTATGGAAGATGCTTTTCGTAACCATGCCCGATATTTGACTTGGCCACATCAAGCCTGACAAAATCTACAAGCGCCTCAATCGCGTTGGCAAGACCCTTTGGAGCCTGACGGGAAGAGAGGGTTTTGTATTTGAGTCCGACAACAGAAAAGACAATCAAAAGTAACGCCGATACAAGCCAGAGCATCACCACATGCTTGGTGACTGAGATATCCAAGCCACCCAAAACCGGAACGGCTGCTGGGAGCGACAGCCTGGGAAGCTCGACACTTCCGAATGGCTCAAAAGAAAAAACGTGATTGTCAAGGATATGATGCATGATAACAGCACCGGCCTTTTCCTCTTCAGGAGCGGCCTCCACGCCACCATGTACCGCTTCAACTGCAGGAGTTACCGCCATATTCCCAGAAGCACCCGAAGAGGACTCTGATGATGCGGCAGCAATACCATATCCGCTGAGCAGAAGAGGCAGAAGAACTGCAAATACCTTAATGATAGCCATAGACCTTGTAACGCTTAACCGTTTCATGCAGTATTCTTTTTCTGTTTGTTTTTCTTTTGATACCCGAGAATCTCAACGATCACATAAATACAGTAAAAAGCAAAGAATGAGAAGACAAAATCATTTACAACCGCAAGTTTTCCGATAATCACAACAGCGACAATAGTCATCAAGAGAAGCAACCGAACTGTCAGTCCACCGAAAACAACCTTGGTGAAGAGTGCTGATTCCTTGTCAAATCCATACTCAAAAAGCAGATAACCTGCCACAGTATTGAACACTACCATCATCCAGGCAAGAAAGAGCGAGTATAAATCAACAGTGCCAGAACCGAGAGCAAAAAAAATTACCCCCCACAAAGTGATGGACAAGATACATAACTTAATAAAAAATTCAAACATTGGCTTCATCTCTACCGTTTCTTTCTTGATTAACCGCCATAATGACGGTGAAATGTGCTATTTCCCCTTGTTTGCTGACCGAACGACCTTCATAAGCAGAAGAGCCATGCCAACCATACCGACCACCACTCCAAGTAAAAAGAGCCATGGTGATGTCGCGAATTTGCTGTCTGCCCAATATCCAAGCAAGACAAAAAAAGCAAAACTCACGGCAATCTGCAAACCAAGGCCCATGTAATCAGAAAGTGCACGGGCAGAACGCCCTAAATTATCAGCAAACCTCTCATCATCAGGTTTTATCATCATCGATAACCCTTGTTTACATTCTTACCGCACATTCAGCTTGAAAAAGAGCTCAAAGGAGCACACCCGACGAACACAATAATCGAATAAAGATAATACTCTTCATGAAATAATGAACCTTTTGCTGGCAATTTTTCATGTGAATGACTGGCCGTATAGAAAAAATAACTATTTTACTCTGAGAAAATTCTTCTTCAAAAGGACGACTACTCAGCCTTAATACAATGAAGCTTCCGGCCGATACCCCTATAAGAGCAAGCCGTACAACACCATCACGGCTGGTAGAAAAATTCATTGTGCCTGATTGCTTCCGACCTTATGAGAAGCTCGTCGCACTGCAAAGTACCAGAAACGGCGGAATAAGCGACGGAGCCTTTTTCTCATTGAACCTTGGAAGAAATACAGATGATCGTGAGGAGCTGGTCCACGAAAACACCCGCCTCCTCTGCGCCGCCGCAGGCATCAATCCTGAACACATGGTTACCTCCCGTCAAGTACACGGCACAGCAATACTATTAGCAAAAAAACCGGGTAATTATGACGGTTACGACGCGCTCATTACGGACAGGAGAAACCTCTTTCTTTGCATATTTACTGCAGACTGCTATCCGGTACTCATCTACGACCCGAGGCACAACGCTTCAGGAGCGGTTCATGCCGGATGGAAAGGGAGTGCCGAAGGTATTGTGTTGAAAACCATCGAAGCCATGCGGCAGAACTTTAACTCTTGCCCGGAGGAGTGCCTCGCCTATATCGGTACGGGAATTTCTCATGAGGCCTACGAGGTCGATCGGGAGGTCGCACTTAAGTTCCCGGCGGAAAGCCACCAATGTCCACCCTTTTTGCAGAGAGAAAACAAATATCTGCTTGATTTGGGTATAGTCAACTATCGGCAGCTTCTTGCATCCGGAATTTCTCGTTCAAATATTGAGCGCTCACCCTTCTGCTCAGTTCGCGACAGCAAACTGTTTTTTTCCCATCGACGCGATCAGGGAAAAACCGGGCGTATGGTCTCCCTGATCGGTGTAACTGAAAACGAATCCGCCTGACAGGGTCAAGGGGCGGTGAAGCCCGCTGACTTATTTTAGGTAGCGCTCCTTCCGTAACAACCATACAGTTCATGAGCCTTTCGGCATATATCCTCACTGAAATCAGGGTGGGCAATGGTTGCTAATGCCTCGGCTCTCTGTCGAAGATTTTTTCCATGCAAATTAACAATACCGTACTCGGTAACAACGTACTGCACATGAGCCCTTGTGGTGACAACACCCGCCCCCGGTTTAAGCTGCGGAACAATACGAGACAAGCCGCTTGTGGTTGTTGATGGTAACGCAATAATCGGCTTGCCCCCTTCGGAAAGGGCAGCTCCCCTGATAAAATCCATCTGCCCGCCAACACCTGAATAATATTTCTGCCCTATCGAATCAGCGCAGACCTGACCTGACATATCGATTTCAAGAGCGCTGTTGATTGCTGTCACCTTGGGATTTCTTCTGATTTCCCGGGTATCGTTGACATAATCAGAAGGCAGCATGGCAATCAATGGATTGTCATCAACAAAATCATAAAGCCGCTGGGTACCAACAAGAAAGCTTGCGACCATGATCTCCTTATGGCTTCGCTTTTTGCGACCGTTGATCACTCCTTTTTCGACAAGATCAATCACTCCGTCCGAAAACATTTCGGAATGAATACCAAGATCGCGGTGGCCGAAAAGCGCGGCAAGAGTGGCATCCGGAATTGCGCCAATCCCTAACTGCAGCGTAGCGCCGTCCTCGACAATGGAGGCAATATGGCGACCAATACTGACCTCAATATCACTCAACACGTGACGGGGAGTTTCAGGAAGCGGATCATCCACAGAGACCATCGCATGAATTTTGCTTATATGAAGCATTCCTTCACCATGCGTGCGGGGCATGTTCGGGTTCACCTGAGCGATAACAATCTTTGCCGCATGCACAGCCGCAAGGGTCGCATCAACCGAAACTCCGAGAGAGCAATACCCATGCCGGTCCGGAGGAGAGACGTGCACAAGCGCAACATCAAGTGGCAGAATCTTGCTGTGGAAAAGGGAGGGGATGTCACTGAGAAAGACAGGAATGGCATCTCCATCACCATCCTGAACCGACTTGCGAACATTTTTACCAACAAACAGGGCATTCAATCTGAAACTTTCACGATATTCCGGCCTTGCGTAAGGTGCGTCACCTTCAGTATGAAGACTGACGATTTCTACATTTCTCAGCTCTTCGGCGCGCTGAACCATCGCCTCAATCAATCGCTGCGGTGTTGCTGCTGCTGTGTGCAAATAAACCCTGTCCCCCGACTTGATTCTGGCTACCGCATCCTCTGCTGAAAGTGTACTGTAATTCATTAATTCCTGTAATTATTTGCTTGAAATACTTTATCAAATACCATTGTTTTTCCTGCGAAGATAGGCTGGAGTATCTGATAATCCCTTCTGGATTTTATCTTCATGCTCTCCTCTTCCGCCCGTAAGCGGTGTATTGTAATCGACATCATGGCCCGTATTTTTACGCCCGCCAGCGCCCCCAATCTCATGAGGATCATTAATTGATAACTGCCTTCTGATATAGGCAGGAATGCGCAAATCCTCCTCCTGACGCTCAGGATAAAGAGATGCTGTCTGGCGATGGGATGAAGGGGCCTGTCCAAGCCTGATGCCCGGCACAGGAGCAACAAATGGCCGTGCAGCAGGAGTCGTTCCATCCTCCTGCGTCTTTCGCTTGAAACCGGTGACAATAACAGTAACCCTGATTTCACCAGAGACCTGCGGCTCGTCAACATATCCGTTAATAATCTTGGCGTCACTGCCAACCTGCTCCTCAATGTAATTCATTGCATCCGACATATCTCTCATGGTGACCTCACCGGTAATATTGACGAGCACCCCTTTGGCACCCTTTACCGAGACCCCTTCAAGAAGAGGGCTGTTGAGGGCATCAGATGAGGCTTTCAATGCCCGGCGTTCTCCGGCAGCAGCAGCCGAACCCATGACCGCATCACCAGCCCCGGCCATAATACTGCGAACGTCGGCAAAGTCAACATTGACATGTCCGTGACGGGTAATAATATCAGCAATGCCTTTGGCGGCCCTGTACAGCACATCATTTGCCATATTAAAGGCCTCAGTGGCACTTACCCCCTCTTCGGCAATACTGAGAATTTTTTCATTTTCAACAAGAATAAGGGTATCAATGTATTTGCGCAGCTCAACGATGCCGCCATCGGCAATGTTTGCCTTTACCTGACCCTCGAAGTTAAACGGCCTTGTCACGACTCCGATGGTCAGTATCCCCATATTTCTTGCAATAGAGGCAATGACCGGAGCGGCACCAGTACCAGTCCCTTTCCCCATGCCCGCAGCAATAAAAACAAGATCAGCCCCTCGAAGCTGGGCTGCAATGATTTCACGGTCATCTTCTGCTGCCTGACGGCCTTTGGCGGGATCGGCTCCGGCACCCAACCCATTCGTTGCTTTCTTGCCAATCTGCACTCTGAGCGGAGCTTTTGAATTCAGCAGCGCCTGTCGGTCGGTATTGAACACGATATACTCGACGCCACTGATTTTACGGTCAATCATGTTATTTACCGCATTGCCACCGCAACCGCCGACGCCGACAATTCTTATGGTAACCCCTTTTCCCTGGTCACTGTCAAACAGGCCCGGATCAAGCTCAAATGCCATTTTTTTCAGTTCTCCGGTTTAAAAGGCTCTTATTAGCACTCTCATCATAGATTATCCCAGAATTTCTTCATCCGTTCAACAATTTTCTTCCCGGCAGGGGTTTGATCCGGTGCAGGGGGATCGTCCCTGATTACAGGAGGTATATCAGGGGGCTGCTCTTGTGGCAACGGAAACGTGTGACCCACTGAAAGATTGTTCTGAAACGCATGGGCAACCAGCCCCATTACCGTAGCATACATAGGGTTATTGACGGAACCCTTAATCCCGCCTGAGACCCCTTCCGGATAGCCGATACGAACATCAAGACCAAAAACATCATGCGCCAGCTCTTCAGTACCTGGCAGAAGCGAACCTCCGCCTGTTATAATAGCTCCCGCATTGAGATATTCATAATAGCCTGACCGCTGCACAGAATCCCGC
>CAIJWE010000065.1 GCA_903824295.1 uncultured Chlorobiaceae bacterium
CCTGCGGCCAGTGCTTGTCCTGCTGCAGTGGCGAGTTGGGCGCTTTTTGTTCCGAGAATGCTTCCGATGAGGTCATGCAACACGCTGAATTCCTTCTCAAACTCCAGGGTGGCAGCAATAGTGCGAGCTTCATCCCTGATGCGGTTGAGAGCCTCAGGGCCTCTCGATTCGTAAATACTGATCAGCCGTTCTTCGACGGCAACACGACCCGCTGCTTTTTTGATCGTTCCACGACTCTGAGTGAGGTTTTCCATCAGCATGCGTGCTTGAGAGGGAAAAAATATGTTTCGTCCGGACATTGGCTGGTCGCCTGCAACGTTACCATGTCCCTTGACCAGAACAACTTGTAATCCCGGTAAATCGACAACCCTTTTGTAGCTGTAGCTGAGGTGCATTACGCCATCGACGGGCATACCGCCACTGAAGGCACTTCGATAGCCGATGACCGCGCCAGGGAAAAGGGCAGCGAGGAGTCGTATTCTGTGCAAAGCAATAATTGCCGGCCATTCTTCTTCAGGGCTGGCGCTGAGAACGCCAGAGACAATCCGCTTAAACAACCCGGCTTTAAGGTGCCGTTGTGCAGCTCTTATCTCAGCATCATTGAGTTCAGCATAAAGGATCAGAGAGTCATCGACTGTCGTGTTTTTTAGCGATCTCTTCATTATTTTGGTTGGAGTGTCGTGTTATTCGTCCTAATGCATCGTATTTGTCGCAAATATCAACTTAAAGAAATCCTTGAGAAATGGCAAATGTGTCAAATAATTTTGGACAGCTTTAAAATCGGACTGTTGAGCGGCTTCACGGCTTCCAACGCAGGTGCGGATAAGCCGGGTGTCAGAGACTGGCCGGAGCGTTCAGGCTTCGATGTGTTCTGTTTTCTTGAGCAGAATCCTGAAGAAGGTGCGGAAGTCCTGTCCCACCCATTTGCGCTCGAATCGGGTGTCGAATTGCGGCGGTATGGTGCTGTTTTCAACCTCGAAGCCGGTGCCGGGGAGCTGCGTCAGCATCCAGTTGCAGTAATCTTCGCTGTCGGTCACGATGAGCGCTTCGCCACCTGAAATAAGCCGGTTGTTGAGCAGGCGCAGGTATTGTGTCGAAAAAAGTCTGTATTTGATATGCCTTTTTTTTGGCCAGGGATCGGGAAAGAGTGAATAGGCCCGTGAAAGAGAACAGGCAGGAAACAGGTAGGTAAAGACGTTGCTGGCGCACGAATCGAGCAGGCGGATGTTCTCAAGGTTAAGGCTTACAACCTTTTTTGCAACTTCCGTTATCAGGCCGGATTTCTTTTCGATGCCGAGAAACAGTCTGTCAGGGTATTCCGATGCCCTCCGGAGAAGATATTCGCCGCTGCCGAAGCCTATTTCAACCTCGATTGTGCCGGCAGCTTTCAGATTTATCTGCTCCCATGCTTCCCGATCTGCGATAATGACAGGGCTCTCGTACAATGACGCTCTGGTATCCATGAACATACAAAATTGCGTTATAACTCATGGGAACCTCTGAAACGGTATTGCGCGCCAGCATTGCCGCGTTGCTCCGACTCTGATGGTGCGTCTGAACTTGCGCACCTTTATAGAGGTTCCTCTAAAAAAAGCCGGAATATAAGCAAAGTCCTGACAGAGGTCTCAACGAGTTTGAAGAATAAACCGATGAGGCGTTGTTTATCCCGGAGATTGACGGGGGAGTTGAGCAGGAAATGTGTTGAACGGATGGAAAAATCAGCAATGCATGCGTTATCTGTTTTTTTTATCGGGGAATTTTCATAAAATGGCGCACCACAATTGTTCTTTCGTAGCTGGTGCCGGTTTAAAAGCCGGAGAATAGGGAATTACGTGAAAATCGTAAACTGTACCCGCAACTGTACAACGGTTAACCTTCAAAAGCAATGCATGGCTCCATGCACAAGTTTTTGAGGGTCGTTTCAGGTCACTGCATATCTTTCCTCCTCGGAAAAGTGCGGGAAGGCCCGGAACAGAGTCAAGCCGTTAAAGTCAGGAGACCTGCCAGTTATTTTTGCATGACAAGATCGGACTACGGGTTATAGTCGGGGCAAAGCTGTACCATTTTTGCATTGCTTTCCATTTGATCTTTTTGCACGGCATTTTTGCTCGATATTGCAGAATTTCCTGAAACATCAGGGTTTCATCCCCGGTTTCATGCATCTGTTTGTTCCCGCCAAACTCTGTCGCAAAAGAATCACCAGCACTGTTTTATGCCGTTACACACCGCCTTTGGATAGCCCCTGTCAGTTGATGTATTTCTAAAACTGAAAACAGGTGAAAAACAGATGAACAAAAAAGTATTTCTCATTGTCATGGCCGGGCTGCTCTGCAGCAAGGGTCTTCTGGCAGAAGAGCAGCCAAGAAGCTTTACCGGGGAGGAGATGGTCGTGACGTCAAGCCGTGTAGAAGAACCAAAAAAAACGGTTACCTCCAACATTACCATAATCAGCAGTGAGGAGATTAAACAATCTTCAGCTCAGGATCTCGGAGAACTGCTTGCTGAAAAAAGTATTGGTCATATCCAGAAATATCCGGGTGCATCAACTACTGTCGGGATAAGAGGATTCCGCTCTGAGGCCCACGGCATTGATTTACGGGGAAAGGTACTTATTCTTCTTAACGGGAGGCGCATTGGCACGGGTAATCTGGCCAAAATTTTCACCGGAAATATTGAGCGTATTGAAATTATTCGTGGCCCGGCAGCGGTACAGTACGGATCTGCCGCTATCGGAGGCATCGTGAATGTCATTACCGCTAAAGGCAACGGAACACCCACTCTCTTTATTGAGCAGAAAGCAGGCAGTTATGGCTTTGCAAAAACAACTGCGGGCACAAGCGGGAGTACGGGAAAGTTTGATTTTTCCGGAGTTGTTTCTCAATCAAAAATGGGAGACTATAAAACAGGAAATGGCAAGAAGTACATCAATACCGGTTATGACGATGAAAAAACAGGGGGTTTCAACATAGGGTATGAATTTTTGCCAGGAAACAGGATTGGTGTCGTCTATAATCATTTCGAAGTTGGTAAGGCAGGCTCACCATCTTACCTGAGTCAGAATGATTTTGATGACTACACCGTGCAGAAGAACCATTCATTGGATTTCATTTATGACGGTTCAACAGCCGACAAGCACTTTACCTGGATGACCCGATATTTTACCGGTCAAGACAAGTATACCTTTTTCAACCCGACAGTGAGTAATCCTGATGGTTATGATGACGGTATTCCCTATAGCAAAAATGTTGATCACAAGGGTGCACAGGCCCAGGTTACCTACAATCATGACTTTTTCAGAGTTACAACCGGTGTCGATTGGGTCAAGTATGAAGAAATTTCGACGCCTTATGCTCCGTTTAAGTCGGGGTACGACAATCCAGCCGGCTTTTTGCTGCTTAAAGGATTTCTGATGGATGAACGGCTTGTGCTCTCAGCCGGATGTCGTTTTGATTCTTATAATCTTATGTATCAAAGGTTCGCATCTTCCGAGCAGCAAAAGCAGGGCTCCGACAGTATCACTAAACAATTTGGCGTTGCATGGAATTTGCACGACAGTATCAAGCTTCGGGCCTCTTACGGAGAGGGTTTCAGAATGCCGGCAACCGATGAGCTTGCCGCCAACTTTATTTCGCCGTGGGGAACACATTATGTTGGCAATGCCGCTCTCAAACCTGAAACAAGCAAAACCTATGAAGCCGGTATTGATCTTGCCAGTAAGGGATTGACCTCTTCACTGACCTGGTTCACGACCGATTTCACGGACAAGATACAGGCGACCAGTATTGGCGGAAATGCAACCTGGCATAATCTTGGGGGAGCAACGATTTCAGGCCTGGAAGCTGAATTTTCGAAAACTCTTCAGCCTTTCGGCGCTGAATGGAGCGTTACCCCTTATGTCAATTATACCTATTTGACAACGTATCGTGATGATTCTACGAACGCACTACTGCTCTATACCCCTCAGTGGAATGCTACTGCTGGATTGAGGTTGCATGATCAACGGGGCTTTAACGGAGTTTTTAACGTCGCCTATACCGGTGCTACGATGATTGAAGACTATGAGAACTCCTACCCTGCCGAGCTCGTCAACAAGGGCGGATTTGCTGTTGCCAATATGACGGTTTCGAAAAAATTTGCTCTTGATGAGTCACAAAAAAACGGTAAGGCTTTAACAATATCCTGTGAAGTCGATAATGTTTTTGATCGTGATTATCAGTATGCAAAAGGCTATCCCATGCCCGGGAGAACGGTTACCATTGGTATCCGTGGCGATATATAGTTTCGCCTCCGTCGTTGTGCAAGGAGTGCTCATGTATGCGGGCACTCCTTTTCCGATCATAAAAAAAAATGGAACCCCTTATGAACATGATAATTACAGAAGCGGAACGCGAAGCGCTCTACAAGGTGATATACAGTCGGCGCGATGTCAGGGGGCAGTTTCTCCCTGACCTGGTGCCGGACGAGGTGATAGCAAGGCTTCTCGATGCGGCGCACCATGCTCCAAGCGTCGGCTTTATGCAGCATTGGGATTTTATTGTGGTGAAAGATGTTGAGACGCGCAGCAAAGTAAAGGCCGGGTTTGAAGTTGCCCATTTGGAGGCTGCCGGAATGTTCAGCGGTGAAAAGCAGGAGGCTTACCGCACCTTCAAGCTTGAGGGGATCATGGAGTCGCCGCTTGGCATCTGCGTCACCTGTGACCGATCTCGCAGTGGTGAGGTGGTGATTGGCCGGACGGCGAACCCGGAGATGGATCTGTACAGCTCGGTCTGTGCAGTGCAGAACCTTTGGCTTGCTGCGAGGGCCGAAAACCTTGGAGTGGGGTGGGTCAGCATCATCCATCATGACCATATCCGTGAGGCGCTTGGCATTCCTGACCACATTGTGCCGGTAGCCTATCTCACCGTCGGCTATGTCAGCTTTTTTCATGCAACGCCGGAGCTTGAGCAGGCCGGCTGGCTGCCAAGAATGGAACTCAATTCCCTTGTCCATCACGAAACATGGTAATGGCTGCAAAAAAATCACGGGCCCTTGCCATTTTTGGTACGGCATCTGACGTTGGCAAAAGCATTGTTGCCACGGCGCTCTGCCGGATTTTCAGCAATGCCGGTATTGATGTCGCTCCCTACAAGGCTCAAAACATGTCGAACAACTCCGGTGTCACCCCGGACGGCTTTGAAATCGGCAGGGCACAGATTGTCCAGGCCGAGGCAGCCCGGGTTGTGCCAACGCCTGATATGAATCCCGTGCTCCTGAAGCCGAACTCCGATACCGGAGCGCAGGTGGTGCTACAAGGCAAAGTCTGCACGACAGAGACGGCCAAAGGCTATTTCAGGGATACCACCTTCTGGGCCGAGGCAGCCCGAGAAAGTCTTGAACGGCTCATGGAGCACCACGAGCTGGTGGTGATCGAAGGGGCTGGCTCTTGCGCTGAGATGAATCTCTACGACCGCGATTTTGTCAATTTCAGAACCGCACGGCTCTCTCGGGCCCCCGTTATTCTTGTTGCCGATATTGACCGTGGAGGCGTTTTCGGCCAGGTGGTCGGAACGCTTGCGGTTCTTCCTCCTGAAGATCGCGCACTGGTCAAAGGGGTGATCATCAACCGTTTTCGCGGTGATGTCGATCTGTTCCGTGACGGCGTAGAGATGCTTGAGTCTATGACCGGCGTCCCGGTGCTCGGGGTCATTCCTTATTTCAGGGGGTTTACCATTGATGCCGAAGATGCTGTACCGCTCTCCTCCAAAGTGGATCCCGCAGGCGGGCCTGAAAAGGGCAAAATCGGGATTGCCGCCATCTATTTTCCCCATATATCAAACTTTACCGATCTTTCGCCGCTTGAGCATGACCCGGCAGTGGCGCTGCATTATCTCCATTATCCGAGGCCACTCAAGGGGTACAAGGCACTCATCTTGCCGGGATCAAAAAATGTGCGCGGTGATCTCCAGTGGCTGTACTCACTTGGCTGGGAGGCTGAAATAGAGGCATTCAGGGCAGAGGGCGGGATTATCATGGGTATTTGCGGGGGTTACCAGATGCTCGGAAACTCCATCGCCGACCCGCACGGTGTTGAGGGCCTTGCTGGTACAACCCCTGCCCTCGCCCTGCTTGATGTTGAAACGGTGCTGGAAAAGGAGAAATGCCTTTCAAATGCAAGGGGTACTGTAGTCGGAACAACCGTTGACGTTTCGGGTTATGAGATTCACCATGGCCGAAGCATTGTTTCTGATACATGCCATCCTTTTATTAAAATGACGGCGCGGAACAACTGCCCGGTGAATGACCTTGACGGAACGGTGAGCAGTGACGGCAGGGTTATGGGTACCTATTTTCATGGTTTTTTCGATGAGCCTGCTATAAAACATTGGTTTCTTTCCCTTGTTGAGTTATCGTACCGGCCGCAAAAGCATGAAAAGGGTCGACAGGAGAGCTATGAACTTCTTGCGGCTCACTTTTCAAGCAACCTTGACATGAAAAAAATTTTTACAATCATTGACAGTTCAGTTCCATGACCACTCTTTATCATCATCAGCATGGCGGAGCGCATCTTAACCATGCGACGCAGGATGGCAGAGCGGTGCTCGATTTCAGCATCAATATCAGTCCGATCGCTCCTCCCATCGGTACGCTTTCGCTCGACAACTTTTCACTTCAGAGCTACCCTTCGATTGATGGACGGGGCATAAAAGATTTTTATAAAGGAAAGTTTGGTTTCGATGGCCGCATGGTGCTTCCCCTCAATGGCGCGATTGAGGGCATCTATCTTTTGCCGAGGGCTCTGGGGCTTCGCCGTATGCTGCTGCTCTCTCCCTCCTTTTATGAGTACGAACGGGCCGGAAGGCTTGTCGGTGCAGAGATTACGTTTCTTCCTCTTGTCGCCAAAAACGGGTTTCAGTTACCCTCTATTGAGCTGCTCGCCGAGGCTCTGCTTCTTGCCGATGCCTTTGTTGTGGCGAACCCCAATAACCCCACAGGCACGGTGGTGCCGCCGGAGATTATCATGGCGCTCGCAAGCCGTTTTCCCGAGAAGTGGTTTATCCTTGATGAGGCATTTATACAGTTTACTCTCGACTTTCCTGATAACTCCCTTATGGACAAGGTAATGGCACTGAAAAATGTCATTGTGCTCCATTCGCTCACCAAATTTTATGCGTTGCCGGGGTTGCGTCTTGGAGCCATCATTGCCCATCCAACGCTTATTCAACGACTGCTTCATTACAAGGAGCCATGGACGGTCAATGCCATTGCCGAGTCGGTTGCCCCGTTACTCCTTGAGTTCGGCACCTATGAAGATGAGGTGCGTACGATGATATTTTCAGAGAGGGAGAGAATCACCGAGTCGTTTTCTCAGATTGAAGGGATAAAACTTGCTGGTGGGGCGGCCAATTTTTTTCTGGCCAAATGGAATGGAGGCAGCCCGCTCTATGTGTTGCTCTCATGGCTTGCTGAGCGTCAACTTTATGTCAGGGATTGCCGAAACTTTACCGGCCTTGAGGAAAACTATTTCCGCTTTGCCATCCGCCAGCCGGTTGAGAATGATCGTCTGCTTGACGCACTGCGTTCGTCCATGCGTTCCACAGCCGACTCATCGAAAACGAACCCGTTGCCGGAACATTTCAGCCATCAATCTTCTAACTGAGCGCAGATGGTTATGGCTGACACTCTTTTTTTTGCGGCTTATCTGCTCGATCTCATTGCCGGTGATCCGCGATGGATGCCTCACCCGGTAAAGGGTATCGGCTGGCTTGCCATGCAGAGCGAAGCATTGCTGAGGCGCACCCTCTTGCCGCTCAGGCTGGCGGGTATTCTTGCTGTTCTGATTGTTGTTGGCGGTTCTGCCGGAGTTGCCGGGTTGCTCCTGACGCTGGCAGCGAAGCTGCATCCGTGGGCGGGGATGGCCGTTGCTGTTTATCTTCTTTACAGTTGCTTTGCCGTCAAGGATCTTGGCGATCATGCTGTGGCCGTCGAGCAGGCGCTGGATGCAGGCGACGTTGAGCTGGCCCGCCAGAAGGTATCCTTTCTGGTAGGGCGCGATACAGCCTCCTTGACGCCATCGGGCATCGCGCTTGCCGCAACGGAGAGTGTTGCAGAGAACAGTGTTGACGGTGTCACCGCACCTCTTTTCTATGCGCTGCTTTTTGGGCCTGTCGGCGCAATTGCCTACAAGGCCATCAACACCCTCGATTCCACCTTCGGCTATAAAAACGAACGCTATCTTGAGTTTGGCTGGGCGGCCGCCAAGCTTGACGACCTTGCAAATTATCTGCCTGCAAGGGTGACGGTTGTTGTGATTGCGCTGGCGGCTGCACTCAGTAACCTTCGCTTTTTTGAGATCTTTACATCGGTAGGTCAGGGGGCGCGGCGTCATGCAAGCCCCAACTCAGGATATCCTGAATGCGCTTTTGCCGGAGCTCTTGGCGTCACCTTTGGCGGTGCAAGAAGTTACGGAGGAGAGTTTCATGACGCTCCGCTGCTCGGTATCAGGTCGGGGGAGTGTTCGCCCCTCACCATCCGCAAAAGTGTGCGGCTGATGCGCCTGACAGCCGCGTTGTTTCTTGTTCTTGGGGTGGGGGTCAGAATTATCGTGCAATTTGCGTGATAGGCTCGATTACTATCAGCCAGAGATGATTTCGTCCGTATAAGGATGAAAAATCAGTACATTTGGAGAGCTACTTCGGGCGTCTTGAATAATTTTGAATTCTAAAATTCATTGGGTATGGGATTGGAAACAATTGACATAAAAAACAATAAAGGAGTTCAAGCTATCAGGATTCCGAAAAAAATGAGGATAAATGATGACAAAGTTTACCTCAAGAAAGTGGGTAATACGCTATATCTCATTCCGTACCATAGCCCTTGGCAAAATTTGATTGACAGTACAGATTCTTTTACATCAGATTTTATGGACGAAAGAAACCAGCCAGATCAACAACATAGAGAATCTTTAGACTAATGGAATACTTGCTTGATACAAATATTTGCATTTATATCATCAAGAAGAAACCTGCTGAGGTTTTTAAAAAATTCAAAAACCTGACAATTGTACGGTGAAAACCAAAACCCTGTAGATGATTTGTAGTAAAAAAAGTTTCAAGGCAGGCTATAATCGTATAAGTCGCCAGTATCTGGGCTGTATTTTAATGTTTTACTATCAATAGATTAACTACTCAAAAACTGCATGAGACAACCAAGAATCCTCCTCTTCAGCGGAAACGGCAAAGGCAAAAGTACAGCAGCATTCGGGATGCTGGCAAGGGCACTGGGCCACGGTATGCGTGCCAGAGTCATCCAGTTTGTAAAATCAGATGATTCCGTCGGCGAACAGAAGTTTTTCAGCCAGCTTGATGGGGTGGCGTGGGAGCAGTTCGGTGCGGGATTTCTTCCGAGAGACCCCGAAAGCCCAAGCATGGAGGTGCACAGGGTTGCGGCCCGCAAAGGGCTGGACGCAGCCATTGCGGCTCTTCATTCGCCCGATTACGACTTTGTGCTGCTCGATGAAATCTGTTTTGCCCTTGGCCAGAAGCTTATCCCTCTTGATCCTCTGCTTGAGGCACTCCATTCAGTAGGGGATGCCAAGATTGTGGTGATGACGGGCCGGAATGCTCCGGAGGCTCTTGTTGCCGCCGCCGATACGGTTACCGGGATGACGATGATCAAGCATGGCTATGAGCAGGGCATTGCGGCACAAAAGGGTGTTGAACACTGATGGGTATGAAGGGGTCACCGATATGTGCCGATAACAGCTTTACCGGTAAAGGCAAGGTGAGGGCAGGGCTGAGGATTGCGCTCTTTCTTGCTGCATTTCCGCTGCTGCTTGCACTCTCCCTGCTGCTTGGCCCTTCGGGTATTGGTATTCCTGATTTGCAGTCCCCTTCAGGAAGTGCGATTCTCTCGCTCCGCTTCAGCCGTCTGTTGATGGGGATGATGACCGGTGCGGCGCTTTCGGCCTCCGGTGTGGTCTTTCAGGCGCTCTTGCGCAATCCTCTGGCTGAGCCTTATGTGCTTGGCGTGAGCGGCGGGGCTGGTCTCGGGGCCACGCTTACCATTCTTGCGGGGTCGGGTCTGCTTTCCACCCTCGGGCTGCCGGTTGTGGCTTTTGTTTCCGCGGTTCTGACCTTGATGGTGGTCTATGGCATTGCAAGTCAGGGATCAAGTGGCCAGCCATCGGTGTACAGCCTCATCCTCAGTGGTGTGATTGTCAGCTCAATTTGCTCGAGTATTGTCATGTTTCTGGTCTCAACGGCAAGTGTTGAAGGGATGCACAATGTGATCTGGTGGATGCTTGGCAGCTTGCAACCGGTCTCCGCCGGCCAGCAGTTGCTCTCTGCCGGGCTTATCGGTACAGCTCTTGGTGGAATCTGGCTGCTCTCCCCGCAGCTCAATGCCCTTGCGCTTGGTCGCGAAATGGCCCATTATCAGGGATTGCGTGCCGATGCTGTTATTGTCATTGGCCTCCTCTTTGCAACGCTGCTGGCCGCAACGGCCGTCTCCCTTTCGGGCATGATCGGCTTTGTCGGCCTTATTGTGCCCCACGTCATGCGTGCCATGTTCGGGCCGGATCATCGCAAGCTCGTGCCTCTGGCCGCTCTTGGCGGGGGAACCTTTCTTGTTCTTTGCGATGCCGTTGCCCGCACCCTGCTCGCTCCGGTTGAGATACCGGTCGGTGTGGTAACCGCCCTTGCCGGGGGGCCCTTTTTTCTCATTATTCTTCAGCGGAGAATGCAACAGGCATGGAT
Organism: uncultured Chlorobiaceae bacterium; assembly: GCA_903824295.1. Lineage (GTDB taxonomy): Bacteria > Bacteroidota > Chlorobiia > Chlorobiales > Chlorobiaceae > Chlorobium. The sequence continues at coordinate 10,734 of CAIJWE010000065.1, forward strand.
AGCATAAGCATGGAACAGGATGCCTTGACCTTCAACAATGTTTCCGCCGGATACAAGCAGCGGCGGGTGCTCGACAGCGTCAGCTTCAGGGTGAAAGAGGGGGAATTTGTCTCCCTTATCGGCCCAAATGGCTGCGGAAAAAGCACCCTTTTGAAAACGGCCGCAGCACTTCTGAAGCCACTCTCGGGCACGGTTGAGCTTTTCGGCCAAGATGTGCAGCGTATCAAGCCTGCCGTCAGGGCTTCACTGCTTGGTGTTGTGCCGCAGAAAATCGATTCACCCATGGCCTTTACCGTCAGCCAGATTGTGATGAACGGTCGAATCAGCTCAATGGGTCGGTGGGGCACTCCCTCTTCGCTTGATCATGACCTTGTTGAGCGCTCCATGATTTATACCGATGTGCTTGGTCTTCGTGACCGCTTTTTTTCCGAGCTGAGCGGGGGAGAGCAGCAGCGCGTAGCCCTGGCGATGGTGCTTGCGCAAGAGCCCAGGATCATCATGCTCGACGAGTCGATCTCCCATCTCGATATCAACCACCGCCAAGAGGTGCTCCAGATTCTGATGAACCTCAACCGTGAAAAGCGGATGACCATTCTGCTGGTGAGCCATGACCTGACGCTCTCTGCCGGAATCTCGGACCGCTTTTTGCTGATGGAGGCCGGTACCCTTGTAAAAGCGGGAACCCCTGCCGAGGTGCTGGATCCAGAACTGCTCAGCCGGGTCTATAACTGTGACCTTACGGTGCAGCAGGATCCCTATACTGGTTATTTGCAGGTATCGGGAGCAATTGAGAGCTTGAGGCGACGCAGGAAGCTGGAGAAAAGTGTTCACGTTATTGCCGGCGGGGGCAGCGGTATTGAGCTCTACCGCAGGCTCCTCATTGAGGGGTATGAGGTGACGACCGGAGTCCTGAACCGCCTTGATTCAGATGCCGAAGCGGCCAGAGCGCTCAACATTCCGGCTGTGCTTGAGCAGCCCTTTTCGCCGGTCGGCGCTGCGGCCATTGCAAAGGCGATGGAGATGATTTCGAGCGCTGACGCAGTCGTACTCAGCCAGGTGCCTTTCGGCTCCGGAAACCTTGTCAACCTTCAGCTTGCCGAAGCGGCCATTCAACGGGGGAAAATGGTTTTACTCGCTGCCGGTATCGGAGAGAGGGACTATACCGAAGGCAAAGCGGCGGTTGATTTTGCCGCCCGCCTGAAACGTGCCGGGGCCCTCAACTGGAACTCCATTCATGAGCTGATGACCCAGCTTCAGCAACAACCACACCACTGACCACCATGACCTGTAAACAGCAATTTCCCTTTCGTTTCGGGACAAGCTCCTATATCATTCCTGCCGATATTATTCCAAATGTTGAATTTCTCAAGGATAAGGTGGACGATATCGAGCTGGTACTCTTTGAGTCGGATGAATTCAGCAATCTGCCTTCGCCCGCTGATATGCAGAAGCTTGCGGAGTTGGCCGAAGAGAATGCATTGACCTACTCGGTGCACCTCCCGCTTGATGTCTATCTTGGCCATCCTGACCGCCGGGAGCGAGAGCGCTCAGTCGGCAAATGTCTGCGCATTATCGAGCTGACCCGCGATCTGCCGAAATCAGCCTGTGTCATGCACTTTGAGGCGGGGCCGGGTGTTGATATCAACGGATTTTCAGCAGAGGAAAAGAGACTCTTTACGGAGGCGCTGCGCGATTCCATAACCATGCTTCTGCAAGCTACCGCTGTACCGGCATCAGAATTCTGTGTTGAAAATCTCAACTATCCCTTTGAGCTTGTCTGGCCTGTAGTCGAAGCGTTCGGCCTCTCCGTTACGCTTGATGTGGGCCACCTTGAATACTACGGATTCCCGACTGCGGACTATCTCAAGCGATACCTCCGATATGCCAAAGTGCTGCACGTTCATGGCACTCTTGACGGTAAAGATCACAACTCCCTGAGTTATCTGAAACCCGAGGCGCTTGAACTGCTGATGGGTGAACTTGCGCGTCAGCCATTGGCCAGCCGAGTCTTTACCATGGAGATTTTTTCTCAGGAGGATTTTGACTCCTCGTGCAGGGTGATGGAGCGGTTTATTCCCAGCTTGACTGTTGAGATGCCATGATGCTGACACCAACCCCTCCCCTTGATTTTTCCCTGCTGCCGCTCCCGGCAATTCATTTTGGCGTCGGGCGCTTTTCGGAGCTTGCAGAACTTGCCGCAACTTTTGGCAAAGGCAAAAATATTCTGGTTGTTACCGGAAACACGGCCCTGCAGCGCTCAGGCCGTTTGACGGAGCTGATGGAGAGCCTGAAAAATGAAGGACTGTGTCCCTGTCATCTGGCTGTTGACCGGGAGCCTTCACCTGAACTTGTTGACGCGGCTGTTTCAGAGTACCGGTCGCTTGCGATTGCTGTTGTTCTGGCGGTCGGTGGCGGTAGTGTGCTTGATGCGGGCAAGGCCATTTCAGCCATGCTGCCTTGTGGTCTTCCTGTTGAACGCTTTATTGAGGGGCAGGAGGGTTTCATGCAGCATGACGGGCGGAAGGTTCCCTTTATTGCCGTACCGACAACGTCGGGTACCGGGAGCGAGGTGACGAACAATGCCGTCATCAGCCGGGTTGGCCGGAACGGTTTCAAGCGCTCCCTTCGCCATGCGGCGTTTGTGCCCGATATTGCCCTGATCGACCCGGTACTGATGGTGAGTGTTTCGCCGGAACTGACGGCGGCATCAGGGATGGACGCCTGTACCCAGCTTCTTGAAGCGCTCACCTCTCCCTTTGCAACACCCTATACTGACGCCATCACCTGCAGCGGGCTTGAGTGCTTCGGCTGCTCCTTTCTTTCAGCCTGCACTGATGGCTCAGGCGACAGCGCTCTGCGGGCTGATATTGCCTATGCCGCACTGATGTCGGGGATTGCGCTTGCCAATGCCGGTCTTGGAATTGTGCACGGCTTTGCCTCGTCGGTTGGTGGCTTGATCGACATACCTCACGGCACCCTTTGCGCAACTCTCCTTGCCGAAGCGACACGGGAGAATATTTTCCAGCTCCGTGCCATTGCTGAGAGTCATCCGGCATTGCAGAAATATGCAAAGGCTGGCGACATACTCTCGGGAGTTACCGACAGGGATGTTCATGCAGGATGCGAACGGTTGATGGAAACGCTTGAAGAGTGGCAGGAGTTGCTCGCTTTTCCCCGGCTGCGCACTTTCGGGCTCGCTCTGGATGATCTTGATGGCGTTGTTGCCGCTACCCGCAGCAAGAGCAATGCTGTGCAGCTTGATGATGCCGCCATGAAGCGGATTCTCTCAAGTCGCCTGTGAATCTGTGCATTATGCCCTGGTGGCCCACCAGTCATCTCCGTAGGTGTAGAAAAGCTCTTCGCCCTTGTTGATGTTGCGCAACGCATAGAGGACAAGTTCCACCCCGAGTTCGCCCTGTTCGCGATAATAGGCGACGTTGGGTGTTGATGAGTGGTTAAAGAGCATCCCGTTGCCCATCACCACCAGCCGTGAGCTCTCCGTACTTCCGTAAAAGACATAGTTCAGCAGTTCACCTCCGATGTCCTGGTCAGTCACCTCAAGGGCAGGGCAGCGTTCGATAATGTCGCCCTCGTTGATCTTCTTCAGGGCAAAAGCACCCCGCCCGCTTACGGTTGATGGGCCGATCGTAACAAGCTTATCCCGGCCTGCCGAAGCTCTTTTTGCAATGAAGAGACCGATTGCCAAGCCGGCCATTACGCCGAAAAGAAGCACGACAAAAATGATAACGAAGAGGTTGACGTTCATAAGCTTTTTGCTGTTGGAATGAGGGTGTATGCCGGATCTGAAGCAGCGAGTCAGGCGTTGAAATCTTGTGGAAAATAAGAAATTTTCAGAGGTTGCAAGAGCGCTTACCAGAAGAGTTTTCTGCGGTGACTCTTGTCGGAACAAGAAAAAAAAGGGGAATAATGATCCGGTCAGATATCCTGTCGAATAGCGGTGATCGCAAGATACACTGCTCGTATACCCGGGATAAAACATGGGAGACAAGATTCTCAAACAGTCATCGTGCTGGTACAGAGAAAAAGGGCAGGTATGCTTATATTAGGGTCTGATGCTTAAATGACTGAATCAATAAATACGGATACTGAAATGAGTGCGTTCCCGAAAACAAAACTTGCCACGACGGTAACGATGGGAAAAGAAGAGCAGAAAAGTCTGGAACGAAACAGGAAAAAGGCGTTCTATCAGGCGACAATTGAGCAAATCGTTGAGGGTTGGGCCGCAGGCAAGCCAGTGCTTGAGTCAACCGGGAAGCCGAGTGGATACTACCGACTCACCAGCTATCTTAGTCAGTATATTATGGCGCATGAGAGCCTGCCCAAAGGAATTCACACCATGCCTGAAGGACGCGACAGCTTTAACAAGATAGAGCCCTCTTTCCAGGTTGATTTTGACCGCATCATCGGGGAGGTTACCCTGCCGGAATGAGGGTCGTGTGCTTGCTTGATGGTTGCCGAATATTCTTTGTTTTGAAATCTGTTTTTATTATTCCTTACCATTGAGTAAGAACCCATTAATAGAGTAAGGAGTTCGACGATGGCTATTGCAACAATGACGAACAACGGTCAAGTTACCATACCGAAAGAGGTTCGTGAAATTTTCGGACTAAATCGGAGAGAAAAGCACTCTCAGTCGAGGCAATCAGTGACGCTCTCAAGCGAAAATTTCTATAACAAGAGCTGTGCATGCTCTTGATACCAATATCTCCCATACCGGATAATCCGCTCGACAGAGGGCAGCACATTGAGGTGCTCAGAATCACCGACCTGTCGAAATCCTACACGATGGGGGAGGTGCGGGTTGATGCGCTGAAGCATATTTCGCTGGAGTTTCATGCGGGGGAGTTGGCGGTGCTGCTCGGTGCTTCCGGCAGCGGAAAATCGACCTTGCTCAATATTATCGGGGGTCTTGATGTGCCCTCTTCGGGTAAACTTTTTTTTCACGGGCGAGAGATTACTGCGGCTACTGAGGCGGAGTTGACCGCTTACCGTCGCCGTTCCATTGGCTTTGTCTTCCAGTTCTATAATCTGATTTCAAGCCTTTCGGCGCTTGAAAATGTGCAGCTTGTGACTGAGATTGCCGACAATCCGATGAATGCGGAGGAGGCGCTCCGGCTGGTTGGCCTTGGTGACCGTCTGAACCATTTTCCGGCGCAGCTCTCCGGCGGGGAGCAGCAGCGGGTGGCCATTGCGAGGGCGGTTGCGAAGCGGCCTGAACTGTTGCTTTGTGACGAGCCTACCGGTGCGCTTGATTTCCAGACGGGCAAGCTGGTGCTTGATGTGATCGAGAAGGTCAATCGCGAACTGGGTACGACAACTCTCGTCATTACCCACAACGCTTCAATTGCCGGGATGGCTGACCGAGTAGTGCGTTTACGGAGCGGGGAACTCTCCGAGGATCGGCGGAACATCACCCGGATGTCACCCTCAGAACTGGTCTGGTAGGAGGAGCGATGAAAGCCCTTCAGAGAAAGTTGCTGCGTGAACTGATGCGCCTCAAGGGGCAGATGCTTGCCGTTGCGGCTGTTGTTGCCTGCGGTATTTCGGTTTTTGTCTCCATGAGCAGCGTGAAGTATTCGCTTGAGGCTTCGCGGCAACGTTATTATAACCGGTTTCGGTTTGCGGATGTTTTTGTGCAGGTGAAGCGTGCCCCGGAGTTTTACCGCGAAACGGTGAGCCGTATTCCGGGGGTGGCATCGGTCAGCACGCGCATTACGGCTGATGTTACCCTTGATGTGCCGGGGCTTGATGAACCCGCCTCCGCCCGGCTGGTCTCGATTCCTGACTACCGCACTCCGGCGCTGAATGATCTCTTTCTGAAAAAGGGCCGTTATATTGAGCCGGGCAAGCCTGAAGAGGTGATTGCGAGCAAACCCTTTCTCGAAGCCAACCACCTTGCTCCCGGCGACCGGATCAGTGCGGTAATCAACGGTCGCAAAAGGAATCTGCTGATTGTCGGTATGGGGCTCTCGCCCGAGTATATTTATGAGGTGCAGCCTGGCTCTTTTTTCCCCGACAAGCGCCGCTTCGGGGTCTTCTGGATGGGGCGTCGCTCGCTTGAGTCGGCGCTCGACATGAGCGGTGCCTTCAATGATATGTCGCTGACGCTGGCTCACGGGGCATCGGAAAAAGATGTCATCATGCGGCTCGACAACCTCTTCAAACGCTACGGTTCGCTTGGCGCCTACGGGCGGAGCGAGCATCTTTCAGACCGCTTTATTGTTGATGAGATCAAGCAGGTCGGCATCCAGATTACCTTTCTTCCGGTTGTTTTTCTTGCCGTGGCGGTCTTTCTGCTCAATATTGTACTTCGCCGTATTGTGGCTACACAGCGCGACCAGATTGCTGTGCTCAAGGCTATGGGCTACTCCAATGAGGACGTCGGGCTGCACTATCTTGGTTTTGCCATGATCCCCACGGCATTCGGGGCGGTTGTTGGCACACTGCTCGGTGCGTGGCTTGGCAGGGGGCTGATGAATATCTATGCGGAATTTTACAATTTTGCCGAGCTGGTCTATTATTTCCGTTTTGAAGATGTCGCCCTCTCGGTTCTGTTGAGTTTTGCTGCGGCCATTATTGGCGCACTTGGCGCAGTACGCAGTGCGGTGCGGCTTCCTCCGGCTGAGGCGATGCGCCCGGACTCCCCGGTGCTCTACAAACCGGGTATTTTTGATCGGGAGTCGTTGCGCAAAAAAATTCCGGTTTCCCTGCGCATTATTGTGCGTAACCTGGAGCGCCGCCCGTGGAAAGCGGCTCTCTCGGTGCTGATGATCTCCCTTTCCGTCGCAATTCTTATTGCGGGCCGTTATACCTACGACTCCCTTGACCGGATGGTGCAGGTGGAGTTCAACGAGAAGCACCGCGAGGATGTAACGGTGATTTTCAATAACCCCATGCCTCCCTCGGTTCGCTTTAACATCGCCTCGCTCAATGGGGTGGTTGAGCACGAATACTATCGCGAAGAGCCGGTAAAGATGAGTTTCGGCCACCGCGTCCGTCGGCAGTCGATCAAGGGGATGGAGTCGGCAGAGGGGTTGCAGCGACTGGTTGACAAGGCGAACCGTCAGCTCACCCTTCCTCCTGAGGGCGTTCTGCTCACCTCCACGCTTGCAACGCTGCTCGGTGTAAAGCCAGGCGACAAATTGCAGGTTGATTTTTTGCAGGGTCGCCAGCTTCACCGGGAGTTGTTTGTCAGCGGCACCATTGATGAAATTCTCGGTCTCTCGGCTTACATGAATCTTGGGGCACTGAACCGTCTGGCGGGGGATGGAGGAGCACTGAATGCGGCCTATCTGCGTCTCGATCCGGCAAAGGCGGGGAAGCTCTATACCACCTTCAAGGGTATGCCGGGAGTTTCGGGCATCATGATGCTCAAGGCGATGAAGCAGAGTTTTGATGATCTTATTGCCCAGAGTATGAACACCTCAACCCTCATTCTCACCTCATTTGCCTGTATACTTGCCTTTGCGGTGGTCTATAATGGCGCTCGTATCTCCCTTTCCGAGCGGGCACGCGAACTGACAAGCCTCAGGGTACTCGGTATGACAAAAGGGGAAATTTCCTTTATTTTGCTTGGTGAGCAGGCGCTGTTGACGATGGCGGCCGTACCGGTAGGCTTTTTGATCGGCATCGGACTCTCCGCACTGCTTGCCCGTGCACTCAGTTCGGAACTTTACCGGCTACCTTTGGTTTTCAGCTCCTTTAACTTTCTCTTTGCCTTTGTGGTTATTGTTCTTGTTTCGGTTGTCTCCGCCGTGCTTGTCAGAAGGCGGCTTACGGCTCTTGATTTGGTCGAGGTTTTAAAAACAAGGGAATAGATTTATGGTACTCTCAAAAACACAGCGCATTGCCGCGATCTCCGTTGCTGTGGCGGCACTTATCCTCTTTTTTGTCTTCCGGCCATCTCCATTTCCTGTGGATTCCGCCGTAGTGAGTCGTGGCCCGCTGCAGGTCACGCTTGAAGGGGAGGGAGTGACCCGTGTGAATGACCGTTTTGTGGTTGCCGCTCCGGTAAGCGGGCAGTTGGTGCGGGTGGCGCTTGAAGAGGGTGACAGCGTTCGCAAGGGGAGTGTGGTGGCTTCGCTGCTGCCAGCCCAGCTCGACAGCCGTGCATATCGTGAAGCCTCGTCGAGGTCGGCCGCGGCCCGTGCAGCCCTTGACGAGGCGGTGGCCAGGCAACGCCGGGTTGCGCTCTCGCTTGCACAGGCAGAACGCCGCTACGAGCGTTATCGTAACCTCTATGGTGAGGGGGCTGTTTCAAAAGAGGCTTATGAGCTTGCAGAGAACGAGGCCCAAACTCAGCGCAAAGAGGGTGAGGCGGCTCGTTCAGGGGTTGAAGCTGCCCGCTATAACTTTGGTGCGCTTCAGGCTGTTGTTGATCAGCAGTTGTCAAAAAAACCGGTAACGGCGCTCTCACCGGTTGATGGGCGGGTGCTTCGCATTCACGAACAGAGCGAGCGGGTTGTGGGTGCCGGTTCCCCGCTTGTTGATATCGGTGATCCTTCGGCCCTTGAAATTGTTATTGATGTGCTCTCGTCAGATGCCATCAGGGTAAAGCCGGGAAACCGCGTGGTGATCATGGATTGGGGCGGTGAGAGGGAGCTGCAGGGGGTGGTGAAAACGGTCGGCCCTGCCGCCTTTACCAAAACGTCAGCACTCGGCATCGAAGAGAAACGGGTGAACATTGTGGCTGTTCTCAGCCGGAATGAACCACTGCTCGGCGATAACTTCCGTGTTCAGGCAAGCATTGTGCTGCGTGAAGCGGCCAATGTGCTCCAGGTGCCGGTCAGCAGCCTTTTTCGGGGCAAAGAGGGGTGGCATCTCTTTGTTCTTGAGGATGGCCGGGCGGTTGAAAAGGGCGTGACAGTCGGGATGCGGGGGACTTTGCAGGCGCAGGTGCTTGCAGGGGTCAACGTTGGGCAGCGGGTGGTGGTGCATCCCACCAATGAACTCAAAGACGGCATGAGGGTGATGGCGCAGGAGTGAGCGCTTGCATGTTTCTGGCGCGAAGGCGGTGAAAAAGAGCACTTGCACGTTTCCCGGCACGGAGTAACTTTACCCTCACTATGAACAACAAAGAAACCACAGCAGTAACAGCGGGCCAACCGCATTCCAGAATTCTCATTATTGGCGCTGGTGCAGCAGGGATGTCGGCGGCCATTGCCGCACGCCGGAGCGCTAAAGCTTCCGGCAAGGGCTGCTCCGTAACCATCCTTGAACGGAATGCCCGTCCGGGAACGAAAATCAGGATATCGGGGGGAGGCAAATGTAATGTGACGCACCGGGGAACTCCGGCAGAGCTGCTTGAGCAGGGTTTTTTGCGTCGCAATGAAGCGCGTTTTTTGCGTCACGCCTTGTACAGCTTTTCAAACAGCGACCTTCTTGCCCTCCTGAGTTCGCATGGTGTTGAGACCGAAGAGCGCCCTGACGGTAAGGTATTTCCCCTCAGCGGAGATGCGGTGACGGTGGCCCGCGCCTTTGAGGAGCTGCTGCGGGAGTCGAGGGTCGAGCAGTACTATTCCTGCCGGGTCCGGCGTGTCGAACGCAAGGGCGAGCTCTTTGTTGTGACCACTGCCGACACGGTTTTTACGGCAGATTGCCTCATTCTTGCAACCGGTGGAGTCTCCTGGTCAAGAATCGGTACTTCGGGTGACGGCCTTGCAATTGCCCGTGCGCTTGGCCACTCCATAACAAAGCCTTCGGCTGCTCTGGCACCACTTTATACACAAAAAGCTCCTCCCGCCTCTCTTTCCGGGCTGGCGCTCCGCTCAATTACACTGGTTGCCTCTGCCGGTGGGCGGTGTGTGGAGCGTCGTGGTGACCTGCTCTTTACGCACCGTGGCTTCAGTGGCCCGGCGGCTCTTTCGCTTTCGCGCGATGTTGCTGAACTGATGGGTGTGTCGGGTAATTGCGCTCTCTTTGCTGATCTTTTTGCGCAGCAAAGCAGCGCTGAGCTTGAGGCTGAGCTGTTGAAACAGGCGCGCAAGAGTGGCACACAGATGATCCGCAAATTTTTGCAGGGGTGCCCGATAGCACCACACAGCGGTTCATTTGGAGCGGCCCCGTATGGCACGATTCCCACGGCACTGGTACCCTTCATCATGCGTCATGCGGGCCTCGAAAACGATGTGACCTGGAGCGGACTTACAAAGGAGAATCGGCAGTCGCTGCTCTCGGTGCTTAAGCGATTTCCGCTTGGCAGCGTGCGTGACGTGCCGCTTGATCAGGGCGAAATCTCTGCAGGAGGTGTTTCGCTCGGAGAGGTTAACGCCAAAACCCTCTGTTCAAGGGTTGTACCAAACCTTTTTCTCTGTGGTGAGATTCTCGACTACGCCGGAGAAATTGGCGGCTTCAACCTGCAGGCCGCATTCTCCACCGGCTGGGTTGCAGGCGTGAATGCGGTCAAGGTCTGGGAATGAATGGCACTCTTTTATTCCGAGCAGGAATATGCCGGCTCCTTCGTTACGGCGTCCATCATTCGTACTTCAAAGCGGTACTCCCTGATGTCGAAGGAGAAGGCGGGGTTGTCGTGAAAGATGACCTGGTTCTTTTCAAAACGTACTTTCATGGGTATGCTCACCTTGCGCTCATCACCACAGACGTTATTTTTTACTCCGGGATGGAAGAGTTTCCCTGCATCTCCTGAAGCTGAAACATGGATAGCATGGTCTACCGTACTGAGCGCTTCAATGGAGCCGTCCTGAGCAAGCTGCACCGAGTTGACGTCACCGTGAATGCCGTTCGGTTCGTTGTCGTATGAGGTAATCATCCCGATCGGGGTAAGAATCTCCATTTTTTTGAGTGGCTCAAAGGAGCGGATTGCCCCGGACTCATAGAATGCCAGCCCTTTTCTCACCGTGACTTCTCCCATAGGCGTCTCAATCGTCAGGGTCTGGCCCGGCCAGAGAGTGATGCTTTTCAGCGCGCCGCTTTCGTAAAACTGCAAGCCGATCACCTTGGCCGAAAGGTTTCCCACCGGCGAACGGAAGAAAAGGTTCGTGGCCAGGGCAAATTCGTTCTTCCACGACCAGAAGCCGCTCAGCTTGCCATCAAGCGGAAAAATGCGTTTGATGCTTCCATTTTTATGAAAGGTCACCAGTTCGGCAGGTATGGGCCCGACTGTTGTTTTGAGGATGGTTTGTGATTGCAGGGCAATTGATTTCAGCGCACCATCTTTATAAAAGTACATTGGTTTAACCGCGCGCCGCCCCATGTCCTCCGCCTCGTATTGGGGCACCAGCGTGCCGTAGGGTGTGGTCAGGCTGTTAGCCTCGGTGACCAGGCAGCCATCCGTTTTGCCGTTAGAATAGAGGGTGCGGAACTCGACACCCGAAAGGTCGCCGTATATGGTGCTGGCAGTGCTCATGATCTCTCCCGTTGTTTTTTTTGACTCTTTTCATGTTCCTCTTCTATTTTAAAAGCAAGTATCGTGCCAAAAAATGATGATGGACCCAAGAGACAGTATTACAAAAGGTTGGGTCATTATTATTCTGGCGAAGAAGGCTGAAAAGAGCTACAAAAAGGTAGGAATTGCCGGGTGAGCTGCATTATGGTAGAAAATACGGCTATGGAGATCCGTTCCGTTTATTCCGGGTCTGTTAAAAGGGGTAAATTGCCTCGGCCACGGCGAGTGGCAGTCTGTGCAGCAACGCAGGAAGGGTAATTGCTGCACTGTTTTTCCAGAGAAAGCTTACTGATAGGCCACCGTGACGATAAAGCTGCCGGTGTAACTGCCTATCGCCTGGAGTTTTTCGACGATCAGCGTTCCTCCAACATTGAATGTCGCCTTACCCAGATTATCAAGTGTTACCGATCCAGGGGGGTATACGGTAAGACTCTGTACCTTCATGGTGTTGCTGCCACTGGAGATAATGGGATCAGTATCGGGTAACGCAATGGTGAAGACGGTGTTGGCACCTCCGTAGACATTGAATGATGCGGCTCCGGAGATTGAGGCTACAAGCGCGACACCGCCCTGATACGTGCGGTTGGAGGTTGACGGCGAAATCGTCACCGTACCCGATGACTCACCTGGAATAATGACGCCAAAAGCAAGATCGCCACCGGTATTAGATTCTTCGTTTTTTGAAGCAGAAATTGCGGTCATTATGGTTGCCGTGCATCTGGCCTCGGCTGCCATTGCCTCATTTCCGGAATAGAGCATTGCCAACAGGCAGGAGAGAATTATAACTTTGTTTTTCATGGGTAATAACCTCCCATTTTACTTCCGTGACGGAGACACCCACCTACCCAAAACGATGATAATAATGTTTAATTACTTCGCCGTGAGGCTGATATCAGGATGAATAGAAACCCCCACCTACAAAGGTATAAATGATTTCGATGAAAGCAAACCGGGAATGCATAATAGTTTTCACTGTTCAAGGTCAGGGAGTTTGAACAGGCTTCTCTTTGCCGGTGTCGACGGGAGTTCCTCCAGTTGGTTCAGCCGGGGCAATTTCGGTCGATTCGATGGGAAGCTCTTCGAGCACCAGATTGACATTGTCGATATAATCGCCCTCCGGCGGAATGGTTACCTGCTGCACTGGTGAGTTTGTGCCCAGTTTTGCCGCCTGATCGGGCGAGATGCGCACAATGCACTTGCCGGTTGGCAGCGCTCCGAGAATATAGACTCCGTCATATTCTGACCTCGTCTTCCCGATCACCTTATCCTCCATGTTGATGGCTTCTATGTTGATCCCTGAAGCAGGACTGTCAATACCCTCTTTTTTTCTGTAGACCGTACCGCTTATTTCACCCGTTACCCATACCGGAATTTTTACCTGCACGGCATAGCCCGGCCTGGGCACCACGCGCACACCCTTATCGGCAGGCACCCAGAGCAACTCTTTCAGTGTTCCCGCCGAGAGGGCGATATCGGTGGGAGTGTTTGGCGAAATCCCCTGGAGAAAGGCAATGCCGTTTGGACCGGTTACAGTACGGTGGCTTTGCTGGTTGACAAAAAATCCCGCATCCTTGATGGTGCTCTCACCTGAATCAAACTCCCGGTTTCGGTTGCTGTCGAGATAGGCAAGGGCGGAAACGGCGGCTTGCTGGCTGCTCATACTTCCATCGGTTTTCCATTGGCCGCCTTTTGAATCGTGACTGATATTGGTTGAGAGTTGGATACCTACACTCCATACTCCGCTGGAAATATAGTTGCCTGTAACTCCCATTGCTACTGCACTGAAGGTATGGTTGAGCCCTATAGAAGTTGTCCATGCATTGCTCAGGGGAGTGTAGGCGATGTTGTTGACCAGCAGCCACTCATGTGGCAGACGCAGTTCGCAGGTGGTACCAAGTGTGCTGATCACCCTCACCGGGAGAAGCTGATAGTTGACTTCAGCCCTGAAGGCGAGGCTTCTAAGCGTCATGCTTGCATAAGAACTGCCCGAAACAGCATCACTCTCGGTATCACCATTCCCTATCCGATCCAAGGTAATTGTGTGCCGGTGATCGATGCCCCATGTTCGCTGGCTGCTCGTCAAGACGGCACTTTTCGATTTTCGAAGCTCGTCATACTCAGTCTGTGCCAACGACATGGAGAAGCGCGAATTGGTTAAAAAGAAGAGGGGGTTGAAACCGTCAACGCGGAGATCCCACTTCCTCAGATAAGAAATAGTGCTGGTGGTTGTCTGCCAATCCTTGTCATACTCTTGCACTGTGGCGGAGAGGCTGATCGGCCCCAGGCGCGTCTGGGCGCCTGCCTGCCGGGCTTGCAAGCCTGTAGCAAGGTTTTTGGCCATCTGCAGGTCGAGCTGTATCATCCTGAGGTAGCCGCTGATACCTGCCCCTGCAAAGTTTTGCCGTTCGCTGCCGATGAGTGCTGAAGCAAGATAGTTGGTCGCCGTGAGCCACTTGAAGAGGCCAAAGGTGCTTTTCCATGTCATGAGCGGCGCCCGTTCACCGACTGGTGAGGTGAGCAGTGAACGCTGCGATGCGTCGGATGCGGTGATCTGGTAGTTGAAGCTTCCCGGTTCGATCATGTTGCGCCCGACATTGTAGATATGGCTTTCGACCCGTTTTTCGCCCTGGGGGCCGTGGAAGATCAGCCGCAGTTCATTGAGCCCATAGACGAGCGGGATATCGACAAACGCGTAACTTTCCTGCGGATTTGACGGGCGGTAATCGAGCAGGTCAGCATTACTGAAGAGCTCCACATCCCACCCCTTGGCCAAAAAACCGCTCAGTGTGAGCTTGTCAAAAAATGAGGATTGATTCAAGGGGTAGTTGCTGATCATAAATCCAGCCCCGACGCTACCGCCGATGAGCGGCAGGCTTTCGGGCTGGATATCACCGATGGCAAATTTACGGGCATTGAGCAGCCACAACATGCCGCCTGAAGGATGTTCTCGCTCAAGGAGCAGGGAGGCGTTATTAATTCCTATAATTGATTTCCCGACAGCCGCAATCTGGCCTGAAAGATCAAGGCGCCCGCTCATCCAGAGAAAATCGCCCGTTAGGCGGGTGTAATAGCTGTTGTTCCCAGGATTAATTTTTTCAAATCCCTCGCCGGTCATCGAAGAGGAGAGAGAGAGGTCGATGCTGGGCCCGGCAAGAAGTCGGTAGGGAGTGTCGAGCATTGGGTAGCCGGAATCCTGGTAATTACCATAACCCCAGGTATTCGGGCCGCGCTGGCTGCGCGCCATCCGCTCCTGTAAGGGGAGCGGCACAAAAGGGCGGATGTCGATCGCCGCATCAAGGCGGTTGGCCTCAATACGCATCGAAAGCCACTCGGCAAGCAGCTTGCTTTCAATATAGATATCGTCCGTCATGGCAACCACCAGTGCCGGGTCGTACCGGTATGATTTGCCGGAGACGGTAATGGAGGAGGTGCCCATGTTGAGGGTGAATGGTTGTGACGGGGTGGCCACATGGCCCGTACCGCTCCCTTTGGCTGGGTCGACCGTAATGCCGAGCTCAAGCGTGCGGCTGAGTTCGCCAAGGGGGAGAAAATGACCCGGTGGTGCGGTGTAGGTGACGAGGTTACCCTCAAGGGTCGATCCGCCAAGCCGAACGACGCAGAGCAGCATAAAGTCATCACTGAGGGTCGTTGGAGACCCTGCAATTTTGCCCTCTTCACCATGCAGAAGCCTTGTTGCAGAGGCGTTTAGAATGCAGAGCCAGAAAAGGAAGAGGAGAGGACGCTGTAAAACGCTGAAAAAATTATTCAATGACAATCTGGCTCTTGGCCAGTATCTGTTCAGTGCCGTTTTCCTGATTGTTGCTGTGAACAAACAGGTGTGGCACATTCAAACTTCATTCTACAAAAGAGAACATTACTTTCCAAAAAGACAGAAGTCGAAATGGCTGTGCCAAAAGGGAGTAATGGATTCTTGATGTTACGGTAAAAAATCAGTTATAAGCTGCGGTCACCATAAACGTACCGGTATAGGAGCCTGGAGTCTGATCGGCCGCAACGTGCAGTTTTCCGCCAACCTTGAATGAACCTCCTGTTCCAACCAGCGTACCCGTTACGACGAGTCCTGTTCCTGATAATGTGGAGGTAAAGGTATCCACCGTCATCGTCTCCGTGCCCCCAGTTTTGGTGATCGTGGCAGTTGAAGGCAATGTTACTGCGTAGGTTGCATTCGCTTCACCGGAGAGCGTAAATGCTGCCGGGCCAAAGGTTGAGGAAATAACCTGCACACCCGAAGGTGTACGCGCGCCACTGCCAAAAGGATTGATGACCACCGTGCCGCCGATTGCATTTGGCACAATTGAGCCAAATGCCAAGTCACCAGATGTAGAGGTCGTTTCATCCTTGGTAATGGTTAGTGAGCCAATGATTTTTGCCGTAGCGCTGGTTGTACCATCTGCCCTGACATCACTTCCGAAAGCGACCAACGCCGCCAAACAGGAGATTGCTATAATGTTCTTTTTCATGATAATTCCTCCCTGATTGTCCAAATATTTTTGCTTTTTATGTTTTTCGATTACTATATATAATATATGTTTTATTTTTTTTAATATATA
>CAIJWE010000066.1 GCA_903824295.1 uncultured Chlorobiaceae bacterium
AATCGCGTCCAATTCGCTGCTTGAAGATGGTGATGTCGTATTCGTTGATGCCTCAGAAGATGACGAAGGTACAAGCAGGTACATCGTGGTCGTGAACAAGGATGACATTCCATTTATAGCAGGGCTACACACTATTGTAGCCAAGAGCAAAACATCCGAACTGACCCATGAGTATCGGCGTTACTGTTTTCAAACAGCAGACATCCACCAGCAATTCCTGTTTTTTGCAGTTGGTACAAAAGTTTCCGGTATCAGTAAATCGAACATCCCGAAACTGACGCTGCCAGTTCCCCCTTATCCTGAACAAGCCGCCATCGCGGAGATACTGATGGATATGGATTCAGAAATTGACGTGCTGGAAGTAAAGCTTGAGAAATCTCGCCATCTCAAGCAGGGAATGATGCACAACCTCTTAACCGGAAAAATTCGCTTGGTATGATGATTCGCACATTGAAAATTGATGGCTTCAAGTCCATCTACTCAGAGACTATTTCGCTTGGCAGGGTTAACTGTTTCATTGGTGCCAATGGGGTAGGCAAGAGCAACATTCTTGAAGCTGTTGGCGTGCTTGGTGCTGCCTCAAACGGGGTGGTTGATGATGAAAGCTTGCTCCGCCGTGGGGTCAGGGCTGGCTTGCCTCGACTCTACAAGAGCTCGTTTGCTTCCAAATCGACACCTCCTCAAATTTTCATTTCTGCTGCGGGAGAAGCGGGGGTAAACTATCGGGTTTCCCTGCTGAATCCGCTTGATGCACCCGAGCCAGCCTGGTCGTACAAGACTGAATTTTTAACTGATGGTGAACAGGAAATTGTTTCCGACGGTGTGCGCAACAGAAAAAACCTCAATCCACAAGCCGGGTTGGCCGCATTGAAGCTGGTTGACCTGGAACCGGCTAATCCGGCAGCGCAGTTGATGCAGCGCTTACAGGAGTTTGCCATTTATTGCCCCAACACCCCGACGTTGCGAGGTGTCGTGCCGGATGTGCAGTCGCGTGCTCCTGTGGGGCTCAACGGCGGGCAATTGGCTGAAGGGTTTGATGCCTTGCGCAGAAATTTGAGCGATACCGATGGCGATACAACTGAGGTGCTCGATCAGGTACTGGAACTCATCGACTGGGTCTCCGACATCCAGGCAACCACCCACGGTGCCACCTTGCTTTCGTCCAAAGTGCCCCGCACCAGGTTGATGCTGAAATTCACTGACCGCTTTATGAACAAGAGTCGCAACGAGCTGACGGCCTACGATGCCAGTGAAGGCGCTCTTTACGTGATCTTTTGCGCTTTGCTCTGTCTGCTCCCGCAAGCTCCTCGTTTGTTGGCTATTGACAATCTGGATCAGGCACTCAATCCCCGATTGTTGACTCGGCTTACTGCCCGTTTGTCGGGTTGGCTGCGTCATAATGGCCCTGATCGGCAATTGTTGTTTACGGCGCACAACCCTGCGGTATTGGATGGGCTGGATTTGAATGACCCCGAGGTGCGTCTGTTTGCGGTGGAGCGCAACAGTGAAGGGATGACCTGTGTCCGACGTATTGAGTTGGCCCCGGAACTGGCATCGTTGAATCAGGAGTACCCCTTGTCACGCCTTTGGGTGATGGGGCATTTGGGAGCGGTGCCCAATGTCTGATTTGCTGCGGATTGCTCTGGTGGCAGAAGGGCCAACCGACTACGAAATTATCAATGCCGCTCTGCGGGCGATTCTGCCTCGCCCCTTTGTTATGACGCTTCTTCAGCCTGAAGCAACACGCCCCGAAATGGGCGGCGGTTGGTGCGGTGTACGAAAATGGTGCCACGATACTCGTCTGCGTTGTGACGCCATGCAGGGTACAGATATTACCCTGACGGGCTTTGATTTGCTTGTCATTCATCTGGATCTTGATGTGGCATGCAAATCATACACTGACTGTAGCCCGGAGGTTGAATCAATGGCCCGGGATTTTGGTTGGGCGATACTGCCTTGTCAGCAACCCTGTCCACCGGTCAGCACAACCTGCGACCAGATTGAGGCGGTACTCAAGAGCTGGCTCGGGGGGGACGTGCCAATGCACAGAACCCTGTATTGCCTGCCTGCCCAATCTTCGGGAACCTGGCTTGCCGCCGCTGTTTTACCCTCTGGACATGCGCTTTTGGTAGGTGTTGAATGCGATATCAGGGTGGAGAAGGGGCTGGCACAGCTTACGAAGAAAGAGCGTATCAAAAAATCAGTTCTGGAATATCGAAAATATGCTCCCGTCATCACCACTCAATGGCAGCAGGTCAAGCAGATTTGCACTCAGGCGGAGAGATTTGAGCAAACCGTACTGGTGGCTACAGTTTAATTGGGAAAATTATTGTGACAGTTTTGCTGAACTCTATCTTGCGAAATACATAGAATGCATGGGCGCGGGAACGGTTGATAGGATGCAGATCGCAGAGCCTTACCAAAAAGTCGAAGGCGTTATCATTGTACTTGACGATGACAAGAAAATCCGCTGGGCGCTCAAGTCCGTGCCTTCCATAACTTTCTACAGGTACCAGATCAGTTTTAAACTTGTAAAAGCATAGAATGAAAATCATAGATTGCGCAAAATGAACCCACTCCGCATTTTCATCAGCAGCGTTCAAAAAGAGTTCCCGAATGAACGTAAGATACTGCGTGATTATTTGCGCGGTGATGCCCTGATGCGTCGGTTTTTTGAGCCATTTTTGTTTGAGGATGTTCCTGCTGCCGATCGCCGGGCTGATGAACTTTATCTTGCTGAAGTTGAGCAGTGCGACATCTATCTCGGATTGTTCGGTAACGAGTATGGGTATGAGGATGCTGATGGTCTCTCACCAACAGAGCGTGAATTTGATGCGGCAACCTTGCACCACAAAACAAGGCTGATTTTTGTGAAAGGTGCGGAGGCCGAGACGCGGCATCCCAAAATCCAGAAGCTGATTCAGCGGGCGGGTAGTGAGCTGATACGGAGGCGTTTTGTAACCAGTGCCGAATTGTTTGTTGCTGTTTATGCTGCTCTTGTGCAGACGCTTGAAGATTTGGAGCTGATTCGCACCGGGCCGTTTGATGCGGCAGTATGCCCTGATGCTTCGCTGGCTGACCTTGATGCAGAGGCGATGGTGCGCTTTATTCGCAGGGCGCGACTGTTGCGCGGGTTTCCCCTTCAGGAAGACGCCTCCATTTTTGAGCTATTGGCTCATCTCAATTTGCTGAACAAGGGTCGGCCTTCTCATGCTGCGGTGCTGTTGTTCGGCTTTTATCCCCAGCGTTTTCTTATCTCTTCGGAGATCAAGTGTGCTCATTTTCATGGTACAAG
>CAIJWE010000067.1 GCA_903824295.1 uncultured Chlorobiaceae bacterium
ATGAGTATGACGGAAGAAGAGCAGTTGGCATACGCCCGTTACCAGGATGACCTGCGCTATGAAGCAAGCTTGGTAGAGTCAAACTACGGACTTGGCCGTATGGAGGGCAAAGAAGAGGGAATCGAAATCGGCATTGAACAGGGAGTCAAGATTGGCGTTGAACAGGGAATTGAGAAAGGGAAATTTGAAGTTGCCAAACGATTGGTAGAAAAGGGAATGAGTGCCGAAGAGGCTGCTGTAATTGCCGGAATAGATGCAGAGTTGCTACGCCATTAAACCCCTCTTTTCATACCTTGTAACGGAATGAAGCCAACGCCTGCACTGCAACGTCAGCTTAAGCGGCTGGTCAGCCCGCATGAAACGATATTACGTGCAATCGTTGAGTACATCCTGCAACTCCCTGGTTTGTGCGTTGGTGAGGCTTGTCATCACGCCATAATAGATCACGGGCATCACCGAACCACCCTCATATTTTACCCTCCAAACATTCGCGTTTGAGTCGCGAACGTCCAGCCTTTAAGAACTCACGTTAACAAATATCCAGGAAACTCACACAAAAGCATTTGTTTTCCCAAAAAGCCTGATCACTACAAAAAAACCGAATACAAAAAATAAGAGCGCTGGCCGGGAAATGAGAAGCTTTGTTGCTGCCGCATCCCGGCTCCCCAACATGCCATCCACCTCCACGACCACACATTCCCAACAACAAGAGCCCCCCAGCAAGCCGCCCCCATGCGAATAGATGCCGTCACGTTTCAATAATCGGGCACATTTCTGTATCTTCGCTCGAACTTGTTTCTTCAAGCACTACAAATACAAACAAAGACAATGGAAAGAACGCTTACCATCCTGAAACCGGACTGTGTTAAAAAGCAGCTTATCGGTGCTGTTATCGACCAGATTGAACGTGCTGGCTTCCGTGTTGTAGCCATGAAAAAAATCAAGCTCACGCGGGAAACTGCCGGTGAGTTTTATGCTGTACACCGTGAGCGCCCTTTTTATGGTGAACTGGTGGAGTTTATGTCGTCAGGCCCCTGCGTGCCGATCATTCTTGAGAAGGAGAATGCTGTTGCCGACTTCCGTACGCTGATTGGCGCTACCGATCCAGAGCAGGCTGATGCTGGCACCGTGCGCAAGCTCTATGCTGACAGCAAGGGCGAGAACATTGTTCACGGCTCGGATTCTGAAGAGAACGCGGCCATCGAGGCTGGATTTTTCTTCTCGGCTGAAGAGGTTGTCAGAAGTAATTGATTCACTGAAATTCCCCCCGGAAAACAAAAAAGCGGCCCCGCAAGGTCGCTTTTTTGTTTTCACTTTGCCCGGAAATATTATGACGCATCCTCTTCGCCTGAGGGTTGCTCTCCTTTAATATCTGACAGGTAGTCACTGAAGGTCTCTCCATACATCTCCCAGATGGTCATAAAGAGCGCCGCGACAATAGGTCCGAGAATAACGCCGAACAGACCGAAGAGTGCTATGCCACCCAGTGTGCCAAAAAAGATGAGCAGTTCGTGCATCTGTGTGTCACGCCCGACAAGGATGGGGCGAATGATGTTGTCGATCTGGCCAACCACAATACTGCAAAAGAGCAGAACCCCGATAGCCTGGGGATACTGCCCGGTGGCGGCAAGGTAGATGACCGCCGGAACCCAGACCAGCGGAGGACCGAGAACGGGTACAATTGAAAGCAGCGACATAATGGCACCCCAAAAGATGGCACTGTCGATCCCGGCAAAATGAAGGGCAAGAGCAGCAAGAGATCCCTGGACAGCACCAACCACCATGCTCCCTTTTATCGTCGCTCTGGTGACCGAAATAAACTTGTCGAGCAGTCGATTCTGGTCAGTTTGCGTCAGGGGGAGGTAGGAGAGAAACTTTGCGAGTATCTGCTTGCCGTCCCGTAAAAAAAAGAACATGGTGTAGAGAAAGAGAAAAAAGAGCAAGAGGTCGCTGACGGCTGAGAAGGTAAACGAGGAGATGGTGTTAAAGAGGATCGATCCTGTGCTGCTGGCAAGCTCTCCGACTTTCTGAAAAATATCCGAGCGGTAGAGTTCAAGTTCAGGGTAAAAAGAGAGGGAGCGAAGCTGCTGGTCGAATGCTGCTGGTTCGACGATCTGCTGTTGCACCCAGGGCACGGCAATGCGGCTTATCCTGATTGCCTGCCGGGCAACAACAACGAGAAGGACGACAAGGGGCAGAAAGACAATCAGCAGCAGTGTAGAGATGGTCATGGAGGCGCTCAGGCTTTTATGCCCCTTGAACCAGCGCTCAAAACGGTTAAAAACCGGCATGGAAAGAGCCGAAAAAAGGGCCGCAAGCACAATTGCCATGAGGAAATAACGGATCATGGCAATAAATATAGCGGAGATCGACAGAAGCAGAATGAGAAGAATAACCCGGTTTGCTTTTATGCTTTTCATGATCTTGTTTTTTTATGGGTCTTAAAAAGCCTTACAACCACTCCGCGCACTCCCCCTCAAGAAGCTGCGTACGAACAAAAGCCACGGCAAAAATCGCTGCGGTTTCGGCCCTGAGAATTGTTTTTCCCAAAGAGATTTCGCCAAAACCTGCGTCAAGGGCCGCACCGATTTCTGTATCAGTGAACCCCCCTTCACCGCCAATGAGAAAAAGGATCTTTTTGCCGGAGCATTCCATCCGTGGAGGCGACTCTGAAAGCTCATAGGGAATCAGTTTGAGATCATAGCCTTGAAGCGCAAGAGCCTTTTTGAAGGAGAGTGGCGCACTGATCCCGGGCAGGTGGTACCGTTTTGACTGCCTGGCCGCTGAAAGCATGATGGTTCTCCACCGATTGAGCTTGCCCTCTACTTTTTCACTTGATGGCTGGGAGAGTGTCCGGGCGGTGATCATGGGGATGATAGCCGACACCCCAAGTTCGGTGGCCTTTTCGAGAAAAATGTCGAAGCGCTGGGGCGCCTTGAGCAGGGAGAGTGCGACGGTCACCTCGGTTTTTGGCCGCTCGACCCGGCTGTGGGCAAGAACCTCGCACTCCAGAGAGGCTTTTTTGATCTCCGCTATTTTGGCCTCGCAACGCAAACCATTGCCATCGGTGACCAGAATCTCTTCTCCTGATTTTTTCCTCAGAACCCGCACAAGGTGATGAAACTCATCACCATCTATCAGAATTTTCCCGCTCTCAAGAGCAATGTTTTCTGTTGAGGTATAAAAAAGTTCCATGTGCAGTTCACTCTTTGATGGCTAAAGCTACAGCGGCAAGAGAGATTCTTTCGACCCCGCCACGGCGAAGGGCCGATGCGGCCGCCGCCATGGTTGCTCCGGTTGTGACGACATCATCAACCAGCAGCAGATGGCGAGCAACAACCCCTTTTGCAACCTGAAAGGCCCCCTCTATATTTTTTTCCCGTTCCAGGGCAGAGAGCCCGGTCTGCGATACCGTGTACCGTTTTCTGACCAGAAGTTCCCTCCGCAAGGGTTTTTGTAACGATTGAGCGATGCCTTCAGCTATTTTTTCGGACTGGTTATAGGAGCGTTCGATTTTTTTCAGAGGATGGAGCGGAACCGGCACAATGCACTCAATATCACCTGCTCCCCCTTCGGTCAACATCCACTCGCCTAATTGATGGCCAAAGCTTCTTCCAAGATTGAAGAGCCCCTCATACTTCATTGCGTGAAGCACCTGCTGCAGCGGGCTTTTTCTGTGAAACTGGTAACGGCACCAACCCCGTTCAAAGGGGAAGGTTTCACCAAAATGGGCGAAAATGGTACGGCGGAGCAACGCTTCTCCCTCCAGAGGTGTGCTGAATGGATCAAAATCGGCCTGGCATGAGCTGCAGCAGTGCTCTTCACCTGGAAGAAGCTGTTTACGGCAGAGCAGGCAAACATGGGGAAAGAGGAGATGAAGCAGGTGTTCTCGCATGGCTGACGCTCGTTATGGTTCACCAAAACAGAGAGCTGCCGCGCCATATATTCCTGCCTTGTTGCCAAGAAGCGCCGGTACCAGTTCAAGCCCGTCATGCATGGAGGGGAGCGTTGAGCGCCTGAGCTGATCGATGGCCGGCTTGAAAATGAGGTTTCCTGCAGCGGCAATCCCTCCGCCAATCACAAATTTCCTGATATCCATCAGAGCGGTGACATTGGCAAGTCCAACGCCAAGAATCGAGCCCACCCGCTGCCAGAGAGCAAGAGAGAGTTCATCGCCATCAAGTGCCGCACGTTCAAGATGCATTGGCGAAAGCTTTGTATAGTCATGGTTGCACAGCTTGCCAACAACCGAGCCAGAGGGATTTGCCGCAATCATTTGGTGTGCAAGCTCCACAATCCCTTTTTTACCAATAAAGCTCTCAAGAGTACCGCGTATGCCTGCATGAAGGGTTGTTGCCTCAAAATCGATGATCATGAAGCCCACCTCACCGGCAGTGCCATGAGCTCCGCGATAAAGCTTCCTGTTCAGAATAATTCCTCCTCCTACACCGGTTCCGAGAGTCACCATGAGAAAATCACGAAACTCACGGCCAGCGCCATAAAACGCTTCACCGAAGGCCGCAACGTTGGCATCATTATCGAGATAAACCGGAATCGAAAGCCCCTCTTTTTCTGTTAAGAACTTCTGCAGTTCATCACGCAAGGGCACAATACCAAAGCCGGGAAGGTTCGGCGGATAGCTCAGCACTCCCGTCTCTGCATCAACCGCCCCCGGCGCACCCACTCCGGCACCTGCGAAATCGGCAGGATCAAGACTTTCACAGGCGAGACGATAGAGGTCGGCAACAAGTACCGCAAGTTGCCCCACAATCCCTGCAGGGCCGGATGCTGTATCGGTGAGAATCGTGCGATCAGTCAGAATTCCTCTCTCTTCGCTCACGACCGCAGCCTTGATTGCCGTACCGCCGAGATCCATGCCTATTGCCCATTGCGACATCGTGTGCTCTTTTTATCATCAGTTTTTGAAAGGCTTGATAAATTTCCGACCATGAAGGCCTGAAGCAAAAAAATTGAGAATCTCAATAATTTCAGCCTCTTGTGGAAGTTCGGATTTTACTTTTTCAAGAGCATTGGTCAGCAAAAGCCCTGACTGAAAAATAATCCTGTAGGCATCTTTAATGAGGGTTATCTTTTCGGAAGTGAAGCCTCGCCGCTTCAGGCCAATGGCATTCAGCCCCTCGTAGCGGCAGGCGTCACTCCCGGAGGCCATGACGAAGGGGGGGACATCAAGCGTTCCTCTGGAGAGCCCTCCGACCATTGAAAAGCGACCGATTCGGACAAACTGGTGTACTGCGGCAAGCCCGCCGACAACAACATGATCGCCAACCTCACAATGGCCGCCGAACGGAACACCATTTGCAACAACAACATGATTGCCGATAACACAGTCATGACCCACATGCGAATAAGCCATAAAAAGGTTGTCTGAACCAATGACGGTTTTCCCGCTCGCCTTCGTGCCCCGATTGAGGGTTACACACTCCCGGATGACCGTCCTGTCGCCGACGTAAAGCCAGGTCTTTTCACCGGAAAACTTGAGATCCTGTGGCTCATTGGCGAGCACTGCTCCAGAATGGATCTTGCACGCACGGCCGATTCGTGCACCTGAAGCGATATGAACATGGGGCCATATCGTGGTGCCATCTCCAATTTCAACATCGTCCTCAATAACCGTGTAGGGACCGACGGTAACACCCTCTCCGAGAATGGCACTCTGACCAATCACAGCCGTTGGATGAATAATACTTTGCATAGTGTTTATTCCTTCATGGTTTCAAACTCATCGATCAGTCTTGGTTGTTTCAGTACTCTGGCAATCGACGCAATGATGCGTTTCGCTTCCTCCTTTCTGCCAACATCCCGGTACGCCCTTGCGAGTACATAAAAAAGACGAGGGTCAGTGGCCGGAGATGAATGAATGCCCAATTTTTCAAGATAGTCAATATACACCGAGGTTTTCTGCTTTTCGCCAAGACGAACATACAGAGCGATGACCGAACCGGCAAGTTCCGGATTGAGGGGATACTGTGTGAGAGGGAGAAGCCGGGCTGAGGTATCAAGTACCTGCAACGCAAGAGTTCCCCGCTGCGCACTCCGTTCTGCACCCGATGCGTCATGTATCGCCAGAACTCCTTCAGGATCAGCGGCCAGATCAAGGGCAAGGCGGACAAAAAGCGGCGTATAGTTGCCGCAAAGCCTTCTTGAGGTCTCTTCGAGATTGACCTGCGGATTGTTGAGGTTACGGTACCGGAAGAGATGAAGAAGGTTTTTATAAAGCAGTGCCGAATCGACATAGCTCATCGGGTCTGCACTTTTGAGCGGCACCACCTTGTAGGCAAGGCCATCAAGACGCAGATAGTTTTCAAGGCCGATCATACTTTCAGGATCAACCGTCAGGGCGAAGTAGATCGGACGATGGGAAAAATTGTTCATGACAATATCGTAAACCGCAATATCCTGCGGACGAAGATAGCCCTGGCCACCGTAAGTCAAGCCGGGCTTCAGCAGCCATTTGATGGTATCGAGCGGTTCAGAGGGCAGCAAAACGCCATTGCGATGGCTGTCACGCAAAAGCTGCTGACGGGCATCGGATGAGGGCAGCTCGGCATCAACCGAGTCAATGGGAACATAGGTAATGTCAGCAATCTCACCATCACTCATGGTGAATGCAACCGTTTTCGCGCCACGGGGAGAGCTGTTTTTCAACTGGTCGAGATACCATCCGGTATTGGCAAGGCTCAGGTTGACTACGCGCACATCGGTTCGGATCCGTTCAACCTCCTGCAGGTACCATAAGGGAAAGGTGTCATTATCACCATTGGTAAACAAAATCGCATCTTTTTCACAGCTCTGCAGCAGATTCCACGCCCAGTCCCACGGCACATAGTTGCCTGACCGGTCATGCACCCTGTAGTTTGCCCACAACATCCTGCCGTTGATGAGAAGAAGGCCGGTTGCGATGGTCAGCGCGGCAAGAACCATCTGGTTTCTGCGACCATCAAGTTTCAATCTCGCCCCGAGCCACTGCCAGATACTTTCAGCCCCGATTCCAATCCAGAGGGCAAAGGCAAAAAAACTTCCAGCATAGCTGTAATCCCGCTCTCGCGGCTGAGGTTCAGTCTGGTTGAGATAGATAACAAGCGCTGCACCGGTCAGCACAAAAAGCGCCGTGACAACCAGCCCCATCTTCCACTCACGCCTGAAATGGGTGATCGCTCCGACCAGTCCCACAAAAAAAGGGATACCCCAAAGCACTGACCAGTCAACTCCAGCCCCCTCCATATCATTTTCACGCCCGATGAACTGCCAGCCGAAATAGCGGAAATACATCTTCTTCATCTGGTAGGTGAGAAAATAGTCGAGGTCACTCGAATAGTGCTGATAGAAGTACTGATGCACCGGCTCAGGCGACCACCGTCTCGGCCAGAGCGGCATATCACCGTACTGGTCACGGTTGAGGTAAGAGAAAAAGGCCTCGGACGAGGAGGGGTTGTTTTCGTTTATAGGCGGCCCTGCCTGCGCCCTTACGAAGATCATGCCGTAGGAGGTATACCCGATCATGATGAGAAAAAGCGACATCAGGAGGGTATTCATGAGCGCCTTGCGGTGATTGTACGAGTACCAGATGGCATAACCGAGTAAAACAAGAAAAAGAAAAGATCCCCACCATGAGGTCAGTTGCAGCAGAATCGGAAGGCCTTTGATAATGCCGATGTAAATGAGAAAAAAGAGGCCGGACGAGATAATAATGAGCAGTGTAAACGATTTTAAGGTAACCTCATACTTTTTAAAGTAGTAGACCAGTGCAACGGCAAAAACGGCAAGCAGGCTGAGCAGGTGCACACCGATCGAAAGTCCTATGACGTACATGACGAGCAGCAGCCAACGTTCGTGGCCGGGCTTTGGCTCCTCTTCATACCAGCGGAGGATAAGCCAGACAACCAGAGCGGTAAAAAGCGATGAGAGTGCGTAGACCTCCGACTCAACGGCGTTAAACCAGAAGCTGTCGGAGAGGGCAAGGGCAAGAGCACCTATGACAGCTCCTCCGTAAGCCGAAATCTTTTCAGCCGGACTCCATAGCTCTGGCTCACGTTTGCGATACATCTCAATCAACCGTACGGTGATGAGATAGGTCAGCATGATGGTTGCTGCACTGGCAAGGGTACTGATCAGGTTGACCCTTGCTCCAATGTCACTGAAAAAAGGAATCATCGAAAAAAGACGCCCGAGAAGGAGAAAAAGCGGCGATCCGGGAGGATGAGGTACCCCGAGGGTATAGGCTGTAGCAATAAACTCCCCGCAATCCCAGAACGAAAAGGTGGGGGCCATGGTGCGGAGATATAAAGTTTCGGCGACAAAAAAAAGAACGGCAGCAAGCGTGCGGTTAATCGTCCGGTGTGTCATAGGGGAACGGTGCTCAGAAGTATTTGGTTATCCGAAAATAAACTCTTCGGCAATGAGATCGGCAAACAAAAAACCATTTTTGGTCAAATAAAGACGCCCCTCCTGCTGCTCTATCCATCCCTTCTCTGAAAATCTGGCAATGGAGTGTGAAAGAGTGTACTTCAATTTATTTCCTTTTTGCAAAAAATCAACATCCAGACCACTGTTTATTCGAAGTGAGAGAAAAACCTCTTCAGTAAAGCGCTCCTCATCCGAAAGCTCTTCACGAAAATCGACGGCGTTTGCAGGAGCCGCCAGATATCGTGTAAGGCTCGAAACATTTGCCGTACGAATCTCCTGCTGTGGCGAAACAAGAAAGCTGTGCGCAGAGGGGCCGAAGCCAAGGTAGGGCTCCCGCTTCCATGTAGCAAGGTTGTAGCGGGAATGGTGGCCCGGCAGAGAAAAATTGGAAACCTCGTACTGGCTGTACCCCTGAAGCGACAGTGCACCCTGTGCATCTTCATAGAGAGAGGCCTGCAGGGCATCATCCGGGACAGTAACCATCCCTTTGGCTACCTGGCGGTGGAGAATGGTTTTCGGCTCAACCGAGAGCATATAGAGCGAGAGATGGTGGGGGTGCAGTGCGAGTGCCTCATGCAGATCGGCCTGCCAGAGTGAACGGTTTTCTCCAGGAACCCCGCAGATGAGGTCAACGCTTACTGACGTAAACCGTCGGAGTGCGTCGGCGGTTACCCGGCCCGCCTGGATTGCCGTGTGCGCCCGGCCGAGCGCACAAAGCTTTTCTGTTGTAAACGACTGCACGCCGATACTGAGCCTGGTTACACCCGCCGCCCGAAACTCATCCATTGTCTTGAGGCTGAGATCTTCGGGGTTGGCCTCGAGAGCTATTTCAATATCAGGAGCGAAGCTGCACTGGGCAGCAAGAGCCTCAAGCCATCCGGCAAGATAGCGTACGGGCACCATCGACGGAGTACCTCCACCAAAATGGATGGCGCTGATGGTTTGCCCTTTCATTTCAACCGACCGGGAGGCTGTTTCGAGGGAGAGTGCACGAAAAAAAGGAGCAATCAGCTCCCCGCCCGTAATTAGGTAAAAGTCGCAGTAGGAGCAGCGCGCCTTGCAGAATGGAATATGAAGATAAAGAGTCAACATGACCTGAAGAGGCTGATATGATGGTGCAAAACCAGATCAGGAGAAGGCAAGGATATGCTCCGTAACGGCTTGATAGAGATCATCCGCCACAAATTCGGGAATGATGTTACGAGTTATGCAGAGCGCCTCTTCATTGTGGCCGGTACGAACCAGCACAGGCCGAAGTCCGGCACGCAGAGCGCACTCAACATCGAGCGTTTTATCTCCGACAAAAAAAGAGGCGCTTCGGTCTACAATGATCCCCTCTTCCAAAAAGTCACTGATGGCCAGTTCAACCATTCCCGTTGCAGGTTTACGGAAATCAGCAAAACGGTCATACTCCGGATGGGGATATTCGGGGTGAAAGGGGCAGTAATAGCAGCGGTCAAAGCTGGCATTTTTGGCCGCAAGCAGCTCGTTGAGATAACGGTTCACCTCTTCAACCTGCCCGACCGTAGCAATGCCTCTGGCAATCCCAGCCTGATTGCTCACAATGACAATACGGAATCCGGCCTTTTTTGCAAGCGCAATAGCATCATCCGATCGATCAATCAGTTTCAACTGTTCTTTCAGAAAAACGTACGAGCCCGTATCCTGATTTATTGTGCCATCCCGGTCAAGAAAGAGTACCCTGGTTTTCTGCGCCATTGCTCTGCCTATTGTTCAATAAGTTCACGGTATAACTGATCATACTCTTCTGCCGATTTTTTCCAGGTAAAATCGCGGGTCATGGCTGTCGTAACAATCTGCTGCCAGCTCTCATCATCATGAAAACAGGCAAGCGCCTCTTCGAGCTTACCGATAAGCGACTCGGCGGTATAGTCATGAAAAATAAAGCCGGAACCACTCGATTGTGCAAAATCCTCGATGGTTTCCATAATCCCTCCGCTGGCATAGGCTACCGGTATCGTGCCGTAATTCATCGCAAACATCTGTATCATGCCGCATGATTCAATCATGCCAGGCATGAGCAGAATATCGAGACCGGCAATGGCAAGGTGAAAAAAAGAATCGGAATATTCTGCATGAACACTTACCTGCTCAGGATGCTCCAGAACAAAATCCTGAAACACTTTTTCATATTTTTTGTCACCCGAGCCGCTGATCACAAGCTGAATATCGAGAGCTGCAAGCCGTTCAAGACTCTGCTGCAGCAGCTCAGCACCCTGAAACTCGTCAAAATTGACAATCACCCCCACCACAGGCACACCTTCACAATAGGGAAGACCTGCCTGCTCAAGCAGTGCTTTTTTATTGTCAAGCTTGCCGTCCATGTGCTCAATACTGTACCGTTTTTTGATGAGCTTGTCGACCGAGGGGTTCCACTGCCGGGTATCAATACCGTTCACAATACCGTAAACCTTTGTCTGATGTTCCTCAAGAAGCTGGCCAAGCCCGTATGTCTTCAGACCATTATGGATAATCTCATCAGCATACAGTTTTGAGGTCGTCGTCAGAAGATCGGCGTGTTCAACGCCAGTATAAAGCATATTGACCTCATCATCCTTCCAATGCATGGCAGAACAGACCTCAGCAGGAAGCAATTTCTGGAATGCCTTGCCAGGAAGCAGGCCCTGACGATAAATATTGTGTATGGAAAAGACCGTTTTTACATCCTTGAAAAACTCATGTGAGGCGTACACTGTTTTCAAAAGAAGGGGAATAAGACCAGCATGCCAGTCATGGCAGTGAATAATATCTGGTTTCCAGCCGAGCCGCTGCAGGGTTTCAAGCACTCCCACATTGAAAAAAACAACCTTGTCGACACTTCCTTTCAGATCACTTCCATTATATATGTCGGAAAAAAGACCGTTACGTTTGAAATATTTTTCGTTATAAAGGAAATAGGTCTGAATTTTACTTGACGGTAACGCTGTAACCTTGACGTGCAGTAAATCGATTTTTTCCTTGAGATCAACCTCAATGTCGGAGAGACGCAAAACATCATGCAACCGGAATTTACGGTCATTTATGGTACCATACTTCGGCATCATGATGCGGGCCTCAAAGCCTTCCTCCTCAATAGCCTGAGGGAATGACGCCATAAAATCAGCAAGAGGACTGATCCTTACAAAAGGAGAGACTTCACCGGAGACATAAAGAACTTTAAAATTTCGTCTGGACATCTATATGACACTCAATCTATAATTTTTCATGAAAAGCTTTCATAGAACTACATTAGTTTCTAATTTACGAATTTTCACAGACACATACAATCAAGCCTCACTCACCAAGGACGCAAAGGATTTTCATGCAGAGTACCTCCCGCATCAAAAATGGGCTCGTCATTCTCCTGCTCTGGCTTACCGGCGGCTGCGCTTCTGATCGGCCTCCTTCGGGCGGCCCTCTTGATACAACTCCATTGCAGGTGCTCTTTTCTGAGCCAGCTCCATCGGCCGAGCTTGTCTCGACAGAGAGGATTCGCCTGACCTTCAACCATGCTGTTTCCGCACGGCAATTGCTCAATAGCGTGATGATTTCTCCACCCATCGGCGACTATGATATTTCCGTTTCCGGAAGAACAATGGAAATAACAGGGTTCAAACCACTTGAACAGAACCAAACCTATATTCTCTCCCTCGACAAAAAGCTCAGGGACAACAGTGAGCGCTCTTTTACGACTCCCTATACCATGGCATTCTCCACGGGAGCGGTTATCGATGAGGGAGTAATCAGTGGAACGGTGATCAATACAGACTGTTCTCCAGCCACGAATGCTCTGATCGTTGCTTTTGCCGAACACCAGGAAAGCTCTGAAAACGGAAGCTTGCTGCAGCGAGAACCTGATTATTTTGCAGAGACCGACGGCTCAGGAGCCTTCTCGTTAAAACACCTCTCGAAAGGATTTTACCGGATTGTTGCTTTCAACGATCGAAACGGTAACTTGCGCATTAACGCTGCAACAGAGGAGGTTGCCCTCTGCAGTAGAGCGGTTCTTGCCACGGGCTCTTCCGAGCTTCTCTTCAGACTTTCTGGACCACATCAGAATACCGGTAAACTTCCTTCCAGAATAACGAACAACCTGCCTGCCGCTGCTGAAACCGGAACCATTTCGGGAAACTGCTTTGCCGCTGGACCATACGTTATCGTTGAGGCGTCGAGCGGTACGGCATCGTTCCGCACAACGGCATCTCGCGACCGAAATGGGTCGTTTCAGTACGTTTTTTCGGAACTCCCTTCTGGCAGCTATACCATCAGCGCATTTACACCCTCCGACAGCAAAAGGCCCGAGTCCGAACGACAATGGAATCCCGGTTCCATAGAGCCGTTTCAGCCTGCAGAACCATTCGGATTTTATCCTGAAAAGGTAACCGTACGTCCACGATGGACAACGGAGCATATCGATATTCGCATCACCACGCTTAAGTAATGAAACCAATTTTTACACGATGAACACACCGTCCAGAATAGGCCCTAACTCCATTATCCAGACCGTAGCGGCCCTTGAGGCTCTCTATGGGAAAACAAAATCTGATACTCTTCTCCGCAAAATCGGCCAGGGGTACCTTATCGGAAACCTGCCGAAGGAGATGGTAGAGGAGGCGAAATTTCACTCCCTTGTCGTTGCGCTGCAAAAAGAGATCGGAGAGACCTCTGCCATCCTTAAGGAAGCTGGAGAACTTACCGCCCGTTATCTTCTGAAGGTGCGTATTCCCGTCATTTTCCAGAAATTTCTGAAACTTTTGCCTCACCGGCTGGCATTCCGGCTCTTCCTCTTTGCCATCAGCAAAAATGCCTGGACCTTTGCCGGAAGCGGCGAATTCACCTACTCCATGAACCAACCGCCTGAAATAACCGTCAAGGTAACCTTCCCGAGCCATCCGGTTGTCGGCAACTTCTACCTCGGAACGTTCACCACCCTCTTGCAGGAGCTGGTCAACCCGGCAACAAAGATCAAACCAGACATCAGCAAGGAGAACGGGAAAATTCGATGCCACTATCAGTGTGAAATTTGAGATAATGCAATGCAAAAAGGCAGCCCGAAAGCTGCCTTTTTTTGTGCCAATGTGAACGCCAGAGCTACTGCCAGCCGTTAACCATTTTAAAGATTTCCCGGTCACCGATCGGTACGGGTACTGAGGCGATGGGGTTCTCCTGAATGAGGTAATCAGCAATTTCATTGTAAGGCAGGAGACACTCCGCCTTGTCGGGTGTATCGTCCATGGCATACATGGTTTTGCCAGCAAAACGGCTCTTGCGGATTAATTCGTGGTATGGCACTTTGGCAAGCAGCCTTGTTCCAACTTTTTCGGCAAACTGGTCGAGCATGTTGGTTCCACCACCAGTGGTGTAGTCAACCCGGTTGGCAACGATGCCGGCAAGTTTAACCTTGTAGCGTACGCTTTTCTGCTGGATAGCCATACAGAGGCGGTTGGCCGCAAAGATGCTGTCAAAATCGTTGGTGGCGATAATGATGGCATAGTCGGCATAGTTCAGCGGGGCGCTGAAGCCTCCACAGACAACGTCGCCGAGCACATCAAAAAGGATGACGTCATATTTTTCGTAAAGACCGAGTTCCTGAAGCAGGGTAACGGACTCTCCGACAACATAGCCTCCGCAACCGCTTCCTGCAGGAGGGCCGCCAGCCTCCAGACAATCGATACCGGCAAAACCGGTTTCGATAATATCTTCAGCGCTCAGTTCCTCATGGTGAAAATCAACCTCTTCAAGAGCTTCGATAACGGTTTTCTGCAGTTTTCCTGTAATGGGAAATGTACTGTCATGCTTGGGGTCGCAACCGATCTGCAGCACTTTGGCGCCTTTCAGGGCAAGTGCCGCTGAGATGTTGGCACTTGTGGTGCTCTTTCCTATGCCGCCCTTGCCATATACCGCTAAGACTAAACTCATAATGATAAAAGAGAATTTGATTGATAGAAAATCTTACCCGCCAAGCGACTCTTTTGCCTGCCGGAATACCTCTACAGAGATCATGGTTTCACCATTGCCCCGAGCAAAGGTTTCTGTGTTCTTCCTGACCTTTTTACGGACAAAGAAGGGCACTTTCTTCAGCATGGTCTCAGCCTCATCGCTCCACTTCATCTCGCCATCCTCTGCAATCATCACAACATTGGCGTCATTCCCCGATGCAGGATGATCATTACTGCCGGACGGCACTGCCGCTGGCTCTTCAGGAGGCACAGATGCTTCGTGCTCTTCGTATTCCAGACCAGCGTCACCAAAAAAGTCGATAAGATGCTTTTCAAGACCAAGTTTACAGGAAAGATAGACTCTGTCGGCAATAACATCAGCACCATCAAAACCAAAGAAGGGATAGTAACCGAGCAGATGGTTTTCAATATGGGTCGGTGGACAGACCACCATGCAGGGAACATCGAGCTTGCGGCAACTGTGCCGCTCCATCTGCGTGCCACAGACCAGATCGGGCATTTCATCGTCGATGATTTGTGCAACATCCTGGAACTTGTCGGTTACGATAAGTGCGCCGGGAAGATAGCCCTCAAGCTCTTTGCGTACCCAATCGGCATGACGCTCCAGATAGGTGCCTGCACCAATAATCTTCATGCCGAGTTCGTCACGCAAAAACTTTACCAGTGCGACGGTATGGGTGGCATCGCCAAAAACAAAGGCGCGTTTATTACTGAAACTCTCCATGTCGGCTGTGCGGGCAAACCAGGGAACACCGCTTGGGGCACTCATGCCGTCAAGCGAAAAAGCGTTGAGCTGAGGCATGACAATCGGAGGAGCTCCCCGTTCAGCGCCTGCTGCATTAAGTTTCTCAATCAGGGTGCGGAGCCATGCAAGCGTCGGTTCGACCCCGATCGGGGCTTCGTAGATGGCCGGCATGTCGAAGGTTTCTGCGAGGTATTCCGCCGCTGTAGTCCCGATTTCATGATAAGGGGCAATATTGAGCCAGGCAGCGGGCAATTTGCGGAGATCGTCAATCCCTGCTCCCCAGGGAGCAACAACGTTGACCGTAATGCCAAGTGTCTGCAACATGCGCCGGATGCTTGTCAGGTTGGCACGTAAATGAAAACCCAGAGAGGTAAAGCCAAGCAGGTTCACTGATGGCTGCACTGTTTTTTCCTGAGCAACGGCATACCGTTTCACCAGTTCGGTCAAGAGACCGTCAGCAGCCTCGTTTTCCGATACTCTGAAGGGGTTGAGCGCATAAACCAGAATTTTATCCTGCGGCAAGCCGGAATGGGCTGCAAGTTGATGGAGATCTTCCTGCAGAAGAGCCGTGCTGCAGCTCGGCGCAATGACAATAAGTTCAGGACTGTAGTGGTGATCGACCTGCTGAAGTGTTGCGGGAAGTCTTGATACTCCCTGAGCAAGATCTCTTCCACGAACCACACTGATTGATAAGCCAGGAAATTGCGGGGTTCGTTCAAGCATGGTGTAGGTCGCCGTAATGTAATCATCTCCCTGAGGAGCATGATAGACGGTGTGAACTCCTTTCATACTGTTGGTGACGCGACTGATACCATGAAGGGCGGTGCCCTCGTAGAGCCAGAAAGCTAAGCGCATACTCTTGTGTCGTTTGTTTATTGCATTTTTCTTTCGGGTGAATTATTCAGCGCTCGGCATAACCCCTTCAAGCCACACCTCCCTGTCGAACGCAGGCAGCTTGCTGCGGCGCTGGAGCGGTGAAACGAACATGTTGGCCAGAGTAATCACTCCCGACCAACTGTGAATGGACATCAGCATGAATTCCATGCTCCATTTCACAACAAAACCGTTGCCAACAAAAGGGTTTGCGGTCATCAGCGAGGTAATGATCAAGTCAGGCTTGATGCGGCGGACATCCTCAAGCTGGCGATGAAAGTTCGGCTGCTCAACGACGCGAACACCATCAAGAGCCACAAGTTCACGCGCGTGAAATTTCTTGTTGATATAGGCGCTGCTGCATTCGACCACATCAGCACCGGCACTGTGGAGAAAGCGTGCAAGCGGCAACTCCATCATGGTATCTGCGGTCAAAAAGACCTTTTTACCTTTAAGAAGGTCAGTCTGGTTGCGGATTTTCTCCCATGCGGCTTTTTCGCGATCACGAAGATCGACGGTAATGCCAAATTCACGGGCAAGATCTTCCCAGAAGGCTCTGGTACCGTCAGGGCCGAAAGGAAAGAGTGAGTGGAGCACGCTGGCACCCCGTTCACGGGCAAGTTTGACCGCGACCCTTGAAAGATAGGGTTGAATCGGCGCAAGAACAGTATCGGGACCGATGGCCGGCATTTTGTCAAAACGGGATTCAGGCAGAAAACCGCCAACTGGAATTCCGAGTTGTTCAGCCTCTGCCCTGAGGTCGTCGGCAGTTACGTCATTGACCGATCCGAGAAAAACCACGCTTTTCTGACCTGCCGGAGCTACGGGACAGAAGGGTACAAGTGCGGAGAGCACAGAGTCCTCTGCCTGGGTAAAATTATAGACGAGACCGCTTGCAGGAACAAAGAGTACCGGAACCTCCGCAGTGCTGAGGAGATGGGCTAGCCCCTTAAAGTCAACCTTCATGACCTCGGGAGTGCATGAAGAGAGCAGAAAAATTACCGACGGATTATGGTCTGCCTTGATTTCACGAATAATCTCTTCAAGGGTCGGCTCATTTTTGGAAAGATCGCCCTCTTCCATGAGGGCAATGCCAAAGCGAGGCTTGGCAAAGATCATCATGCCGAGAGCATTCTGCAGAAAATGAGCACAGGTATGCGTTCCAAGAACAAGAAAAAAGCTGTCCTTGATCTTCTGATACATCCAGCCAACGCAGGCAAGGCCACAAAAACTGTGCGTAACGTTATCTTCCTTGATTACCTGAATATCTCGGGAAAGCTGCATCATGAATGTTTTCTTTTGAGAGTTACTGCCCGCAATAAACCTGTGTTACAGAGGTCATACATAAAGAGAGGTGAAGATAAAATATTTTCAGTAATCCCCCTACTCTTCCGGCTCCCTTGTCTGGACTATTTTCGCTTTGACCGAGGCACTTTTCTCTCCAAGGCGGACTGCCCGATCACGACGGTCGTCAATTTTCATGACCGTATAGACGCGCTTACCGCCAAGGCTGAACGAGTATTCATGAAGTTTCAGGGCAAGATCGAACAACAGGGGTGCTGGCCCTTCAACCGTCGTACCCATGTCATGAAGCCTGAAACTGCATCCGCTTGCAGCAAGAATCTCCTGCAAACCGGCAACAAAGCCGCTCAGGCTTCCCTCCTTGCTGTCGAGAGGAAGAACAGCGATATCCATCAATGCCATGATTAAAAAGACTCCTTGATTATCTGAAAACCGTCTCTTCGCGTCCGGGACCAACCGAAATAAAGGTAACCGGAACCTGCAGTTCATCTTCAAGGAAGGTGACATAGTTCTGCGCTTCTGGCTGCATATCTGAAAATGTTCTGGCATGAGCGTTCGATGCCATCCACCCCTTCATGGAGGTAAAGAGCGGCGTCACCCTTGAAAGGGTCTGATGATCGGTCGGGAAATCATGGATCTCCTTGCCGTCAAGCATATAGGAGGTGCATACCTTGATCTCCTTAAAGGTATCAAGCACATCAAGTTTGGTGAGCGCAATTTCCGTCACGCCGTTGATCGTCAGCGAATAGCGAAGAGCGACAAGGTCGATCCAGCCGCAGCGGCGTTTTCTTCCGGTTGTAGCACCGAACTCATGGCCAATACGACCAAGAAGCTCCCCGGTTTCATCAAGCAGTTCCGAGGGGAATGCACCGTTACCGACTCTGGTCATGTAAGCCTTGCAGACACCGATCACTTTGCCAATGTAGTTCGGCGCTATGCCAGAACCGGTACAGGCGCCTCCCGATGTTGGATTGGAGGAGGTCACATAAGGATAGGTCCCATGGTCAACATCGAGCAGACAGCCCTGGGCCCCTTCAAGCAGGACCGTTTTTCCCTCCTGAAGCTGGCGGTTCAGGAAAAGCTGGGTATTGGTCACATAGGGATCAATAATTTTGTCGAACTCTTCGTACTCGCGCACCATGGCCTCGACATCAATCTCTTCCTTCTCATAAATGTTTTTGAACAGCTTGTTCTTGGCTGCAAGATTTTCACGAAGCTTCTCCTGCAACACTTCTGCACTGAGCAAGTCAACAACCCTGATTCCCTTGCGGGCAAACTTGTCTTCATAACTCGGACCGATACCACGACCGGTTGTCCCTATTTTCTGATCGCCCTGGGCACTTTCATGCAGGGAATCAAGCAGTTTATGATAAGGCATGATGAGATGAGCATTGTGGCTGATAAAAAGCCGGCCTGTTACCTCATAACCAAGCTCCTCAACCTTTTTGATCTCATCAAGCAGCGCCGCCGGGTCAATGACCACACCATTACCGATAACACAAACACATTTTTTGTTAAAAATTCCAGAGGGAATCAGGTGCAGAACGACGGTTTTATTATCGAAACAGATGGTATGACCGGCATTCGCCCCTCCCTGATAACGGACAACAATATCATACTTGTCCGAAAGGTAATCCACAAGCTTTCCTTTGCCTTCATCACCGAACTGTGTGCCGACAATAACCGTTGCCGACTGAGACGGAGTCCTGAATTTTTTTGATTCCACGACGATTGTTTTTATTGACAGATATAATGATCAAAATGAGCCAGAAGCTCGCTCTTTCCCTTGCCTGAAAACGATGAATAATTTACAATAAATTTGGCTTTGGCCGCGCAACTTTCCATAATACGGCTGGTTTGAACCTTTTCCTTCTGTTTGAGCTTGTCATATTTGGTCAGCACGATAGCATAGGGCTTGTCGTGAGCCTCAAGAAAGCTGATCATCGCCCTGTCAATCTGCATGGCCGGATGGCGGGAGTCGAGAAGGAGCACAACAAGCGAGATTGCTCGCCGTTGTATAATGAAGGAAGAGAGGAGAGTGCCCCACAAGGCCTTTTCTGCATGAGCAACGGCGGCATAGCCGTAACCGGGAAGATCGACAAAATAAAGATTGCTGTTAACCAGAAAATAGTTGATCAATCTTGTTTTTCCGGGAGTTGAACTTGTTTTGGCAAGACCTTTTATCCCTGTAAGGGAATTGAGCAGCGTCGATTTGCCGACATTGGACCTCCCTGCAAAAACAATTTCGGGAAAAGACTCTTCCGGAAGCCCGGAAAGAGCGGAGACACTGATATAAAAGGTGGAATTGACAATTTTCATACAAAAAGAGCGGTCACAAAAAAAGAGCTATAAAAAGGAAGCTAAAAACCTTGCGTTAAAAACCCAAATGTTTAACTTTCATCGGCTCATTCAGGCAAGCGATGCCCTCACGTAACCATAAGAAAAAGGCAGAAAAGCAGAAGATGTCACTCTTCATTTATAACTCCCTCGGCAGAACAAAAGAGAAATTTGAACCCCTCAATCCGGGGATTGTGACCATGTATGTATGCGGACCCACCGTTTACGGCCATGCCCACCTCGGACATGCAAAAAGCTATGTCTCGTTTGACGTGGTTGTTCGCTGGCTTCGCCATAGCGGATACCAGGTAAAGTATGTGCAGAACATTACTGACGTGGGTCACCTGACCGATGATGCCGATGAGGGCGAGGACAAAATCTCAAAGCAGGCCCGCCTGGAGAAAACAGACCCTATGGAGATTTCGCAATTCTATACGAGAAGTTTTTATGAGGATATGGATCGCCTCGAAGTGCAACGTCCAAATATAGCACCAAATGCTGCCGGCCATATTCCCGAACAGATTGACATGATTGAGCAGTTGATTAAAACCGGTCACGCCTATGAGGTTAACGGCAACGTCTATTTCTCGGTCGAGTCGTTTCCTGGGTATGGAAAACTTTCGGGACGGACTGACCAGGATGCGGTGCAATCCGGTGTCAGGGTGGAAGTACGCTCTGAAAAACGCCACATGTCGGATTTTGCGCTTTGGAAAAAGGCTGAAGAGGGGCATCTGATGAAATGGAGTTCTCCATGGAGCGTCGGCTATCCCGGCTGGCATCTGGAATGTTCGGCAATGTCGATGAAATATTTAGGCGAGACGATTGATATTCATGGCGGAGGGATGGAGAACAAGTTTCCCCACCATGACTGTGAAATCGCCCAATCAGAATCGGTCACCGGCAAGCCCTACGTCAGATTCTGGATGCACAACAATATGGTGACCGTCAATGGTATAAAGATGGGCAAGTCACTGAAAAATTCGGTTAATCTCAAGGAGATTTTCAATGATATCGACCCGCTGGTCATCCGCTTTTTCATTCTGCAATCCCATTACCGATCACAACTTGATTATTCCGAAACAGCCATAAAGGCATCAGCAACAGGTCTTGAAAAACTCCGCGAGACTCAACGACGGCTTCGCGGGCAAAAACCTGGTACTGGCTCTTTTGATATTACACCATATCAGCGGCGCTTTTCCGAGGCAATGGATGATGATTTCAGCACACCGGTAGCAATCTCGGTTCTTTTCGAACTCTCAAAAGCGGTTAACTCGGCCCTTGATCGCAGCGAAGGGATCTCATTACTGTCCCTGCAGCAGGCTGAAGCTTTTTTTGATACAAGCGGAAGAGATATCCTTGGAATCCTGAAACAGGATGATCAAGACCATAACAGAGAGATCAAAGGGAGCACAGATAAATTTGATGCGATTATGGAACTTCTGTTTGAACTGAGGGCTGAAGCCAGAAAAAACAAAAATTTTGCACTGAGTGACAAGATACGAGATGAACTACTCAGACTGAGTGGAATTGAGATCAAGGATACCAAAGAGGGGCAAAGCTGGTCCTTCAAATCTTGAGTCTGAATGGTAACAGATATACATCGTCGTGAGCGGTTTGAGCACAAGGCGTACGGAACAGAGGGACAGGAGTGTACAGGTGAGCACATGAGGGCTCCGAGCACCACCCGACACCGTAATCAAACCGCTCAGCAGATCGTCAATACCGCTAAAGGTACTCTTCAAGCTTATCACGCCTGAGCGCATCGACCGCGTCACCTACCCGGTGCGAGTGTCCCTTGCGGCAAACAAGGAGTGCATCATCGGTATCGACAATGATGACGTCTTGAAGTCCGATGGTACAGATAACCTTGCCTTCGGTGCTTTTTACAAAGACGTTGTCGCAGTCGATCTGCACCAATCGCCGATCGGGCACATCTCCGAACAAGGCAGTTCCGCTACCGGCGACTTTAAGCACTTCGTCCCAGCAGCCAAGATCCGACCAGCCAAATTCACCTGCCAGCACGAAAACCGTTTCTGCTTTCTCCATAATGCCGTAATCAATAGAAAGAGGGTGAATCCATGAGTAGACATCCTCAATAACCTCCTTTTCACTCTTCGTGCCAAGGCTCTCATAGATAGCAAGCAGATCCTTGTACAAATCAGGCATGGAGCGTTCAAACTCCCTCGATATGGCATCAATATGCCAGATAAAAACCCCACTGTTCCAGTAAAAATCGTCGCTTTCAAGAAACTCAACTGCCGTTGCAGCATCCGGCTTTTCAGCAAAAGCCTTGACCCTGAAGAGAAGAAAATCACAACAGTCAGAAAAGGCCATCGGAATAGTAAGCTGTGCGTCTACCTGAATATAACCATAGGCAGTTTCTGGCCTGTCGGCTTTAACACCGATTGTTACAAGAGCTTTTTTCTCGCTGGCGATCTCAATGCCTGCTTCGACCATTTTAATAAATGCCTGCTCGTCAAGCACAAGATGGTCGGAGGGAAGTACAATGGTTACGGCATCCGGGTCCCTTTTTTTTATGTGAGCTGTTGCAAGGGCAATGCAGGGTGCTGTATTGCGACTGGAGGGCTCAACGATAATATTGTCAAAATTGAAGCTCCCAAGAGAGGCTGAAAGCAGTGTTCGTCCCTGTTCGCTGGTAATAATGAAAATATTCTCTTCACGAACCAACGCGGAGATGCGTCTGACTGTTTTGTTAACCATCGATCCATCGCCCAGCAGCTCAACAAACTGTTTTGGTATTTTTTTTCTTGAAAGAGGCCACAGTTTTTTACCTATTCCGCCCGCCATGATAACGGCATACACATGCCTGCTTGAACCATTACTCATAAAGCGCTCTTTGTTATTCCTTTTTTACTATCGTAACACTTTTAAACAAAAAATATTATCCAGGCCTACAGCAAATAGAAGTACTCCAGAGTTTCTACAGTACAGAAATGAAGGGAGCTCTTGTGTTCCGAAAAACAGTTGTCGACATGAACGAACGGCAATTTACATTTATTTTTGCTTAAAGAAGGATACGCATTATGGCAAAGAGACTCTGCAATTTGTCATTCATGCTAAAATATCGTTTTTTGGGGTAAACAACTGAACAGAACGGATTAAATGACTTATGGAACGACAAAATGATGATCTATCTACACTGAAGGCACTATGTGCTGAACAGGCAATAGAGGTAAATCATGAGACATTGCTAAAACTGGTACGCTATGGTGAATGCCTTGAAGAGTGGAACCACAAAATAAACCTGATCAGCCGGAAGGAAGATGCTCCGGTCATCATAAAACATATTTTTCATTCACTCTTGATCAGCCGTTATCATACTTTCAGCAAGGGTGAGCATGTCCTTGATCTTGGAACAGGAGGAGGGCTGCCAGGCATTCCACTCTCGATCCTTTTTCCCCAAACCCGATTTCTTCTCGTCGATGCTACCGGAAAAAAAATTGCGGCCTGTCAAGCCATGATCAAGGAGCTTGGCATCGACAATGCTGTCGCTATGCATACGAGAGTAGAAGAGTTGAAGGGGGTTGTTTTTGATACGGTACTTTCAAGACAGGTTGCACCTCTCGACAAGCTCTGCTCCTATGCAGGGCCACTTCTGAAGACGGGAGGAACGATGATCTGCCTGAAAGGAGGAAATCTCGACAAAGAGATTGCAGAAGCTCTGAAGTCAAGCAAGAACCATGATGGATTTCCTTCAAGAATAGAGCTGCATCCCATCAATGCCATCAGCCCCTTTTTCTCTGAAAAACACATAGTCATTGCCTGCGGATAAAATCTTTTCCACAGACAATGACTGACGACGATAACTGAGAACGGTAACAAACAGAGAGGGTTACTCGGCGGAAACAACAGCGGTTTCTGCCGTTTTCTTTGAACCTTTGACTCGTTTTGCTCGATCCTGCTTGCCGGTACCCTGGCTCGTTGATGGTGCTTCCTGAAAATCTACAAGTTCAATGACGGCCATTTTCGCTGCATCGCCGAAACGGGGAGCAAGCTTGATGACACGAGTGTAACCACCCTGACGTGTACCGACTTTGGCTACAATCTCTTCAAAGAGCATTCTGATAGCCTGCTTGTCGCGAATATCCTTGAAGATTTCACGCTGTGCATGAACCGTACCTTTACGTGCTTTGGTAATGATCTTTTCAACAACCCTGCGGGTCTCTTTGGCCTTTGCCTCTGTCGTTTCAATGCGCTTGTAGACAAGCAGTTGTGTTGACAGGTTGCTGAGCGTCGCCTTTCTATGGGCTGCGGTTCTTCCGAGTTTTCTTACCGGCTTAACTTTACGCATGTCTATTTCCTGATCTCAATAATTCAAAAAAAACGGTTACGATTTTATCATTTCATCTGATACTTGGTAATATCCATACCAAACTTCAGGTCAAACTTTTCAAGCTGTTCCTTCAACTCCGTGAGCGACTTTTTGCCGAAATTCTTGTAATTAAGCAGTTCGTCCTCTTTGTGGGATACGAGTTCACCGATCGTATCGATTTCGGCCAGCCTGAGACAGTTATAGGAACGGACTGAAAGGTCAAGATCTTCGATTTTGGTATGAAAGAGCCTGCGCATGGTCTCAAACTCATCATCCTGCTGCTTGAACTCTTCCTCAGTAAACTCCTCTTCAGTTGGAGAGAAATTGGCAAAAAATGTCACATGATCAGTGATGATTTTTCCGGCAAGACTGATTGAGTCATCAGGCGTGACTGAACCGTCAGTCTCTACGTCAAGAATCATTTTTTCATAATCAGTTCGCTGACCAACACGGGTATTTTCTACCGTAAATTTTACATTTCTGATCGGTGTATAAATTGCATCCACAGCGATATAACCTATCGGCATTCCTTCAGGCCTGTTATCCTCCGCCGGCATGTAGCCACGGCCTCTTCCAATGTAAAGATCAATTTTGACCGTCGCTCCGGCATTTATTGTAGCGACATGCATCTCTTTGTTCAACACCTCAAACTCGCCTTCCTGAGCAAGGATATCACCCGCAGTAAAATCCATTGGACCAACAAGAGAAAGAGAGGTCTTGCAGTTTCTTTTACAAGTAGACTTGAAACGAACTTTTTTGAGGTTCAAGACGATCTCTGGTACATCTTCACGAACTCCGTCAATTGCAGCAAACTCATGAAAAACACCGTCAATTTTAATCCCTGTTATTGCAGTTCCCGGAAGTGAGGCAAGAAGAACTCTTCTCATAACGTTTCCGAGGGTCACCCCATAACCGCGCTCAAGCGGCTGGGCAATGAACCTGCCGAAACGATCCGTATGGGAAGCTTCGTCAACCTCTATTTTTGCAGGCATCTGCATCTGGTATATCATAGTAGTTTATACCTTAGAATTCATTAAAATCACTTTGAGTATAATTCAACGACCAACTGCTCGTTGAATGGCTCCTGCACTTCCACTCTCTCTGGAACACTCAGAAATACTGCTTTCTGGTTTGCCTTGTCAACCTGTATCCATGAAGGAATACGAGATTCTGGGGCTTTATTGAGAGAATCGGTTACGGCTCCCATGTTTTTGCTTCTCTGACGGAACTCAATGACCTCAGACGGTGAAACGATATAAGAGGGAATATCAACCTTCTTGCCGTTGATCAGAAGATGACCGTGCGTAACAAGCTGACGGGCTCCTGAGCGTGAAGGAGCAAAGCCAGCACGAAAAACAACATTATCAAAACGCCTTTCAAGCAGTTTGACAAGGTTATCGCCTGTAACACCTCTTTGTGATACCGCTTTTTTGTAATAATTCCTGAATTGTTTCTCAAGAATCCCGTAAAGATATTTCATTTTCTGCTTCTCC
Source organism: uncultured Chlorobiaceae bacterium (assembly GCA_903824295.1). Classification (GTDB taxonomy): domain Bacteria; phylum Bacteroidota; class Chlorobiia; order Chlorobiales; family Chlorobiaceae; genus Chlorobium. The sequence continues at coordinate 25,468 of CAIJWE010000067.1, forward strand.
CTTAACTGGAGAGCATATTCAGAAACTTTTCCTTTCCGACCCTGGCCATGCTGACCTGGTGGAAAAGGACGTCTTTCAAGATATTTTTCTGCCTTTGGTGCAAGCGCAATACCTAACCTGCGGGATACCTTTGTTATTGAGCCTCTGAATCTTGCCATATCACTTGCTTCATTGAAATTCTATGAATATATAAAATCAGACCCTTCTGCGCTTCGGAGGCCTGCAGCCGTTGTGCGGAAGAGGTGTTATATCCTTAATGGTACGAACATCAAGACCCGCTCCCTGCAGCGCCCGTATTGCAGCATCGCGTCCGGCACCAGGCCCCTTGATAAAGACATTGACATGCCTCATTCCGAGATCGTAAGCCTCTTTTGCAGCAGCTTCTGACGTAATCTGCGATGCGTAGGGAGTGTTCTTTTTTGACCCCTTGAACCCATTTTTGCCAGCGCTGGACCAGGAAACCGTATTGCCCTGAAGATCAGTAATGGTTACCATGATGTTATTGAAGGAGGCCTTGATATGCACAGCGCCTTCAGGGGTAACCTTAACCTTCTTTTTTTTCTTGCTTATTGTAGCCATGAACTTACACTCTTTAGTATCGAAGATTTTATTGTCTGTATACTACTACTTCTTGACTGCCTTCTTCTTGCCGGCGACAGTCTTCCGTTTACCTTTTCTGGTCCTTGCGTTGGTACGCGTCCTCTGTCCACGAACAGGCAGTGAACGCCGATGACGAAGTCCCCTGTAGCAACCGATATCCATCAGACGTTTAATGGCAGTCTGCTGCTCACCGCGCGCCTGCCCTTCAACTTTGTACTCTTCGGCAATAATCTCTCTGATAGCATGCGCTTCTTCATCATTCAGTTCAGAGATCTTTCTGTTCGGCGCGATACCGGCTCTCTGCAAAATGCTTTCTGCTGATGCTCTCCCAATACCATAAACATGCGTCAAAGCAATAACTGCATGTTTGTTCAACGGCAAATTTACCCCAGCTATCCTCATATTCTCTTTAAAGTTCTATTGTTTTTCTGAAGATCAACCCTGGCG
>CAIJWE010000068.1 GCA_903824295.1 uncultured Chlorobiaceae bacterium
TCCTTGATATCCGCGATCCCTATCTGTTTGAATTTATCGGGCTGAAATCCAAAGAGGTCATGGGAGAATCGCAGCTCGAGGATCTGCTTATCGACAAGCTTGAAGATTTTCTCCTTGAACTGGGGCACGGCTTCTGCTTTGAAGCGCGTCAGAAACGCATCTTGATCGGCGATGAATACTACTTTGTCGATCTGGTTTTTTATCATCGTATTCTGAAATGCCATGTGTTGGTTGAGCTGAAACTTGCCGAGTTCAGCCATGAAAACATTGGTCAGCTCAATACCTATGTGAGCTGGTACAGAAAGTGCATGATGCGTGAGGATGACAATCCACCCATAGGAATTCTTTTGTGTACTCATAAGAATCACTCCTTGGTTGAGTTTGCTTTGGCAGGAATTGATAATCAGCTTTTTGTCTCCAAGTATCTGCTGGAATTACCAAAGAAAGAGGAGATGCAGCGTTTTATTGAGGAGCAACTGGCAGCGGGAGATGGTGGTCATGCAGATAGCCAGCAAACGAGGGGAATGGAATCCTCAGATGACGAGGGAGGTAACTGATGGCCCGAGGACGACCAAAAAAGAGTGGTACCACAGATATGTTTGCCGCACCGGCAGCTTCGGGAGGAAAGAGCGGCAATAAACCGCAGGTGCCTTTTGCTTTCAAGCTGGTGCTTAACCAGTGGATGCTATCGCTGTTCAAGGTGAAGCGATTTGAGGATCTGGCCGAACATTTGCGTAACGAGGCACAGGAGGGGTTGGATGAGCATAATGCCCACCACTTTCACCACGCACTTACAGCGCAGCTCTTTAATATGACCGAGCTTACTACTGAGCTACTTCTGGAATATGATGAGAACATTGTCCGGCACACTGAGCGGCTAAATGAACGGCGTATCACACGCGGGGAGGAGTCGATTGTCTGGAAGTATTTTCAGTATCTCACCCTGCTTTTTACCGAGATCTATCTTGATCGGTATTTCAGTGATCCGGTTGCGCTCCTCAGGGAGTTGAACATACAGGTTGCGGCTTACAATGTGGAGAAATCCGAAGCCGACCAGATTACTCCTTTTGATGAGGAAGCTGAAGCCTGGCCTCAAATCAACAAGCTTGCATACTGGAGTGCCACCGGCAGCGGCAAGACGCTGCTCATGCATGTCAATATTCTGCAATACCAGTTCTACCTTAAAAAATATGGTCACCGCCGGGAACTCAATCGTATTCTGCTGCTTACTCCGAATGAGGGGCTGTCACAGCAGCACCTCCGGGAATTTGATGCGGCAGGCATTCAGGCCGAGCTGTTCAGCAAGGATGGTCGAGGTTTGTTTTCGAGCCATGCGGTCGAGATTCTTGAGGTGACCAAGCTTCGTGAAGAGGCCAAAGAGAAGACTATCGCCATTGACGCATTTGAAAATAACAATCTGGTGCTGGTGGATGAGGGTCATCGTGGAACAAGTGGCGGTGAAGAGGGTGCCTGGATGAAGGCACGCAATGCGCTTTGCGAAAAGGGATTTTCTTTTGAGTATTCGGCTACCTTTGGCCAGGCAGTGAAGGGCAAGCCGAATCTGATGTCGCTGTATGCAAAGTGTACGCTTTTCGATTACTCGTATCGCTATTTTTATGGTGATGGTTTTGGCAAGGACTATCAGATTCTCAATCTTGATGAAGGGACGCAGCAGAACCATCTTGAACTCTATATGGTGGCATGCCTTCTGTCGTTCTATCAGCAGCAGCGGTTGTATCGGGAGCAAGAGGCGACGTTCCGACCGTTCAATATCGAGAAGCCACTCTGGATATTTGTTGGCGGGAGCGTTACAGCTACACTGGCCGCTCGAGATGCTTCGGATATTGTCGAGATTTTGCAGTTCCTTTCACGCTATGTTTCTGACCGTTCAGGCAGCATCCAGCGAGTGGAGCGCGTTTTGAACCAGGGTATTGAAACTGCTGCGGGCAAAAACCTCTTTGCAGGTCGTTTCACCTATCTCAATACCTGCGGGCTTACCCCTGCGCAGGTATTTGATGATACACTTGTGACGCTGTTTAATGCTCCGGGTGGTGGTCATCTCTCTCTGGAAAACCTGAAGGGGGCGACCGGTGAGGTGGCCTTGCATTTGGGAGCTGAAAATAAACCTTTTGGCGTCATCAATGTCGGTGATGATGCCAAACTGTTGAAACTGTGTGAGGATAACGGGATTGCTACCGGAGAGCGTGAATTCAAGGGCTCGTTGTTCCATGAGATCAACAAGCCGCACTCACCGATTAACTTGCTGATCGGGTCGAAGAAATTTACTGAAGGCTGGAGCAGTTGGCGAGTCTCTACCATGGGGCTCATGAATGTTGGTAAAGGAGAAGGGTCACAAATTATCCAGCTCTTTGGCCGGGGAGTGCGTCTTAAAGGTTTTGCCCAAAGTCTGAAGCGTAGCAACAAGACGCAGTTGCCGGAGGGTATCGAACGACCTCGTCATATCGGGATACTTGAAACGCTTGGTATTTTTGGTATTCATGCAGATTATATGGCACAGTTCCGCGATTATCTTGAAGAAGAGGGATTGCCAACCAATGACGACCGAATCGAATTTTTTCTTCCGGTCATTAAAAATCTTGGGTTGCAGCCGCTCAGGATGATCAGGCTCAAGAAGAGCATTAACGGGGTAAGTACGGATTTCGGTGATGCGTTCCGCAAGCTTGGACCAATTCCGACGGTTATGAAACCGGACACAGCAGGCAATGCGGGAACCTTGTATTTGCAAAAAAATCAGGTCGTGCTCAATTGGTACCCCAAAATACAATCCCTGCGTTCGAGCGGTCTGAAGGGTGGCGATGCAGAAGCAGCGCCCAATCAAACACATTTCACCCCAAAGCACGCAGCATTTCTCGATATTGACCGGCTTACCTTTGAACTTGAACGGTTCAAGGCAGAGCGGGGCTGGTATAACCTCAATCTTACCTGGCAGAATATTCAGGAACTTCTTGCGGATCAGAGCTGGTACCGGTTGCTGATTCCGGCAGAAGAGATGGCGTTCAATTCTTTTGAAAAGGTTCGTTTATGGGAGGAAATAGCTCTCTCTTTGCTCAAGGAGTATACCAAGCGTTATTACACGTTTCGCAAGCGAGAGTGGGAGCTGCCGCATCTGGAGTATCGCGATCTGGAGGCTGATGACCCGAATTTTCTCTGCACAAAGGAGTCGCCGGATGAGGGTTACTACCGTATCATGATCGACCGGTCGCAGGAAGAGATCGTTTCAAAACTTGAGGAACTTAAACGCTCAATCGAGCAGGGTGTGCTCAAGCCCTGGGAGTTCCGGGGTATGAAGGCGATTTGGTTTGGGAAACATCTTTACCAGCCCTTGCTCTATCTTGACCAGAAAATCGTTGAAATCAGTCCTGCACCACTCAATAAAGGTGAGCGACAGTTCGTTGAGGATCTTAAAGCATTCCATGATGGAACCCCTGACTTTTTCAATTCAAGGGAGCTCTATCTGCTCCGAAATCTGAGCAAGGGTCGGGGCGTCGGCTTTTTTGAGGCGGGTAATTTCCATCCAGACTTCATTCTCTGGTTGATTGAGGATGGTAAACAGCGCATCATTTTTGTTGACCCCAAAGGTATCCGTAATCTTGGACCGACTGATCCCAAGATCCAGTTTCATGAAACCATCAAGGAGATCGAGCAACGCCTTGATGACTCGATGGTAAGCCTGCACTCTTTTATTGTCTCGAACACCTCATCTACGACAATGAGGATTCTTTGGAACATGGAGAAGCCTGAAATGCAAAAGCGCAACATCCTTTTTCAGGAAGAGGATCGGGAGAGCTATGTGAGTAGTATGCTTGATGCTGCTGAGAGGTGATAATTCGAACGTAGTTTTTTTCTTCTGGCGTTGGCAATTGTCCCACAGGCTGTGGGACAATTGCAGGCAGCATTCAGGTGCGTACTTGTTGGGAAATTGGTCACCATATCGTGGAGTTTGAGCAAGGGGGGCTGGCACGCGCTGCTTATGGCAAAAAGCTGATGTCGCGAATGGCGGAATCATTGGCGGGTGAGTTTAAAGGGTTCGATTTCGCTAATTTTCGGCACATGCGCCGGTTTTATCTTGCTTTTCCAATTTGCGACACAGTGCGTCACGAATTCATCTGGTCGCATTATCGAGCAATGTTGCCTTGTTGATAACCCCGAAGCAAGAGTTGTATGTCTTGATGGACTTTTGAAGTATTGTATTGACTGAAAAAATCATGACCCAGAACACCCTTGCGCTCACTCCGGAAAATGAAGAGCTGAACCGGCAACTCGCGCAGCTTGCTGTGGAGTTTCTGGATCTGTTTACCCGTCATAAAGGGATGGTGGAGGATGAGTCGGTTATTTTGAACGCGCTCTACCTTGAGAAACTGGGTCGTTTTCAGCTTGAGTTACTGCAGAAGAAAACGGAAGCTGCCCGGCTTAAAATGAAAATGAATTTGATGCAGGCGGCAATAAATCGCGATGAGCGACCCGATGTGCAGGCGATAGAGAAGTTGGTAGATAAAAAATTCCAGGACTATTATGCTGAAATTGAAGCTCAGGCTGCCGCTTTGGATCAGGCAAAAGAGGTGCTGTCACATCTGGTTTCAGAAGAAGATACCCGGAAGCTGAAAGAGTTGTTTCGGGTGTTGTGCAAGAGGCTCCATCCCGATCTGCATCCCGATCAAACGGAAGATGAAAAAGAGTTGTTCATCAAGGTAAAATCAGCCTATGATTTGCAGAAAATAGCTGAGTTGCAACATATTTTTCTCTATCTGGATGAGTCGAAAAAAGAGGATCGTCTCCTCATCTCAGGTGATGAAAAAATGGAGCGAATCAGCCGTCTGGAAGGCAATATCAAGTCGTTGACTGCCAAAATAGCTCAACTCCATCAGACGTTTCCGTTCAATATCAAAGAGTTGATTGTTGATGAAAAATATATCGCGCAGAAGCAGGGAGAGTTAAAAAGTGAGATTGAGAATTTTGAGCGGCAAAGAGTCAGGTATGCAACGCTTATTGACATCATGACCGATGAGTGAGTCTCTCATACCCATAACACCAGGTTTGCTGGCTCTTCTGCATGGAGAGGGTAAAGGTATTCTGCCTTTTTCGCAGGAAATTCTGGTTCTGGAGATTGTTGTTGCTGGTACAAGCTATTGTGCAGAAATTGAGAGCATTGAGCCCTGTATTGTTCCCGATAAAGTTTTGGTAATGAAAAGAGAGCCTCACAACAAATTTGACAAGTATGCGATTGCTCTCTATTGCGACGACATTCGTATTGGATTTGTACCGGCAGCCATGAATCATGTTTGTTCGCGTTTGATGGATGCCGGAAAATTATTTGTATGCAGGGTAGTTTCGAAAAATGGGATTGATACCTGGCTGCAAGTACATGCAAATATCTTTATGGTTGAGTGATTGCCAGACGTTTTTCTGGCACCCTTTCCGATACCCTTGGTTACACGATCTCCTCCAGCAATGCTAAAATCTCTTCCGGGCGTTGTACCAATGATTTTGCGCCAAACTCAAGAAGCTCGCTTTCAGGGCGGAATCCCCAGAGGACGCCGAGGGGGTACATGCCGGCTCTTGTAGCGGTCAGCATGTCGATGCCGCTGTCGCCGACGTAGAGGATTGAGGAGGGCTCTTCGTGGAGCATCCGGGCGACAAGCAGGGCTCCCTCGGGATCTGGTTTGTGGGCTATGGCGCTGTGGTGACCCATGACCACATCGAAATCCCACTCTTTCAGGAGTTCCTCTGCGCAGAGGCGGGTGAAGTGGTCGGCTTTGTTTGAAAGGATTGCTTTTTTGATACCCCGCTCTGAAAGGGAGTCGAGCATGGTACTGATGCCGGGGTAGGGGCGCGAGTTTTGGTTCCAGTTATCGGCATAATGCGTCATCAGATCTTTGAGAAGAAGATCAATGGTCTCCGGGGTTCCGGCCTCTTCGGGCAGTGCTTTTTTGACCAGTTCCTTCATGCCGTGCCCGACAAGAAAGCGGCACTCATCAACGGTATGGACGGGGTAGTGGTGGAGGGCAAGGACGCTGTTGAGGGTGTTGACAATATCCTGGAGGGTGTTGAGCAAGGTGCCGTCAAGATCGAAGATAACTGCTTTGCAGGTCATGGGGGAGATTCTCTGGTTTTGGGGGAATTCGGAAGCGTCTCAAAGGAAAAATTTATCATGCAATAAAAAAAGCACCTCATACCAACGGTATAAGGTGCTTCTTTTTTGAAAAAACAGATGCTTACTTTTTAGGGATAATCACTGCTGTTACGTTCTGTACTACCTGCCCAGCCGTGCAAGTTACGCTCTGAAAAGCCTGACCGGCGGTGTTGGTTGCGCTCTGCAGCAACTGGCCAGCGGTGTTGGTTGCGTCCTGCAACAACTGACCAGCGGTGTTTACGGTGTTGCCAGCAAGATCAAAAGCTGACTTTGCGATTGGTTCAACAATTGATACAACAGCTTTGGCTCCGGTGCTTACCAAATCGAGCTCTTGCTGTACAAACTTGCCTGCGGTATCAACAAGATTGTTGAGTGCAACTGAAAAATCGTTAACTGCGTCGTTTGCCATGATGGTTATTATTATAAGATTATAAGAAAAGTATATGGGTCAAAATTGATTCGGTTACTTTTTTTTTATGATAGCAACGCAATCTTCAGATTTTATTGCAATTTAATAAATATAAATGACAGAAGCCAACAAAAAACTGCTTCTGTAACACGTTAACCCCTTTCACAAGGGTGATTGGCTCAGATGAAATTTCACAGTTACACTCTTGCTGCGTATCTTGCCCTTAAATTTAAAAAAAGAGGGCAGATGCCATGATAAAAAAAATTTCGCTGTTTGTTGTTTTGCTTGTTGTTTCCCTCTCTGTTACAGCGAGTGCTGCCGTTGGTGCTCTTGTGCTTGATGGTTCTACGACCGTTGGTCCTATTGCAAAGACGTTTGCTGCATATTTTACCAAAAAATACGGGGTTCGTGTTACTGTGAGCGAGTCGGGCAGTGGTAATGGCGCCAAAAGCCTGATCAACGGTTCATGCACCATTGCAACAATGTCACGAGCCATGAAGGCTGCTGAAATTGCCGCAGCTCGCCAAAAAGGGGTCAATCCTGTTGCCTCCGTTGTTGCGCTTGACGGTCTTGCCATGGTTGTTCATCCGGCAAATCCGGTACGCTCGTTGACGAAAGCGCAGATCAGCGGCATCTATCGCGGCACCATCACGAACTGGAGAGAGGTGGGAGGTCCCAATGCGCGTATTGTTGTTCTCCAGCGAGAATCCAACAGTGGGACTGAGGAGTCGTTCAAAGAGCTGGTGATTGGCAAAGGGGTGCAGATTACTGGAAGTGCAGAGACTCAGTCGAGTAATGGTTCGGTAAAGAGCAGGGTGAACTCAACCCTTCCCGCTATAGGTTTTCTCGGCCACGGTTTTGTTGATGGCTCGGTAAAAGTTATTGCTGTCAATGGTGTTTTCCCTACGGTGGCGACGGTGAAAAATGGCAGCTATCCGGTATCGAGGCCACTCTATTTCTATACGAACGGTCAGCCTGCGGGGTTGGTCAAACAGTTTGTTGATCTGCCGAACAGCGCTGAAGGAAAAAGAATGATTACTGAGCTTGGCTTTATCAACCGCTGAGATCATTTTTTTGGGACAGTAAGAGCACTTTTTTACATGAAAGCCGGTTAAGCGATTACTCCGGCTTTTTTGTTTTTGATGCTTTCTGGCAAATGTTTCATACTTGTAACAGAAGGTTGGTTGTATTCTGTGGTGAAAGCCCTTAGATTGGGCCTGTCAAATTGAGGTCACCATTGGGTTGAAGTTGTGCGCTCACCTGGGTAATTGTAAAAGAAAATATTCAAGACTATGGCTGGAGAGAGTGGAGGGGAGAGCAACCGCACCAATGCATTTGTGGTGAGCGCTCGTAAACGCACCATGCAGAAGGTGGCAAAAAAGGCCGGGGAGAGTCTGCTTTTTACTGTAGCCTCTTTTGTGGCTGTTATCGTTTTGTTCATCTTTTATTTCGTGGCGCGTGATGCGGTTCCTTTTTTCCAGATCCGCGGTTTCACTGAATTTTTCACCAGTTCAAACTGGTATCCGGCCGATGACCCTGGCGAATTTGGGGCGCTTGCCATTATTTACGGCAGCTTGATGGTGACGCTTGGTTCTGCCTTGATTGCCGTACCGATGGGCGTGGCCGCAGCAATCTGCCTGAGTGATATCCTCCCATTTTCGATACGGCAGTATGCCAAGCCGATCATTGAGATGCTTGCGGCAATTCCTTCGGTAGCCTTTGGCTTTTTTGCCCTTGTCGTTCTTGCCCCGCTGTTGCAGAATAACGGAGGCCCCATGTTGATGTGGGCGTGGTGGATACTCGTATCACCCTTTATGCTGCTTGCCGTTATCGTCCTTTCCGATCTGTTGACGACAAAGATAATAGAGCCGAAACGGCGTCAGCAACTGCACATTTTTTTGCTGATCCTCTTCAGTTTCCTTTCGATTTTCTTGTTGTTCAAGGTGGGTACCGTTCTCTACGGGATTCAGATTCTGACTGGTACCAACGCTCTGAATGTCTCGATTATTTTGAGCTTTATGGCTTTGCCTACCATTGTCAGCGTCTCTGAAGATGCCCTTCAGGCGGTTGGACGCGACATTCGTGAGGGGAGTTACGCCCTTGGAGCTACCAGGGCTGAGACGATCCTTAAAACCGTTCTTCCTGCCGGAAGCAGTGGCATTCTTGCGGCGGTCATTCTTGGCATCATGCGCGCCCTCGGCGAAACGATGGTAGTCTGGATGGCTTCAGGCAACTCCTCACAGATTCCTGAGCCATGGTTCAATTATCTCCAGTCAATCAGGACGCTGACGGCAACCATTGCCGGTGATATGGGCGAAGCTGATCAGGTGACCGGGTCGGCCCGTTTTCATGTCTTGTTCGCCATGGGGCTGCTTCTGCTTGTTATCAGTTTTATCAGTAACCTGATCAGCGAGAGGATTGTTGTTCGCCAGCGGAAAATTCTTTCGGGCCAGTAGCTGTTGAAGGTTGGAGGTTGTGTATCTGTTCATCAAACCCTGTACTTATGAATATCGGAACCAGAAAAATACTTGATCGATCATTTACTGCGGTTGGTATTGGCTCTATTGTTGTCATGGCGATTGCCCTGATGATTGTTGTTGTGCCGATTATCACCAACGGTATTGGTGCTGTATTTTTTACCGGTACGGTTGAGCACCGCAAAATGCTGTTCAGTGAATTCAAGAGGGGCGACAGTGAGAACCTCTCCAGTGAGGTTGCTTCGTCAAATCGTTATCGCGCAAAAGTGTACGGGATGCTCACCGGCTTTGAGGCTGAACTTGAAACGATGGCTCCGGAAAAAAAGGCTGAATACCAGGCAAAATATTCAGAGGTCAGAGCAGCACTTCAGGCTCTGCTTGGCCCTCTTCCTGGTGATCCGGAACCGATGTTGACACGGTTCAAGTATGGTCAGACCCGGTGGGAGAAAGCGGAGGAAAAGCTGCATGACCTCCTTTATGAATCCAAGTGGGACAACTCCAATCCAGAGGTGATGGCCAAAGAGTATTTTGTGAGCCGTGCTATCGGCTTTCAGGGAACCTCGCTGGTCAAGCTTTTTCCCTACGTCAAGGATAATTTTGAGGAGATACTTCTTCCTGAGTTTACCTTTTATTGGGGATTTATCACCGACAGTTCCGTGGATTCACACTTTTTCGGGGGTATCTGGCCGGAAATTCAGGGAACCTTTTTTCTTGCCATTGGCGCCATGCTTTTTGCCTTTCCTCTCGGTGTGGTCGCAGCGGTCTATTTTACTGAATATGCCAGGCCCGGCTTTTTGAACAGTATGTTGCGCAGCGCCAACAGCACCCTTGCGGGTGTTCCAAGTATTGTTTTTGGTATGTTTGGTCTTGCTTTTTTTATCAATACCCTCAAGGTTTCTGAATCAAAAAGTGTGATTGCCGGTGCGCTGACGCTGGCCATCATGATTCTGCCAACCATTATCCGTGCAGCCGAAGAGGCGATTCTTGCTGTGCCGAAGACCTACCGGGAGGCCTCACTGAGCCTTGGTTCCACAAAATGGAATACCATTGCGACGGTGATTCTGCCCGCAGCGTTGCCTGGCATTATTACGGGAGGAATTATCAGCCTCGGCAGAGCAGCGGGCGAGACGGCTCCGATTATCTTTACTGCAGCGGTCAGTGTTGGATCGGCCATAGGCTTGGCGGATGTCTTGACATCTCCCACGCCAGCACTCTCCTGGAACATTTATAACCTTGCCAGTGAACATGAGGCGGCTGCCCAGATTCGTCATGTTCAGTATGGTATGGTGCTCGCCCTCGTCAGTATCGTGTTGATGCTGAACCTGTCGGCGATTGTGCTGAGGGCCCGTATTTCGAAAAAATTAAAAGGCTAAAATAACTATCAATGCTCATGACAATGGATGCCAGAGAGAGTTCCGGAAGTGCCCCGGTAAAGAAGGCGACACGGGATATGTATCTCCCTCCTGAACGAAGAACAATTGCTGATGGCGGCGACGCTCATATTTCGGCCAGGGAATTTTCGATCTATTATGGAGAGTTTGAGGCAGTAAAGCGGGTGAGTGCTGATATTCTTTCAAAATATGTTACCGCTATCATTGGCCCCAGCGGTTGTGGCAAGAGCACTTTTTTACGTGCCATAAACCGGATGAACGATCTGATACCGAGCTGCCACACTACTGGTGCCCTGCTTTTTGATGGTCAAGACGTTTATGGGAAATTCACTGACGAGGTGCTGCTCCGAAAAAAGGTTGGGATGGTGTTCCAGAAGCCGAACCCGTTTCCAAAGTCCATTTTCGACAACATCGCCTACGGACCCCGTCTGCATGGGGTGAACGACAAGAAGAAGCTGATGGAAATTGTCGAACGCAGCCTGAAAAAAGCGGCGATATGGGATGAAGTGTGTGACCGTCTCGACAAGAATGCCCTCGGTCTGAGCGGTGGTCAGCAGCAGCGTATCTGTGTTGCCCGTACGCTTGCGGTTGAGCCGGAGGTGCTTCTGCTCGATGAGCCCACCTCGGCTCTTGATCCAAAAGCTACCGCAAAAATAGAGGATCTCATACAGGAGTTGCGCGGCAGTTATACCATCATGATTGTTACGCATAACATGCAGCAGGCATCACGGGTATCGGATGCCACCATGTTTTTTTATGAGGGGGTGCTTGTTGAACAGGCCTCGACTGCGCAGCTCTTTACCAATCCGAAAGACCCGATGACGGAAGATTATATAACCGGAAGATTCAGCTAACGAAACCAATACACGATCATGTCAGAACGTCCGGTCCATGAGCATATCAGAGAACTCTCCCATGTTCTTGTGCAACTCTCCGACAAGGTGGTCGGAAATTTACTTGATGCACTGCATGCTGTAAAACACCAGGATGAGCAGGGTGCGCGGAAAATCAAGCTTGTTGATGATGAAATAGATGTGGCTGAAGTCGACCTTGAGGCTCGCTGCCTGGCATTTCTTGCCCTCCAGCAGCCGGTAGCAAGAGATCTGCGCACCATTGTCACCATCATCAAGATCAACGATGATCTTGAGCGTATCGGCGACCTCGCGGTACACATCATTGAGCGTATGCCGGAAATCAGCCCGGAGATGCTTGAATCCTTTGATTTCGAAAATATGGGGATGCGTGCTGGCGATATGGTTAAAAAGTCCATCAAGGCATTTGTCTCCAAAGATCGCATGCTTGCCGACCAGGTGTGTGCCCTTGATGAAGAGGTCGATGTGATGCATCGCTCAGTCTTCAAAAAAGTGACGGCACTCATGAAGGGGCCTGATTCTGATGTTGACCAGCTCATTGCGGCATTAAGTATATCGCGCTATATTGAGCGCATGGCCGACCATGCATCACGGATAGCCAATGAGGTTATTTTTCTGGTGACGGGAGAAATTGTGCGCCACAGGGGTGGTTTTTATGAAAAGCTCATTGAGTCGCTCAAAGATTGAATGCTTGCAAAAGTGGGGGGCAATGGGGCAGGTCTGGCGGGGTTTTAGTTTTTTTTCTTGCAATTAACCTTGGAGGTCTGCTAAATTAACGTCACTTTGTATTTTTTAAACATAAGCATGGTGTTTGAACCCTATGGCTAACCTGTTAGGCAAATTTTTCGGCGATTCACCGAAAACCGCAGAAACCCCGAAAGCCTTTACTATCCAGATCGATCCTGCGAAGTTCGCTCTTTCGATAAAACCGCAGGGGACGGTTCATGTGCAGCTTGAATCACTCAAGCAGAAGCTGACCAAACTCTCTTCGAATGTTGAAAACAACCTGATGCTCAGCATCCGGGCCTCAACAAAGGGCAATGTTGAGCTTGCCGCTTCGGCTTTCAAGTTTGATGAAGCCTATATTCGCAAAGGGAAGTTCGAGGTTGAATATCTTACCCTGGCCTATGCATCCTTCCAGAATCTCGGCGAAGCTGATCTTAAGGCGGTCAACCATGCGAGGATGATCTTGCGGGATTTGGAAAAACTGGCTCAGCTTGCACTCAATATTGCCGATAAAACCGGCTATGTACAGTTTGCCAATGTGCAGGAGCTGCACAAGGATGAGTATGGTCTGAAACCGATGGGTGATATTACGGCTGAAATGATCAAGAAAGCTGTTGAGGCCTACGTCAGCAGCAACTCAAAACATGCCAGTGAGACGCTGGTGATGATGAAGGAGATCAAGGATCTTTACGACACGGCGGTTGCAAAAATCAAGGCATCGGTGAACGATCAGAATATTACCAATCTTACCGGTATTCTTTCGATTGTTGAGCACGTCAAGTCGTCAGCAGATATCTCCTGTTCCATAGCAACCCATTTTTGCTGAAACGGCCCTCTTTTGATGATAAATAAAAGCGGGCTTCGGTTCGCTTTTTTTTATGGTGCATGTTGCCCTGTTTATCTGATGAATGTTTATCAATGAAAAACCCTCAATCGATAGCTGAAAAGCTGAACAAGCATAAAGTTTTTGCGGTAGCCCTCATTGCCCTGCTTCTTGGACTCTTCTGGTTTTTACAGCATCGTGAACCGAAAAAAGTTGCGACAGAGAGACCAAATGGGCGTATTCCCGTTTCGGTTGCTCTGCTTTCAAACGCCGCTGTCCGCGACAGTTTCAGTACCGTCGGTACCATTGAGGCATTCAGGGAGGCTGATATCTTTTCTGAATCTGCCGGTCTTGTTCGCAGGGTTTCGGCTGAACCGGGAACCCCGAAAAAGGCAGGAGAGACGCTCTTTCTGCTTGATGATGAACTGGTCACTGCCCGGAAAAGGAAGGCTGATGCATTCTACCGGCATGCGAAACAGGATGCCGAGCGCTATAAAAATCTTTACCGGGAAGGTGCTGTGGCACTTTCAGCCAGTGAGACTGCGCAGTTGCAGCTCGAAGAGGCTGAGGCTGAGTTCATTACGGCCACACGCAAATACGGCGACACCAGGGTGAAAGCCCCTTTTTCAGGGATGGTAACTGCCCGCTTTGTTGAGCAGGGGGAGCTGGTTCAGGAGGGAAAGAAGGTTGCGCAGATGGTTGACCTCTCGAAGGTGAAAGTGATTATCTTTGTGCCCGAGCAGCAGATTGTCAAGTTTGTGCCGGGAACTCTCTTGACGGTTACCAGCGATATTTATCCGGGGGAGGGTTTCAGCGGCAAGATAAGCTCGGTGAGTGACAAGGCGGGGCGTGATCACACCTTCAGGGTCGAAGTGGTGCTGCAGAACTCCGGCAAGAGTGTCTTTCGATCCGGCATGTTTGCAAGGGTAATCATGAAGGGCGAGAGCGGGAGGCAGGCGCTTCTTGTTCCTCGTGTTGCGCTTGTTTCAGGGATCAGAAAACCTGAGCTTTTTGTTGTCCGCAGCGGCAAGGCTTATTTGAAGTCGTTTGTTGCCGGTATGGAGCTGCAGAAACAGATCGAGGTTCTCGGGGGACTTTCGGCGGGCGAGCGTGTGGTGATCAGCGGGCAGAATGAGCTGCATGACGGCTCTGATGTGGTGGTCATCGATCAGCAAAAGAGCCCCGTCCTGCCATGACACTGACAGAGCTCTCCATAAAACGGCCGACACTCATTGTTGTCCTCTTTACCGTTCTCGGTATTCTCGGAGTGTTCAGTTATCGGCAGTTGCAGTATGAGCTGTTACCCAAGATGACTCCGCCCGTTGTGACGGTCTCCATCCGTTATCCCGGTGCTTCGCCTTCTGAAGTTGAGACGTCGCTGACCAAACCGGTTGAAGAGGCGGTTTCGGCCATTGAAAAGATCGCATCCATAACCTCTACTTCGACCGAAGGGATGTCGGTTGTCGCCATTGAGTTTTCCAACTCCGCCAATATTGAAAAAGCGCTCCAGGATGCACAGCGCAAGATCAATGAGGTGCGTGACCGCTTTCCCACTGAAGCGAAGGCGCCGGTCATCACCCGCTTTGCACTTGATGAGGCTCCCGTACTGCGTATCGGGGCGACCTCATCGCTGCCTGATACCGATTTTTACCGCATGCTCAAGGATGACATCAAGCCACAGCTTGCAAGTATTGCCGGTGTTGGTCAGGTCTATCTGCTTGGAGGGCGTGAGCGTGAAATCAGGGTCAATATTGATCTCGAACGGCTGCAAAGCTACAGTCTGACGGTACCCGATCTGCTCAAAGAGGTCGGCAAGGCAAATATTGATGTTCCTGCCGGGAAAATTGATGATCGCGACAAAGAGTTTGTTGTGAGGCTTGCCGGAAAGTTCACCAGCCTTGACGAGCTGAAAGCGCTGGTGTTGCGCTCTTCCTCCGCCGGCAGGGTCACGCTCCGCGATGTTGCCGAAGTAGAGGATGGCTTCAAGGAGATCACAACTCTCACAAGGGTCAATGGCCGGAGTGCTGTCGGCATCATGGTAATGAAGCAGAGCGATGCCAACACCGTTGACGTCAGCCGCCTCACCAGGGCAACCCTCTCGCGGCTTACAGCACTCTACCACGACCGGAACCTCTCGTTCGATGTTGCCCAGGACGCATCGACCTTTACGCTCGAGGCGGTCACTGCTGTTCAGCAGGATCTTATGCTTGCCGTGCTGCTTGTCGCCCTCGTCATGATGCTTTTTCTCCACAGCCTGCGCAACTCCCTCATTGTGCTGGTTTCCATACCGACTTCGCTGGTGACCACCTTTATTGGCATGTATCTCTTCGGATTCTCCCTGAATTTGATGACGCTGCTCTCCCTTTCGCTGGTTGTTGGTGTACTGGTGGATGACTCTATTGTGGTGCTTGAAAATATTTACCGCCATCTTGAGCGCGGCGAAGAGCCCCGTCAGGCAGCGCTGCTTGGCCGAAACGAGATAGGCTTTACCGCACTCTCCATCACGCTGGTCGATGTGGTGGTTTTTCTTCCGCTCTCGCTGGTCAGTGGTATCGTCGGCAACATCCTGCGCGAGTTTTCTGTTGTCATGGTCATCTCCACACTCGTCAGCCTTTTTGTCTCTTTTACCCTGACGCCGCTGCTTGCATCACGTTTTTCGAAAGTTGAGAATTTTTCAGGCAAGAATATTTTTGAGCGTTTTGCCATCGCCTTTGAGGGAAATTTTCAGCGTATGAGGGAGCGTTATCTGGACATTCTTCAGTGGTCTCTGGTAAACCCGTACAAAGTCTTTTTCAGTGCGATACTCCTGCTCTTTGCCTCTTTCAGCCTGCTGTTTTTTGGTCTTATTGGTGGAGAATTTATCTCGGTCTCTGACCGTGGGGAGTTTGCCGTCAAGCTGGAGCTCGAGCCAGGAACACCTCTTGCGGAGACCAACCGTCTGACGAGAAGTGTGGAGCGACGCCTGACCGGAATGGCGGAGGTGAAAAAGGTGATGGTCAATGTCGGTTCTTCGAGCGAAGGATTTTTGAACCAGAGCGCAGACAATATTTCCGAGATCAATGTCAAGCTGTCAGGAAAAGAGGAGCGGACGCGATCGACGGATGCTGTCATGCAGGCAATCCGCCTCAATTTGCAGGATATTGTCGGGCTCAAGGCAAACATCAACCCGATCGGTATTTTCGGCACAGCAAATGAGACGCCGGTTGCCGTCATTTTGAGCGGCCCATCAAGAAATGAGGTGACGCTGGCAGCCCGGGTGTTGCGTGACAGTGTTAAAACCATTCCGGGCACGGCCGATGTTCAGCTCACCTCGCAGGTCGGGAGTCCGGAGATGCGCATCGTGGTCGACCGTGAAAAAATGGCCTCGTTTGGTATCACCATTGCTGATGTCGGAGCCGCTCTTCGAACCGCTTATGCCGGGGATGAAGCGGGCAAGTACCGGGACGGGAGTGATGAATATGATATCAGGGTCATGCTTGATAAATACTACCGTCAGGATACCTCGACGCTGGGTGAAATCACGTTCCGTACGCCGCAGGGCGATATGGTACGCCTCGGCCAGTTTGTCACTTTTGAGCAGGATCGGGGCTATACGCAGTTGCAGCGCAAGGATCGCAACAATGCTGTCTGGGTTAAGGCACAGGTTGTCGGCCGTCCTGTCGGCAGCATTGGCAAGGAGATTGAGCGGATCATGGCCAATATGAAAAAAAAGGGACTTATGCCGGCAACGGTCTCCACGGCCTACGATTCGGATTTGAAACGGCAGGGTGAATCGAACTCAACACTCCTGCTCTCCTTTCTTGTTGCCATTATCTTTGTCTATCTTATCATGGTGGCGTTGTATGATTCATGGCTTTGGCCTATGGTGGTTATGTTTTCTATTCCTTTAGCCATTATCGGGGCGCTTTTCGCCCTCGCTCTTACCGGCAAATCGCTCAGCATCTTCACGATTCTCGGCATTATCATGCTTGTGGGGCTTGTGGGAAAAAATGCGATACTTCTGGTGGATTTTATCAATAAATTCCGTCTTGAGGGTATGGAGCTTTCAGCCTCGATTCTTGAAGCCGCAAAAGAGCGGTTGCGCCCGATTCTCATGACCACCCTGACGCTGATTTTCGGACTTCTGCCGATTGCGATTTCGGGAAGTTCGGGCTCAGAATGGAAATCCGGTCTTGCTGTTGCTCTTGTTGGCGGTCTTGCCAGTTCGATGTTTCTGACGCTTCTGGTTATTCCTGTGGTCTATGTCTGGTTCGACAGTAAACCAAAACAGTTTGTGGGTTGGGTTAAAACTATTATCAGGAAGTTTGCCGCCTTGAAGCGGCAGCGGTGAGTGCAGGAACTCTTCTCTCGTTCAATAAAAAAGGGTAAAACGATGCGTTTTTTTTCAACCCGGCCTCCTGTTCTGCTGATTTGTCGTGCAGCCCTTTCATTTTCATGGGTTTATCAGGGGGCTGTGCCAAAAATCGCCTGCCAGAGCAGGGGTGAAATCGAGTTGCTGGGCCACATTCTTCCATTCAATCAATGGTTGTGTGCAGCGGTTTTCTGGATTGGTGTTGCCGAAATTCTTTTTGGCCTTTTGTTGCTTGTTGCTTCTCGTGCGTGGGTTTTCTGGCTGAATATTGCCGCGCTGAGCGGCCTTCTTCTCTTTGTAGCACTCTTTGAGCCTGCGATGTTTGCTTTGCCATTCAATCCTTTGACCCTGAACGTTTCGCTGATCGCGCTCTCTGTGGTCGTTTTGCTGGAGCTGAATAAATTAAAAAATGTTACCTGAATGAAGCTGCCCCGTTTTGATGGAGAGTTGAGCAGTGTTGCCCGGCTTTTTCTCTCTGTTTCTGTCACTGTTATCGCCCTTGCTTCACTCCTTGGAGCGGCAGGCGCAGCGACTGCCAATCCATTCCTTTTGAGGCTCCACCCCTATATCTTCTTTATCGGCTTTGGCAACCTTGCCATCCTTATTCTCAATCGTTACCTGACCGCCGCCATCTATCCTGAACTGAAGATTGATCCTCGCAGGCAGATGCGTTATATCGCTGTTGTTCTGCTCTCTCTTCTCATGATTACGGTTGCCGTTGCCATGGAGTGGCCACTCTTGAAGGCTCTGACCGGGCTGATGCTTATGATTCTGGTTACCGGGCCGATCAGGGAAATTTTTACCACACTCTCGATTCCAAAAATCTGGAAGGAGGTTTCGGTACGCTACTACATTTTTGATGTGCTTTTTCTGCTCAATGCCAATCTCGGGCTCTTCACGCTTGGCCTCAAGGAGGCTTTTGCAGATCAGCAGCTCATTCCCTTTTTTGTGACCCAGTCCTCCTATTTTCTCGGCTCCTCTTTTCCTCTCAGTATCAGCGTGATGGGCTTTCTCTACACCTATGCCTGGAGTCGCTCATCAAAACGAGAGCTGGTCAAACGCCTCTTCAGTCTCTGGTTTTATGTCTTTGTTGGCGGAGTGCTGCTTTTTTTGATTGTTATTCTTGCCGAGAATTACCTGGGGATGATGCTGATCAGCCATTTTCTGCTCTTTGGCGTGATGGCCCTTCTCGGCAGTTTCGGCCTCTATCTTTACCATTTTTTCCATAAAAACTTTCCCCATCCGGCGCTTGCCTTTCTTTTGAGTGGCCTTGCACTCCTTTTTGCCACAAGCGGCTACGGTATCATGAATATCTATTTTCTCAAGGGGATTCATTTTGGCACCATCCCCCCGTTGCATCCCGACAGGATGTGGATTTATCACTCCCATACCCATGCGGCGCTGCTCGGTTGGATAACCTGCTCGTTTATCGGTATGCTTTATATTGTCATACCATCAATTACCCATTCAAACTCTCTTGAAACACTCAGAAGCGAGAGGGCACTCACGGCATTGCTTCCCAGACCAGTCATGAACAAAGCATTCCGGCAGCTTACGGTGCTTTTGCTCTCGGCAACGGCAATCCTGATTGCTTTTTTTCTTGAAAATGATACGTTGCTCGGTGCGGCAGGTGCGGTGTACGGGTGTGCAGTCTACTATGTATCGGTCAATCTTCGGCTTGAAATGAAATAATATCCTGGCGGAGTATACCATTATGGGCATTCTGAATCGACCTTATGTAACGGTGACCATACCGATGTATAACAATGCCCGTTTTATTGGTGAAACAATAGAGTCGGTGCTTTCACAGAGCTTTACCGATTTTGAGCTTTTGATTTATGACGACCATTCGACCGATGGCTCTTATGATATTGCGGCGTCATTCAGCGATTCGCGCATAAAGCTCTTCAGAAATCCCGAAAACCTCGGGCCGGAGGGGAACTGGAACAGGGCAATCAGCAGGGTGAGGGGGAAGTATGTCAAGCTTGTCTGTGGTGATGATATTCTTTATCCTGCGTGTCTTGAAAAGCAGGTTGCGGTTTTTGACGATCCGCTCACTGCCGGATTAAGCCTGGTGAGCAGTCAGAGGACGATTATTGATCCAGCAGGCAAAACCCTTATCAAAAAGGTGAATTTTGTTGACGGCGGTCGCATGGAGTCAGCCGATGTGGTCAGAAAAATGGTACGTATGGGTACCAACATTATCGGCGAGCCGGTCTGCGGACTCTATCCGGCGGAACTGATAGCCAAAATCAGTGGCTACAGCGCGGTTGTACCCTATACCATTGATCTTGACTTCTGGATACAGATGCTCAAGCATGGCGATCTCTTTGTTATCGACGAACCACTCTGTGCGTTCCGCATCTCTGATCTCTCCTGGTCATCAAGGATAGGGGAGTTGCGATATGAGCAGTTCATTGAGTTTATGGAGCAGGCAGCATCCGATGAAAGCCATGGAGTTACTGATCTGGATCTTTTTATCGGCAAAATCAACTGCGCAGTTCAGTCGATGACCAGCCTGATGGGGTTTAAACTTTTCGCCTCTTCAACTGCAAGAAACCGGGAGGAATCGCTGGCCGAAGAGAGCCGGAGGCGGCACGGGAAGCTGGACTCCCTTTTTACAGCAAGAAAATTTTTTTACAACAACGAATTAATCAAGTAGGCAGGTTATGCAACTCACGGCAAAGTTGGTCGCAATTCTTCCTGAACAGACGGGTGCAGGAAAAAATGGAACATGGAAAAAGCAGGATATTATTGTTGAAACTGACGGTCAGTACCCGAAGAAAGTCTGTATCTCCCTGTGGGGCGAAAAGTATGACCGAAACTTACTCAAAACAGGATCGAAGCTCACCATCTCTTTCGACATTGAAAGCCGTGAATTCAACGGCAAGTGGTATACCGATGTCAAGGGATGGAAGGTTGAGGGTGACAATGCCGGCGGTGGTTCTTATGCACAGGATGCAGACTCTTATGCTCCACCGGTCTTTGATCGTGAAGGCTCCACCATTGTCTCCAATGACGATTGTCCGTTTTGAGCTTTATACTGCGAGTTTTCAGGAATTTCACTCTTCGGAGGAGGCCGATCCATGTATCTTTTTTTTGATACCGAAACAACAGGGTTGCCGCGTAACTGGCGTGCGCCGGTGACCGATCTCAACAACTGGCCAAGGATGGTTCAGTTAGCCTTTCTTTACTGCGATGGGGATGGGAACCAGCTTGCTTCCGGTGATTATCTCATCAAGCCGGAAGGATTTGTGATTCCATCATCCGCCGCTCAGATTCATGGCATCTCAACCGAGAGGGCCACGCTTGAAGGTGCGCCGCTCCGGATTGTACTGCAATTATTCCATGAGCTTGTTGCTGATGCAGAGGTGCTTGTGGCTCACAACATCAGTTTTGATGAGAAGATTGTGGGCTGTGAATTGATAAGGGCTGGAATGCCAAATATTCTTCCGTCGAAAAGAAAGATTTGCACCATGGAGAGTTCGACGGATTTTTGTGCCATCAAGGGAGCTTACGGCAACAAATGGCCCAAACTCTCGGAACTCTATTTTACATTATTTGGTACTGTTTTCGACGAAGCGCATAATGCTGCTGTTGATATGCAGGCAACGGCGAAGTGTTTCTGGGAGCTGAAGAGAAGGGGAGTCATTCTGTAACCGATAACCAACAAACCTCATGCGACTTTTTGAGAAAACAGCGCTCGTAACCGGAGCTGCTGGAGGAATTGGAAGGGCCGTGGCACTCTGTTTTGCCAATGAAGGGGCCATCGTGATAGCCAGCGACATCAATGCGGCAGGATGTGCTGAAACCCTTGCGCTTCTTGAGCGGAGCGGGGGGAGTGGCAGTTCGGTCATTGCCGATGTTACAAAAGAGGAGGAGATTGGGGCGCTCTACCGCAATATTCGGGAGCGCTAC
Source organism: uncultured Chlorobiaceae bacterium (assembly GCA_903824295.1). GTDB lineage: Bacteria > Bacteroidota > Chlorobiia > Chlorobiales > Chlorobiaceae > Chlorobium. The sequence continues at coordinate 21,119 of CAIJWE010000068.1, forward strand.
GGAAGGCTGGATATTGTGGTGAATGTTGCCGGTGGAGATTGTGAACCGGCCGCCGACGTTGAGGAGATTGACTACCTGCAAATGAGCGCCAATCTTGATCTGAACCTCAAATCCTGCATTATCTCCTGTCGGGAAGCAGCAAGGCTGATGAAGCCGCAGGGGTTCGGCAAAATTGTGAACATGAGCTCGCTGGTCTATCGGGGGAGTCCAAACCAGTTCTCCTACTCGGCGGCCAAAGGCGGTATTTATGCCTTTACCCGCTCACTTGCCATGTCGCTCGGACGTTTCGGCATAACGGTCAATGCTCTTGCTCCGGCACTTGTTGAAGTTCCTGCCTTTGTTGCGGCATTGGGTGCAGAACGGTGGGAGATGCTTCGCAAGGATTGCGCACAACGCTACCCGCTTGGTCGGGTTGCAACACCGGATGATGTTGCCCGGTGCGCTCTTTTTCTCGCATCTGATGATGCTGCGTTCATCACCGGTCAGATTCTGGAAATCTCCGGAGGTGCAAGGCTTTGAGGTTTCTTGCTTAACATGCGTGCAAGGTGTAAATAGTGGGGATGGTATCTGTCTGTAAACTTTAACGAAAGGAACGCACCACCATGAAAAAAGTAGTTTTTGCTCTTCTGCTCTTCGCCATTTCAGGCATGTATGCCGTTAACGGTTTTGCGGGAAATGCCATGGATGATTTAAACAATGCGGCACGGGATGGTGATGCTGCGACGAGCGAGCCCACAGATGAAGGAGCCAAAGAGGGGGCTGGATACGGTTTTGATACCCCGGCGCCGACTCCGGTTGATTTAACCGGTAAAGAGGGCGTGGTTGACCCGGAAGATCTCAAACAATATGATCCCGAACCGATCAGGATTCAGGGAAACCCTCCGCCTCCTCTGCCATAAAAAAAGAGCACGCAACCGGGGAAAGCGTTTAGATTTCCCGGTTGCGTGCTCAAAAAATTATTTTGAAACTTCGTATGGAAAAATCTCCACTGAGCCTGATGGGAGTGAGTCTGCAACGATCGTCCTCTGGCGGGTCGCGACAACATCATTCATACATCACCGCTCATGGCATTGTATCAGCGTTAAGGATAGTGTATACTCTTGTTGAAAGCGATTTTGTGTCGAAGGGTTTCTGGATAAAGTTAGTGCCGCTGTCGAGGACGCTGTTGCTGGCAATAATGTCGGCAGTGAAGCCTGACATAAAGAGTGTTTTAAGCTCGGGTCGGGAGGTATGGAGCTGTATTGAAAGTTCGGATCCATTCATTTCCGGCATGATGACATCCGTCAAAAGCAAGTCAATCGTTCCCTTATAGTTTTCCGCTGCCATCAGGGCGTGCGTTGGTGTCGCCGCCGCAAGAACCGTATAGCCATTGCGTTCAAGAATGAGCGTGCTGAGCTTGAGGATGGATGGTTCATCCTCGACAATCAGAATGGTCTCGTGGCCTTTAAGGCTCACTTGCTCCGTACGTGTTTCCTGATTCACTGTCGACTCGACTTTGTAAAGTGGCAGGTGCATCGTGATGGTTGTTCCCGTTCCAGGTTTGCTCTCGCATAAGATGCTGCCGTTGTTCTGTTTGACAATGCCGTAAACTGTTGACAATCCAAGACCGGTACCTTTTCCCAGCTCTTTTGTGGTGAAAAATGGCTCAAAAATATGCTCAAGATCTTGTGGGTCAATACCGCTACCGTCATCGCAAATAGAAAGTGTCACATACTCAACCGGTTCCGTTTCGGATGTCTCGGCGTCAGCGGTGCTGTCAGGAAGCGTTTGCCTTCCGGTTGTCAGCGTGATTCTGCCGTTACCGGTTATGGCGTCACGGGCGTTGACACAGAGGTTGACAAGAATCTGGTCAATCTGCGAGGGATCGATGTTTACTTTGGAATTTTTGCAGTCCGGGATCCATACCAGCATAATATGCTCCCCGATGAGGCGTCGCAGCATGGGGAGCAACTCTTCGACTGCGGTGTTCAATTCAAGAATTTTTGGAACAACAATCTGCTTTCGGGCAAAGGCAAGGAGTTGCCGTGTCAGATCGGCAGAACGGGTTGCCGCCTGGCGGATGGCCTCAAGATCGCCATAGGCATCCTCGGATGGGTCGAAAAGTTCAAGGGCCATTTCAGAGTGGCCGAGAATAACCGTCAGCATATTGTTGAAGTCATGGGCGATACCCCCGGCCAGCCTTCCTACCATCTCCATTTTCTGCGACTGCTGCAGTTGTTCCTCAAGTTTGTTTCTATTCTTTTCATGCTGCTTCTGTTCACTTATATCGACAAATGAACCGGTAATGTACAGAGGCTCCTGGTGTTCATTGAATGCGACTTTTGCAGTATTACTAAGAGTGGCAACAGAACCATCCATGAGGTGAAAATCGGCCTCAAAATTGTTGATATAGCCCTGCTTCAGGAGTGTATCCCAAAATTGTATTCGCTTTTCCTGATGAACGAAGGATATTTGTGCATCACGGGCAAGCCATGAGTTCTGATCCGATATCTTGGCTTTGCTGATATCCATATATCGATGATTAACGGCGGTAATGGTTCCGTCCATGGTCGATTGGTAGAGTCCGACCGGAACTCCGTCAAACAGTTCCCGGTAATTTTGTTCACTTGTCCGCAGAGCCCGATCGCTTTGCATCCGTTCCAGTTCTCCGGCTGCACGAATTGAAACCATTTTAAGCATGGTCTCGGCAAACTTGCGATTGAGCAGCGGGCGTTGACTAATTACGGCAATCAGACCGATTGGGTGTCCGCTATAGTTCCAGAGCGTGACCCCGATATAACTTTCTGCCCGCAGATCCTGGAGCACCTGATCGTGCGGAAACAGTTGACACACCCGTGCCGGAAAACAACAGACATCCTTGCCGACGACATCACCGCAGGGAGTGTCTTTCAGGCTGTACTCCACATTATCCTCAAAATGGCCATCGCTCCAGACAGCCAGGGTTCTGGCTGTTAAGCCGTCACCATCAAGAGTGTCAATGCAGACAAAGTCCATATCGAGGCATTCAGCGATATATCGGGCAAGTGCGTAAAAAAAAGGCTCTTTTTGTGAAAGATAGAGTGAAGAGGAGAGAAAGAGCTGTATTTCCTCGATTTTTTTTCGCTCCGTAATGTCAATGCCGGTACCGATCAGAAACTGCTTGCCCTCCATGATTATTTTGCGGCCTGTCATCAGGTACCACCGGAATTCGGGACCGTCATGAAGAAGTACTCTTGCTTCTACATTGTCCTCAAGGCCATACGCAAGCACATTGTGGATTTTTTGTTCTACGAGCTCCCGATCCTGGGGATGAATGATGGAAAGAAGCTTGAGATGCGGCATTTCACCTTCTGATTTTCCGATAATCTCATCCCGCAGGAAGGTATTCCAGGCGGTAAAGCAACCCTCTGTGCCGACGATATAAAATGTTCCGGGAATACTGTCGATAATGTTTTTACTGAAAGCCTGCTCTTTTTGCCCTATCTCCTGAGCCTTTTTGAGCTCGGTTATATCAACAACGATGCCAAGGTATCGGTTAACCTGATCATCATCTCCCTTGAAGGGTGTTCCTTTCGACATAATCCAGCGCTGTTGGCCGGAACTATCTTGAACACGCCAGTCAATGGTAAATTCCTGACCATGTTCTACAGCCTTCAGAACGGTTTGTTCTACACGCACTTTGTCTTCGTCAAAGATTGAGTGTTTCCATAACTCGTAGGTTGCCTCGTGGGTGTGTGGTTTCAAACCGAGCAGATACCAGAGTTCATTCGACCACAGGGTGCGGTTGGTCTGCAAGTCCCACTCCCAACTGCCGGAATGGGTCAAATTGAGAATAAGACGCTGGCGTTCATTGGTGACGAGCATGTTTTGCTCAATCATTTTTTCTCTGCTGATATCGGAGAGAATGGCTCTGCACTCATTTCCGTTATCATTGACGACGGCTTCAATGTGCACGATTTTTGGACGGAGAGTATCCTTTTTGCAAACGTAAAGCTCTACTTCACAATAGTTTGGCGCTTTTTGGCTGAACACTCTTTCAAGCAGTGCTTCGAATCTCCGGTGGTCTTTATGGATAATAAAGTTTTTCAGCTTTTTTCCGCGTATCCGGGATCGTGCAGCATCAAGAATCGTTGCGGCAGTCAGGTTCAACTCGACGATCTCGCTGTCCGGTGCAAGTGTCAGGTATCCCAATGGGGCGAAATCATACAGATCGGTGTACCGTTCCAGACTTTTTTCCAACTCTTCTCTCGACTGTATCAGCTCTTGCTGCTGCATTTCAAGTTCGATCTGGTGAACCGCAAGTTCATGGATCAAGCGGAGCATCTCCTCTGGTGAAGAGGAGTGATTTATGGTTGGCAGTTTACTTTGTTGCATTTTCTGTTCAGCCTGAGAGCGTAATTCAAAAAAGTCATCTGTAGTGGTTGTGTTTTGAGGCATGAGCTGTTTTTACGGAATCAAATTTCTACAGGATTTTGATTTGGATTGTTTATTTCAAAAAATGTTGTAAAGACTTGATAGGTTTTTTTGTCTTCTTCTTCTGATCTTTTTGATAAACTGACTTTAACCCATCGAACCTTCTGATCTTGAGGATGGACAATGCCCATAATGACTCCGCTGACCGGCTTTCCAGAGCGTAATGCAACCACAGCAGGGTGTTCTTCGGGAGGCAAAGCAGATCCGTCGGCCTTGACCAGTTTCCATCGAAGCTCGGCAATGTTTTTGCCCAGCATCTCTTTCATTGAAATCCCGGTAATTCGTTCAGCCTCTTGATTGGTCATGATAATATCTCCCTCTCCCTGCTGCAGCATGATACCAACAGGCATGGTATCAATCAAAAACCGGAAGCTCTTTTCAATTTCCCGCAGACTTTGCTCCAATTTCTTGGCAACGGTGATATCACTAAAGGTAATGACCAGCCCGTTAATGCGGTTCTCCTGGGTGCGGTAAGGCATGATCTTGATGGTAAACCATCGATTGTTACTTGCCGAAACCTGTTTTTCACTGAAAACAAGGGTTTTAAGAACCTCATGAGCATCTTCAGCGAGGGCTGGATAGTCAAGATCGGTAACAATATCGGTTATCGGGCGTCCAACATCGCTTGCAATCAGTTTGATGATAGAGGAGGTACGGTTGGTGAAGCGGCGTATATTGAGCTTGTCATCAAGAAAGAGTGTTGCAATGTCTGTGCTGTTGAGCAGGTTTTTCATGTCATTGTTGGCCTGTGACAGGTCAGTCACTTTCGATTGCAGTTCATGGTTAACGGTTTGCAACTCTTCGTTCAGTGATTGCATCTCCTCTTTTGATGTGGTCAACTCTTCATTGGTACTCTGCATCTCCTCATTGGCCGACTGCATCTCCTCATTCGTGCTTTTGAGTTCCTCCTCCGAGGTCTGCATCTCTTCACGTATGGTGATAATCTCCTGTTTGGCCTCTTTGAGCTCTTCTGTAAGGGTAACAAGCCTGCTGTCGTTGATAGTTGCAACGGGATCCTGATCCGAAGTGCCTGGTGCTTTTTTTGCAACGTCCGCAAAAACAATCAGGATCATTTTTTTGAAAGAGGGCTGATTTTCAATAAGTCTGACCGACAGGTTAACGTTCCTTGTTCCTCCGTTAGTTCCTATGACCACTCCTTTTTTCGAAATCTCTCCTTTCTGGCGAAGTGCATTTCTGAAAAGAATATTCAGCTCATAGCGAATCTCTTCCCTTGCCATGGCAAAGATATTCAGGTTGGCTTTTCCTGCTGCCGGTTCCAGGTAGTTGCCGGTACGACCGCTGATATAGAGAATATCACCATTCTGATTGGTGAGTACTGCCGCAGGAGTATAATATTGGAGCAGAAGCGTATCACTTATTGTTTTCAGGTTGAGCTCTGATGTCACCGGTTTGCTCTGTGTGGTCTGAATATCTGAAGTATCGAGTGATGACTGGCTGTAGGATGCAGGGAAATCAACATGCTCAGACTTGTCTGAGAGATAAATATGACGGAAAAGACGGGACTTGCTGTCAAGTGTCTGAAAAAGTTGGCCATTGGAGCCGACCGTTTCAGCACTTCCGAGAAAGAGAATTCCGCCGGGATTGAGGCTGTAATGAAACAACGGTATCAGTTTATTTTGCAGCTCCTGCTCCATGTAAATCAGCAGATTGCGGCAAATGAGTATATCGATCTTGCTGAAGGGGGGATCCATAATGACATTATGGGGAGCAAAGACAATGGTCTCGCGAATCTCCCTTGTGATTCTGTAACCCTTGTCATCTTTTTCAAAATAATGATTGATGCGGCTGGCAGAAACATCCGCCGTAATATTGGGTGGATAGATACCTGTGCGAGCCTTTTCAACCGCATTTTTATCGAGGTCTGTTGCAAATACCTGGAGTTTGAAATTGCTGCCAGGTTTCATTGTTGCAACAACTTCCCTGAAGCAGATAGCGAGGGAATAGGCTTCTTCACCTGTTGAACAGCCAGCCACCCACGCACGAATAATACCGCCAGATGGACGGGATACAAGAATGGATGAAATGCCATCTGTTTTAAGGGCCTCCCAGGCAACAGGATCCCGGAAAAAAGAGGTTACCCCTATGAGTAGCTCCTTGAAAAGCAGCTCGATTTCCTGGGGGTTGGACTGAAGATAGTTGACATAGGTGGAGATTTTTTCAATTTCGTGAATTCCCATACGCCGTTCGATACGGCGATAAATCGTGTTTTTCTTGTACAGTGAAAAATCATGCCCGGTATGCGTACGCAAAAGGATAATAATTTTTTTCAGCGAACTCAGTGCTTGCTCCTTGATGCTTAATGTCCGAGTTGTGAAGATGGGGAGATGTTTCAAATACGTCATGATTTTTGCGGGAAGAATCTCTGCTGGAGCGACAACGTCAGCAAGTCCGTCATCTATGGCACTTCGAGGCATTCCGTCAAACTTTGCTGAAGCTGGTTCCTGTACAAAAACTCCACCACCCTTTTCCTTGATGGCGCGCAGCCCAAGTGTTCCGTCGGAACCCATGCCAGAAAGAATTACGCCGATTGCATGCTCTTTAAGATCCTCTGCCATTGAACGGAAAAAGAAGTCAATAGGAAGCCTCAGACCACGTGGCTTGACCATGTCGAGCAGAAATAATTTCCCGTGCAGTATCGACATATCCTGATTCGGAGGAATCAGATAGACATGATCAGGCTCAATTGCAAGATTGTCGCTGACCTGGCAGACTGGCATTGGGGTAACTCGCTGCAACAATTCAACCATAATTCCCTTATGGGTAGGGTCAAGGTGTTGTGTGATAACAAAGGCCATGCCGCAGGGATAGGGAACATGCTTCAAAAACAGCTCGAGTGCTTCAAGTCCACCGGCCGAAGAGCCAATACCAATGATCGGGAAATGCATTTTGCTTTCAGGCTTGAGTTTGTTGTCGTCACCCTTTTTTTGATGAGTGAGAGATGTCGTTTTATTCATGATAGGTCCCGGTTTTGAAAACGTATATCCGCAATTTGGCGGCAAAAGCGTTGAAAGCCACCTTATCTCCGGTACAATAACTATACCTTGATTTATGCCTGGCAACTGATTATATGAGTCAATCGCCTATTCGTAAATATACTTTAATTATTTCATAAAAAACCTTTACGGGCAGGTTTTGCCGTTTTTTGTTCATTCTCCACAAGAGTCGTTTTGTAATGATTTTACCTTATCAATTTCGGTTGAATGGGTTGGATTATTCAGGTAAATCGCAGCTCGGTAACGCCTTGTTGCATTGGTTGCTGATCGTTCTGCTGGTTTTATTTCAGAGTCACCGGCGTTTTTGTTACGGAATGTTCAACTTTGAGTCCGGTTTGTTACTTTAGGGTACATAAACTATTATTTCTACAATCAACAGGCTTGATAATGGTGAACCCTTCGACGATTGCTGCGCGCGAGATTCCTTTTAATTATACATCTGCTGGAGATCGACAGGCGATATCGTTCCTGCTTGGCCCGGATATCGTGCAGATGCTTGATGAGTTGCGCGATCTGCGGGTGACCGGAAGGTCTGCGCGGCTGCTCATGGGTATTATTGGTGAAATTCTCATTCATCGCCGCAATCCTTATCTTTTTCAGGAGCTGGTGAACTCTTTGGCCCGTCGCAGGCGGCTTTTTGAGCGGGCCTTTGCCGAGCTTGATACGATTGCCGATATGGGGAACGGTGAGGCGAGGGTCTCCTCCATTGTGGGGGCTGTGCGTGAGCAGCTTGAGCGCTTTCGTTCGGCTGTGGAGAAGACGCCTGAACTCCGGCGTCGTATGAAGCGGGAACTTGGCGCAATTGTGGGGGTGAAAAATGTTCTTTTTGACCCTTTTTCACTTGTAGCTCATGCAACTGATGCTACTGACTGGAGGCTTCATCTTCCTGTCGCAGTGGTGACGCCTGACGAGGAGTCGCAGGTTGCACCGCTCATTACAGCGATTGCAGCACTCGGGCTCAACATTATTCCGAGGGGTGCCGGTACCGGGTTGACCGGGGGTGCGGTTCCGTTGCGGTCGAGGTGTGTGATCGTCAATACAGAAAAACTTAACCGCGTCCGGGGTATTTCGGTGCGTGATTTTCAACTGGAAAGTGGGCAGATATCGCAGGCTTCAGTCATTGAACTTGAAGCGGGCGTTATTACTGAGCGTGCGATGGAGGAGGCTGATGAGCACGGTCTGGTCTTTGCCACTGATCCAACCAGTGAGTGGGCTTGTACGGTCGGGGGAAATATTGCTGAAAATGCGGGGGGGAAGATGGCTGTCCGCTGGGGCACCTGTATCGACAATCTGCTTGAGTGGCGTATGGCGATGCCATCGGGTGAAAACTGGACGGTAAAGCGCGCTGATCATCAGTTGCGGAAAATCATGCATGAGGACAGGGTCCTTTTTGAGGTGTGGAATGAGTCGGGCAAGAGAATCGATCGCATTGAGTTGACGGGCACCGATATCCGTAAAAAAGGGCTCTGGAAGGATATTACCAACAAGGCGCTCGGTGGAGTGCCGGGTCTTCAGAAGGAGGGAACTGACGGGGTGATTACTTCGGCTCTGTTTGTCCTCTATCCCAGGTATCCTGAAAAAAGAACACTTTGCCTTGAGTTTTTCGGGCCGGACATGGATGAGGCCAGTCGGGTGATTCTGGAGCTGTCAAAAATTTTCCCGCTTCATTCTGAAAATCGCGAGGCTTTGCTTGCGCTGGAGCATTTTGATGATGAGTATATCCGTGCCATCGACTACAAGGTGAAGGCCCCCCGTGCCCAGACGCCGAAAGCGGTGCTGTTGATCGATATTGCCGGCAACAGTGCTTCGGAGGTACAGAGCGGTGTGGAGCGGGTCGAGAGGCTGCTTGAGCCTCATCCCAACACCCTGATGTTCCTTGCCAGGGATAATGCGGAGGCGCTCCGCTTTTGGGCTGATCGCAAAAAGCTTGGTGCAATTGCCCGGCGAACCAATGCGTTCAAGCTTAACGAGGATATTGTTATTCCGCTTGAGGCGCTGGCTGAGTTTTCCCGCTTTATCGACAGACTCAATATTGAGGAGGAGCGTTATGCGCAACGTCGCTTTGTGGAGCGCGCACGCGACCTTATCGCAACCTCAACGGTAAGCGGGGATGGTGGGCAGTTCGCCTCAAAGATTCCAGCGGGGGTTGAACTTTGCCGCATGTTCAGCGGAAAGATTGATGCGGAGTCGGAAGAGTCGCTCCGTTCGCTTGCTGTTGTGCATGAGCTCCGCAGTGAGCTTGGAGAACTGGTTCAGGGTTATCCCGACATGGAGGCCGCACTTGATGGCGCTTATCAGCATGTTCGCGACCGCCGTATTGTGCTGGCGACACACATGCATGCCGGCGACGGCAATGTTCATGTCAATGTACCGGTACTGTCCAACGACCGACCGATGCTGGAGCGCGCCGACAAAGTGATTGACCATGTTATGGAGAAAGTGGTCTCTCTCGGCGGTGTCGTGTCGGGTGAGCATGGTATTGGTGTCACCAAACTGAAATATCTCGATCCGGCCATTGTTGAAGAGCTTTCGTGTTATCGTCGCCGGGTTGATCCAAAAGGAATCATGAACCCCGGCAAGCTTGACGATTATGAGCTGCTTGACTATATCTTTACTCCATCATTCAATCGCCTTGAGCTTGAGGCGCATATTCTCAGGCGAGCCCAGATTGAGGAACTGTCAAAAAAGGTTGATTATTGTATCCGTTGTGGCAAGTGCAAGACGGATTGCTGTGTCTATTATCCGTCGCGGGGGATGTTTTATCATCCACGCAACAAGAATCTTGCAATTGGTTCGCTGATTGAGGCGCTCCTTTTTGATGCCCAGCGTGAGCGTACGACCGATTTTGCCCTGCTGAAGTGGCTTGAAGAGGTGGCCGACCACTGTACCATCTGCCATAAATGTCTCAAGCCCTGCCCGGTCGATATTGACAGCGGGGAGGTTTCGGTGCTGGAGCGCGAAATCCTTTCGGAGTGGGGCTTCAAGCACACTTCACCGGTCACGGAATTGACCCTGCGCTATCTTGAAAGTCGTTCTCCCGCCTATAATGCACTCTTCCGCCGTGCAGTCCTGCGCGTCGGCGGGGCCGTTCAGCGGGCGGGCAACAAGCTCACGGTGTCGCTGCAGTCGGAAAATGATGCTCCGGCACTCTATCCGCTCCGTCTGCTCCGCTCTGCGGTTCCGCCAGTGCCTGAAGCGACATTGCGTGATTTTTTGCCGGAGTGTGGCCCTGATCAGGTGCTTGTTTTCGAACCTGCCGGAGAGGTGACGAGTAACGTTTTTTATTTTCCCGGATGTGGTTCCGAGCGGCTGAACTCCACCATTTCTCTGGCGGCACTTCATCTGCTCCTCGAGCTTGGTTCAAGGGTGGTTCTTCCGCCTCCGTTCCTCTGCTGCGGCTTTCCGGCTCATGTCAATGCAAAGAGCGATCACTATTCGAGCATTGTTCTGCGTAATACCGTGATCTTCAGTCAGATCAGGGAGATGTTCTCCTATCTGGATTTTGATGCCTGTGTCGTGACGTGCGGCACCTGCATGGAGGGGCTTGATGCGATTGAGACCGGCAGGGTATTTGGCGGAAAGATTGTCGATATTGCCGCCTTTGCCCTTGGTAAAGGGCTGAAGCTTGAAGGTGAGGGAGATTATCTTTACCATGCCCCCTGTCACGATTCGCTCTCCGGGCATGCGCGTGAAACCCTCCACAATCTGGGCGGGTTTGGCCGAGTGACCGCTGTACCGCACTGCTGTTCCGAGGCAGGGACACTGGCCCTGTCGCGCCCTGATATTACCGATTCCATGCTTCAACGCAAAAGGGAGGCCATTGTGGAGCTTATGCATGGAAGAAAAAAGGCGGTTGTGTTGACCAACTGCCCCTCGTGTGTGCAGGGGCTGGGAAGAAATCTTGATCTTGGCATGGAGCCACAGCATCTTGTTGTGGCTCTTGCTGAAAAACGGTCGGGTTCGGGCTGGATGGAGCTGATGCGTAAACAGGCGTTAAGGGGATCCGCGGTCAGCTTTTAGCCGCCTAATCGTCATCCTCCCCGCCATCTCCTCGGTCGCTCTCCCGGCTTCCATTGCGATGGCATTTTATGCAGTTCTGGTAGTTATAAATACCCTCTTCACGATGCACCGCCGCCATATTTGATGGCGTGTGCTCGTGGCAGCCGTAGCAGGTATACTGCTTGTAGTTGCCGGGGTTGGTGTGGCAGGTTTTGCAGCTTGCCTGATGATCACGGTCGAGTCTGAAATAGCGGTCATGGTTGAATGTTGCCGGTTTCCAGCGGCTGGTGCTGTGGCATTTTGCACAGTTTCCTTCTGAAAAGCGATGCAGATTGTCACTGGGCTGGTCAGCCTTGTGGCAACTGATGCACTGTTTTCCTGAAGCGGCAAACTTTTTGTGGTTGAAGGTTGCCGGTTTCCATTTTGTCGTATTGTGGCATTCCGAGCAGGCCGCAGTTACCTCTCTGTGCAGCTTGTCACTGGGCTGGTCAGCCTTGTGGCAACTGATGCACTGTTTTCCTGAAGCGGCAAACTTTTTGTGGTTGAAGGTTGCTGGTTCCCATCGGTTGGTGCTGTGGCAGTCGGCGCAGGATGCCGTCGTTTCACGGTGCAGCCGGTCACTGGGCTGGTCAGTTTTGTGACACGTGATGCAGCTCTTTTGGATTGATACTGCAAGCCGTTTGTGCTCAAAGGTTGCGGGCTTCCACTCCTTTATGGTATGGCACTCGCTGCAATTTCCTGTTGCATAGCGATGCAGGTTGTCTTCCGGTTTTTGATTTTTATGACAGGCGACACAGTTTTTCTGGAGAGATATGGTCAGCGATGTGTGCTTGAAGGTTTTTATTGCTTTTGATGCTTCAGCTCCCTTGTGGTCAGTGTGGCACTCTATACAGGAGTTGGCAGAAAGTCCTTTGTGAAAAAGAACCTTCGATGAATCTTTTGGAAGCGATGCGCCGGCGACATTTTTTATGCCGATAAATCCCTCTTTGTGACAGGTGATGCACTGCAGTGACGTTGCTCCCCGGAATGGAGTGTGGCAACTCAGGCACTCTCTTTTCAGTGCATGATGGCCCTTCATCAGGGTTCCGGGGTCGAGCAGCACATCGGGAAATCTTATGGCAAGTGCTGCAAGAATGATGAGAGAGACGATAAAGGTATAAAGCGGTTTCATCAGGCGATTATTTCCAGTTCCAGAAGAAAAGTATGGAGAATATATGTGTCAGGGTTAATGCGAGCAAAAGGGATACCATGGGCATGTGCACCATTCTCCATTGTTCGAGAGTCTTGATGGTCAGGCTGTCCCAGTAGTGTTGCTGTTCCATCTCCTCGTCCACGGTGGCATTGATTCCCAGTTGTTTCATACTCATTTTTACCTCTTCCTTGACCTTTTTGAGCAGATATTGCCCAACATGGCCGCTGGCAGTTACCACCATCATCAGGAAGGTAGCCGCCCACGGTAAAATTGCGTTAAAATGGATCCCGGAATGGACAATGATCATCAGGGTTCCTATCCAGCCGGTATTACAGTGGAGTTTGAGAAAAAATTTGAGCAGACCGTTCTTGAATACCTTTTTTTTTCGGGCAGAATAACTAAAGGAGAGTGCAAAAAAAAGAGTTCCGACAATGCCAAAATATCGCCCTATCCACACAAGATGAGCTACATGCAGGATGTAGTCAAGTGAAATTGCAGCAATAATCAATAGCAGATAAGAGATGGTCAGCGGCAATGTTCGTTGTACGAGGACAGATTTCCACATGGTTCAGCACGGTTAAAGTAATCATGAATTACAATCGAAAAAAGATACGTTTTGCTGGTTAAAAGAGTCTGAAAAGAATCTTAAAAATTGATTAAAATTAGCCATTAAAACAGGCAGCCTCTTGTAAGTCTGATGCAAGAGATTGTTTTTTAACTCATCTCCCGCTTGAACTTAAAATTATTTATCTCTTCTTCTCTTGTTTTTGTAAGTTCTTTCGATGCGTATCTTCGATAATTGGAAAATATAACAGGGAGTGGTTATGGATGAACAGAAATCTCATGAAGAGCAGAAGGTTGTCGTTACGTGTCAGGTTACGGATATCCGTATGCCCTTTTGGTCTATGGTTGTCTTTATGGTGAAATGGGTATTTGCCAGTATTCCTGCCATGATTATTTTTTCTGTGGTGGCCGGGCTTGTGATGGCTGCTATGAGTCTCCTTTTTGGTTCTCTATGGGGATTTCATGGTATGTATCGCGAGTTCAGACTGCCATTCTGAATCCTTGCATATCATCGGCTGTTTTTGTTAAAAAAAATATGAACTCATGGGGCTGACCCTAAGTGATCGGCACGCTTGTGTGCTGCAGTCGGAAATTCGTAACATGTCGATTGAGTGCCGTCGGGTCGGTGGTATCAATCTTGCACAGGGGGTTTGTGATACTCCTGTGCCCGAATCTGTTCTACAAGGTGCGATTGAGGCGATAGGGCAGGGGATAAACAGCTACACGCATTATGCCGGTCTATCTCAATTGCGCGAGGCTCTTGCTCTCAAGCAGAAGAGGTTTTCTTCTGTGACGTTTGACCCGGAGTGTGAAGTCATTGTCAGTGCCGGAGCAACGGGCGCATTGTATTGCGCGTTTCAGGCTTTGCTCAATCCGGGTGATGAGGTGATGGTGTTTGAGCCTTTTTACGGCTACCATATCAGTACATTGCAGGCTGCGGAGGCTGTGCCGGTCTATCTTCCGCTGAATCCTCCGGAGTGGTCGTTCAGCGATCATGATCTTGAGCTTCTCATTACCCCCCGCACCCGAGGCATTATCGTCAATACTCCGGCAAATCCGTCAGGGAAGGTTTTCTCCTCTGACGAGCTTGAGATCATCGCCGGTTTTGCGGAACGCTACGACCTGTTTGTTTTTACTGATGAGATCTACGAGCATTTTGTTTATGGCGACCATCTCCATCGTTCTTTTGCCTCTTTGCCCGGGATGAGGGAGCGAACCATTACCGTTTCAGGTTCTTCAAAAACGTTCAGTGTTACGGGGTGGCGGATCGGTTATCTCTTTTGCGATGCGAGGTGGGCCCAGGCAATCGGATATTTCAATGATCTTATCTATGTGTGCGCTCCGGCTCCTCTGCAGGCTGGTGTCGCCAGGGGAGTGCAGGAGCTTTGTGACAATTACTACCAAAATCTTTCAGTTGCCTATCAGGCAAAGCGCGACCGTTTCTGTGACGCACTCTCTCGTGCTGGCATGCCTCCCTATATCCCTGATGGAGCCTATTATGTGCTCGCCGATGTTTCCTCTATTCCAGGTCGTACGGGCAAAGAACGGGCATTACACATTCTGCAGAAAACAGGTGTGGCCAGTGTTCCGGGCGGTGCGTTTTATCATGATAAAAGGGGCGAGAAGATGGTTCGTTTTTGTTTCGCCAAAGAGAATGCCGTGCTTGATGAAGCCATGCAACGTCTTCAGCTTCTTGCCTGAATTTTTTAAACCTTAAACCTAAACCGGAGGAGCAGGTATGGCCAGAAAAGGGTTGATCAGGATTGCCGGATTTGTTGTACTGTTGTTTTCCCTTGCTGGCTGCCTGGAGATCAGTACAATCGTCAGCGTTAAACCGGATGGCACAGGAACTGTTTCCGAGCAGATGTTGATGAGCAAGAGCTCTTTTGGCGAGATGTTTCTTACTGATGGGGAGAAAAAAGGGCAGTCTGGCCAGCTTCCCGGTAAAGAAGCATTTGAAAAGAAGTCGCTGGGGATGGGTGAAGGGGTGCATTTTGTTTCGGTTCGTCCGATTGTAACGAAAACGCAGGCAGGATATGAGGCGATCTATTCGTTCAGGGATATCAATCTGTTGCAGGTTAATAGTGCGCCTGATAACGGCGTTTCAGCCGATTCAACTTCCGGTGGTGAGCAATCCCTGAAAAAGAAAAAAGAGTATGTCCGTTTTTTCCTGAAAGAGGGTTCTCCATCGCGGCTTGTCATTGTGGGGGATCAGGCAAAAAAGGCATCATTATCTGGATCTCCTGATGCCGTAAAGCCTCATCAAAATGCTCAACAAGTGAAAATGGCAATACGCATCATGAGAGAGTTTCTCAAGGGGATGAGAGTGTTTATGGCAGTTGATGTCAATGGATCGATACTCAGTACCAATGCGACGTATCGAAAAGAAAACAGAGTGACCTTGATGGATGTGAATTTTGACAAGCTGTTGGCCAATCCGAGACAGTTTGCTTCATTTGCAGCTCTCGGCTCTGACCCTTCTTTCGGAGAGATGCAGAAAATCCTGAAAAAAATTCCGGGAATCAAGCTTGAAATGCAAAAAGAGGTTGCGGTGACTTTTCAGTAAAGAGGCAATGGGGAGGATGTATTGCATAAAAAAACTGAAACCGAAAGCTATAAGCCGAATTCTGTGGATTACCCGGGAACCCCGGGTAAAGCTGCAGCCATTTATCTGATGCGGCTTACCCGAGAACTCTCCTTTCGGAATTGAACGGGCCGCTCTTTATCCCCGGAGGGAAAAGTCCTCTTATTTAGCCTTGCTTCGGGGAGGTTTGCCAAGCACATTCCATTACTGCAATGTCTGGTGGTCTCTTACACCCCCGTTTCACCCTTACTCCAGCCATCCGGAGCGGTCTGTTTTCTGTTGCACTCTCTGTGACAAGCGGCTTGCGCCGTCATCCCCGGGCTTGAGCCTTGCGACTCTCGACCGGCACCCTGCCCTGTGAAGTTCGGACTTTCCTCCGTATGACCTTGCGGTTGAACGGCGACTGCACACTTGCGGTTTCAGTTTTACAAAGAACGATGACGGAAAGAACGTTCATATTTTTGAACGCATCTCTTTTTTAATCTTCAGCTTCTTCAAAAAGTCGTTCGTGAACAACGATGCGTCCGCACGACTCGCAAAGATAGAATCCACCCTGAACAATCAGTGTATGACGATTGGTCGGTACCCTCGTGTTGCAACCGGAACAGGCGTTGCGGTTCAGCTTTACGACAGCATTATTCAAGGTGCCGCTTCTGAGGTGGTCATATTTATCGAGCAGTCTTTTTGCTTCGGTGGCAATATGCAACCGCTGTGCCGTAACCTTTTTTTTCAGTGAACTGACATCTTCGGCCGTTTCGATAACAATGCTGTCGAGTTCCTCTTTTTTCTGGCCGATCTGTTTTTTAAGATCCTGAAGCTGCTGATGCAGGACATCATCAGGCATCATCTCTTCGGTAATTTCGTCATAGCGATTCTCGGCGATGAGCAGCCGCCCTTTTTTCTGGATCTCCTGTGATCGCTGTATGGCGTGGACAATATCCTGAAGCTGGATTTCAGCCTGCGCTATCTCTTTCTCTTCGTATTCGATCTGCTTTGAGAGTGCGTCATACTCCTTGTTGTTGCGGGCGAGTGTCTGCTTCTCCTTAAAGTTCAGAATTTTATTTTTACACTCATTGATTGTTTCGTGGAGATGTGAGCGTACTTTCAGGTGCTCGTCAGCTATCTTTTTTCGTGATTCGATCTGGCGGTTGGTAAATACCAGATCTTCGTCAAGGGCATCAATTTCCTCTGGCAGTCCTTTTTGAAGGCTGATGATGTTTTCTATCTGGTTGTCGAGGTGCTGAAGCCTGACGAGCAGGTTTATTTTTGTATGATCCACTACTCCTGATATTTTTGGATTATTTAAAGCAACAAAAAAAGCACCCTCTCAAGAAAAGGTGCATACTCGTGCGTTGTATGTGAAAAACCTGGTCTGAGATGAATCGACTGATGATATGTAGTTGACCGTATTCACTTCGATATCGTCTGGGAAGATTGTTTGTGCCCGAAAGGAGACTCGAACTCCTACACCTTGCGGCGCGCGTCCCTGAAACGCGTGCGTCTACCAATTCCGCCATTCGGGCATTTCGTCATGCTCAGACCAGTACAAAAAACCTTACTTGATCTCCTTGTGCAGGGTATGACGCTGCATGTTTGGATTGTACTTCTTCAAGATAAGACGTTCTGTGGTATTTTTCTTGTTTTTTGTCGTGGTATATCTGGAAACCGTCTTTCCCTCTTTTTTTGCTTCAGTGCATTCAAGGGTGATAACGATTCTATTTTCTTTTCCTTTTGCCATGGTAACAGTCAGGTATGAAATTGTAAAGAGACGTCAATATAAGCTCTGACAGGTGATTTTGCAAGTTATGGGTTTTTTCTTTCTCTGATAACGGGAGAAAAGCTATTTTTATCCTCTTTATAACCCTTTTAACAGGTAACCGTAACCGTGCTTGACAGTAATTATTTTCACTATACCGCGGCAACGCTTCATTGCGATGAAGTCAGTCTTGAAGAGCTTGCCGCCACTTTTGGCACTCCTCTTTTTGTGACCTCCAGAAGAAGCCTTATTGAAAGCTGTCTGACTTTCGAGCACGCATTCAAAGAGCTTCCGCATTTTACCTGCTATTCCGTCAAGGCCAATTTTAATCTCACGGTTATCCGTACGTTGGCTGAACTTGGTTGTGGCTGTGATGTCAATTCCGGAGGAGAGCTTTATCGGGCATTGCAGGCCGGTGTTCCGGCGGAAAAAATCATTTTTGCCGGCGTCGGCAAGAGGGCTGACGAGATAGCCGATGCCCTTCAGAGCGGGGTGCTCATGCTGAAAGCGGAATCGCTCTCGGAACTCCGGGCTATCGACCGTATCGCTGGAGAGCTGGGCAAAAGAGCCGCTGTTGCCATCCGCATTAATCCGAATGTGACGGCTGAAACTCATCCCTATATTACCACCGGAGACAGTAAAGAGAAATTTGGCGTTGATGAGGCGGAGCTTGCAGAGCTCTTTTCCCTGTTTTCTGAGTTTCCCAATCTTAAACTTGTCGGGCTTGATATGCATATCGGATCACAAATTTTTGATCCGGAATATTATGTGGCAGCCACCACGAAGCTGCTCACGATTTTCAGGCTTTCGAAAGAGCTTGGCTTTGCCATTGAATTTCTTGATATCGGCGGGGGGTTTCCGGTAACCTATGATCCACTGAAACCGGCTACACCGATTGAACAGTTTGCCGAAAAGTTGGTTCCAATGCTTCGGCCTCTTGGCGTCAAGGTGATTTTTGAACCGGGACGTTATCTGGTTGCCAATGCGTCGGTACTGTTAACCAGAATTCTCTACAAAAAGAGCAATCATACCGGCAAACAGTTTTTTGTGGTCGATGCAGGGATGACTGAACTGATTCGTCCGGCGCTCTATCAGTCGCATCATGAAATTCAGTCTGTGAAGCTTCATGAGAAAACGGTGGTTGCCGATGTTGTCGGACCGATTTGTGAGTCAAGTGATTTTTTTGCTCGTCAGCGGGCGATTCCGGCAGCAGAAGAGGGTGAACTGCTTGCCGTCATGTCATCAGGAGCTTATGGCGCTGTGATGGGGAGCAATTACAATGGCAGGCTTCGCCCGGCGGAAGTCATGGTTAACGGAAGCGAGGTCAGGCTTGTCCGTAAACGTGAAACCCTTGAACAGCTCGTACAGAATGAGCTGTTCTGAGAAGAGAAGTGCTCGCTGTTTTAATCTCTCAGAGTTTAATTTTTCACCGCTTGCGGTGAATGTCGTCCAGTTTCTTGTATAACCAGGATACCCCGCTGCTTGCGGCGGGGAGCTTTATTGCGGTTACTGGTGGATGTGGTTGAAGATTTTAAGGGTTGCATCGGCCATGTTCAGGGTGTAGAAGTGCATGCCCTTGATATGATGGTCGATGAGCTCCTGTACTTGAGCTGTAGCCCATTCAATACCAATTGCGGCTACGTCATTGTCGTTTTTTGCGGTCAGTATTTTTTTCTGGAGAGTGGCGGGAATCCTTGCGCCAAGTGCCAGTTCCGACATTCTGATCATACCTTTTTGTGTGGTAATGGGCATGATACCCGGGATGACGGGCACGGTAATGCCACCAAGGGTGCATCGCTCAACGAAATCGAAGTAATCGCGGTTATCGAAAAAGAGCTGTGTGACAATATAGTCTGCCCCGGCATCCACTTTTTCTTTCAGATAGTCGATCTCTTTCAGCCGGTTTGGTGTTTCAGGATGCCCTTCAGGAAACCCTGCAACGCCGATACCGAAATCGGGATACTCTTTTTTAATGAAGCGAACCAGGTCTATGGCGTAGGGGAAGTCCTTGGTGGCCTCGGCCATTGATGCTATCCCGGCGGGTTTGTCTCCTCTCAGGGCGAGCACGTTGTTGATACCGTGATCGCGATAGTTCTGCAAAATGGCTCTGGTCTCCTCTTTGTCGGAACAGATGCAGGTAAGATGCGATACGACGGTCAGGCCGGTCTCTTTCTGAATCCTTGTCACCAGGCTATGGGTTCTTGAGCGGGTCGATCCTCCTGCTCCGTAGGTAACGCTGACATAGGAAGGGTTGAGCGGCGAAAGGGCTGCAATGGTTGCAAACAGTGTTTCCCATTCCTCATCTTTTTTTGGGGGAAAAAATTCAAAACTGAAGACAGGTTTGGTGGCAGAGTCCAGTATTTCTTTGACAAGCATGCAAAAGGTGACGTTTATAGGCTTGAGTAAAAAAAAGAATATACAAAAACAAAGAGTTGCCTAACGTAAAAAAAATAAAGGATCTGCGGCACTCCGTGCACGTTTCTGTGGCACCATACCCGGCGGTACGGTTGCTTTGTTTTGTTATTCCGGGGATTCTTGCAGGGGTAAACCTTTCTTTTCCGCTTGAAGGGTGGCTGCTGCTTTGTGCCCTCGCCCTTGTCGCCCTTGCAGCAGGAATGCTGTACGAACAGGTGCGCAACAAAGCGCCATTCCCGCTTTTTTTTACCTCCATCAGCTACCTGCTTTTTGTTTTCTTTTGCTTTGCCGCTTACAGTGACTACCAGCTCAATTATGCGCCTCGCGATGGACTTTTGCGTTTCATCGGCAAAAATGTGCTGCTTTATGGCAGGATTGCCGACAGGCCAAATTATTCCAAAACCGGAGTTGGCTGGATTATGGAGGTCGAGGAGGTGTTTGAACATGGCCGAATCGTCAAACTTCATGACCGGGCAAAAATTTTCATGCGCAATTCAGGGAGACCTGATGTCAAGATTGTGTACGGCGATATGGTGCGTGTGAAGGGAAAGCTTGATCTTGTGTCGGAAGCGGCAAACCGCGGCGAGTTTGACCCGCGCAGAGCGGCCCGCATGAAGCAGCTTTCGGTACAGCTTTACTGTGCAGGCCCCTGGCAGGTGCAGCACGAAGGTGCGGCAAGTCTTAACGGTTTTGAGCGGTTCATTGTTCGGCCGGTCTACAACTTTATCACAAAGAGTCTTGAAGAGCTTATGCCGGATAGTGAAGAGCGAAAACTCTCTGCAGGTGTTTTGACGGGCGAAAGGGAGTCGATGTCAGAGGAGGTATTTGAAGCCTTCAAGCTCACAGGTACAGCGCATATCCTTGCTGTTTCAGGGCTTAATGTCGGCCTGCTTGCCCTTGTCGTTCAAATCTGCCTGCAGCGCTTCAAAGTGACCACTGTGGGGCGGTGGCTCTCCTTTGTACTCTTCTGTTTCATTTTGCTTGTCTACTGTTGTGTGACCGGCAACTCTCCGTCGGTCAAGCGTGCCGCCTTCATGTCTCTGGTGTTTATTGGCGGAGAGACGCTGGGCAGGAAAAGCTATCCTGTTAACTCACTTGCCCTTGCGGATTTCCTGATTCTCCTTTTTGACCCATTCGACCTGCTCAATCCGGGATTTTTGATGACCAATGGAGCTGTTCTGGGCATCCTTCTGATTTATCCCCGCTTTATCGAGTCCCCTTCGTCGCAAAAAGGTGGCGGTATTTTGCTGAGGGCAGCTCGTATCCTGCTGAGCAGCATCATGATCACCGCGGCCTCCATTATCGGAGTGTCACCCGTTATTGCCTACTATTTTGGCACCTTTTCAGTTATCAGCATTTTGGCCAATATCCCCGTTGTGCTTTTTTCTACCCTTCTGATGTATGCCCTCGTGCCGATGCTGCTGCTCAATCTTGTCTCTGGGTACGCAGCTTCATTGTTTGCCGCTACCTCCTTTTTCCTCGCAGAGCTTACCCTTCGCTCAGCCTTGTATTTCAGCCAGCTTCCCTTTGCCTCTATAACTTTCAGGCCTGATGTGGCGGAGGTCTGGATCTATTACACTCTTCTCGCAGCCCTGCTCTTTTTCGGCTACCGGAAAGCGTGGGGAAAGGCTGCTGTTTCGTTTCTTTTCGGTGTAAACCTGCTCTTCTGGTACTCTTTTGCGCTGCATCCCCGTCCTGTTGCTCCCGATATGGTGACGGTCAATCTCGGCAGGAACCTTGCGACACTCTTCTCCTCTGGCAGTGAAACGGTGCAGATCGACGCAGGAAGGGCGACGCGTGACCAGAAGCGCATCACGCAACAGCTCGACGAGTATGGCGTGGCTGTGCCTAAAGCTGTTGTACAGTTTTATACCCCCGACTCCCTTATCACAAAGGTGCCTGCCCGCCATCATCTGTTGCAAGACAGTACAACACTTGTATTGCCCTCCATGGTTATTGTCCGACCGGAAAAGAAGGTGCTCAAGCTCTGGAGTCGAAAGCGGTCACTGCTTATTGTCTCGGGCACCAGCCGCCTGAAAGAGGAGGAGCTCTATAAAGCCGATATCGCTCTCCTCTGGGTCTATCGATTTGGCGCGAAACAGCAGCAGCAGATAACGTCGTGGCTCTCCTACGCGAAGCCGAAGCGCTGTATCCTCATCCCGGGCTCTTTTCTTCCCCGAGTCCACCTCGCCTTGATGCAGCGCTTCGCCGCGAGCCGTCCAGGAGTCGAAGTGCGCAGCAAAACCCGGCAGGTTGTGGTGCCCTGAAGGCTTTCATACCTGATGCACGCAGGGAATAATCAGGCAGAAAAGCTTCATAACTTCAAATATGTTACTTATATTTCTTGGCTCCGATACTGTGCTATTCGAACGTACCATATTCCAGCAAACTTAAAAATCACAAGGTGAACTTATGGCAAAGAAGCTTGCAATAGCCATCTCTGGCGCGGTATCGCTCGGAAGTTATGAAGCCGGAGTGTTATATGAAATCATCCGTACCATTAAGCATCATAACGGTATCGAACAGGATAAAGCAAAAAAAATTGAAATTGATGTATTGGTCGGAGCCTCCGCTGGAGGTATGACTGCAACCATTGCAGCGCAGAAATTACTCTTTGAGGCATCATCTCTGGAAGAGCCCTATAACAACTCTCTTTATCGTGCATGGGTTAAGGATGTCACGTTTGATAATTTATTCAATCTGCAGGCAGGTGAAAATCCGACCCATTCAATCCTCTCGTCAAATCATGTTGAAGAGATATCCAAAAAGCATCTCACTGACCGCTATGCAAGTCAAATAGCAACGAAAGCAGAAAAACATCCTGCTGCTGCTGATACCATACAGTTGGGCCTTGCTCTGAGCAATTTGAATGGTGTGGATTATGTGCGCCCACTTCGTACAGGTGGCGATTTCAGCTATACCCGCTATCAGGACAAAATGGTAAAAGGATTCAACTCAAAAAATTTGGCGGATGATTCCAGAGAGGCATGGGATCATATCCGCGATGCAGCCGTCTCTTGCGGCGCGTTCCCATTTGCTTTCAGGACCAAAGATTTGGTTCGTAACCATGTTGAGTATACATCCGAATTTTTACCACCTGTTCCTGAGGGTAGTTTTCCGGCGCCAACCCGCTCATTCACCTATACGGATGGTGGCACATTTGAAAACGAACCGCTCGGAATGGCAAAGAAGTTGGTGGATATATTGGACCCCACTCATTCTCAGCATGATGAACGATTTTATCTTTTTGTTTCCCCTGGCAGACGTGCTGCCACTTCAAATTCTCAGTTCAGCGAAAAACAGGCAAGTTTCAGCGGGGCGGCAAAAGCAATTTTCGCATCTATCTTCAATCAGGCAAGATTTCATGACTGGATTACAGCGGAACAGTTTAACGAGCAAATCCGTATTCTGGATGATCGTGCGGAAGGTTTGCGTACAGCAATAATCTCTGGAAAAATTGATTCAACGCAGCTTCAGAATGTATCATCAAGTTTGCTGCCTCTTCTTTTTGAGTATGATCCAGCAGCACAAACAGCAGCACAAACCCGACTGCAATCTCAGTATAAAAAAGGATATGGTGATCTGAGTCAGAAACTTGGCAAGCCGGTTGCAGATATCTGGATTGATGCTGTTTTGGTTTTTGAAAAAGCTGCCGATCTTGGAAACAAGGATGAAATGCAGGTATTCGGTATTACGGCTACAGAAGAGGAGCTTGCGAGCGCCAAACTCGGCGCATTTCTCGGCTTCTTTGATCAGACTTACCGGGATCACGATTATGATATCGGCAGAATCAAGGCGCGTGAATTCGTTCACGGGATACATCTGAACAACAATGCAGATTTATGGTTTCCGCATCATCCAGTAAACAATTCAACAGCCGCATCAGAACCATGGATGCAGATTCGCCCAATAAATGCAAAGCTGAATGGTCTTGAGTTACAAGATGTTCCCCAAGATTTGCTGAAGAAATTCAGGGATCGCTTGACTGACAGTGTCGATAAGTTTTTAAGTGACTTGGGCATTTCTGTTATCGTGCGTATGGGGCTTAAATCATTTTTTATCAAGCACCAACTTAACAAGTGGCTTGGTTTGCCATAACAAAATTGAAGTTTTTTATTAACACAGCAGATGAAAGTTCAACTCTTAACGTGGATTGTATGCAACTGAAACGAATTGGCGATGTCGATATCCCTGGAATTGTTTCGCAAAGAACGTTTACTCCCTCTCCAGCGGCCTGGGAAGATCAGGTTTTTTATTTCCTGATGGTGGACCGGTTTTCTGACGGAAAGGAGACCGGTTATCGTGACAATAATGGCGTAGTCGTCAGCGGCAATGGTACGCCACTCTTTTCGCTGGAACATGCTGGCAATATTTCCCGTGAAATGTGGGTTGCCAGCGCTCAGGGCTGGAAGGGTGGCACTATCAAGGGGTTGACCGGCAAACTCGGTTATCTGCAACGTATGGGGATTACTGCTCTGTGGGTCAGTCCCATATTCCAGCAGGTTGCATTTGCCGAAACCTATCATGGATATGGTATTCAGAATTTTTTGTCAATTGATCCTCACTTTGGTACTGAGCAGGATCTCGTTGAATTGGTAAACACAGCCCATTCCATGGGAATGTATGTTGTGCTTGATATCATCATCAATCATACCGGCAATGTTTTTTCGTACAATCCTGATCGATACCACACGACGAGCCGGGATGGTTTCTCGTATAATGATCCGCGCTGGGATGGGAAACGGTACGATGTTGCCGGTTTCAACGATGCTTCCGGGAATCCGACCATTCCGTTCTGTTCCGGAGCAACCCAAAATGTGAAAGAGGCCGTATTTCCCCTTGATCTGCAGGATCCGGCAACATTTACCTGCAAGGGGCGAATCGAGAGTTGGGACTATGATCCTGAATTTCGCGAGGGTGATTTTTGTGATTTAAAAGATGTGCATCATGGCTCTGGTTCTGCCGATGACTACAAACCATCCAGCGCGTTGAAGGTATTGACCGAGGTTTACAAATACTGGATCGCTCTTGCCGATATTGACGGATTCCGAATTGACACGGTCAAGCACATGGATGTCGGTGCAACCCGCTATTTTGCGTCGGCAATTCATGAATTCGCCCAGACTCTTGGCAAGGAGCGTTTTTTCCTTATTGGAGAAATTACAGGAGGGAGAACCCGTGCCGTCGATACACTTGAAGAAACGGGACTTGATTCGGCACTCGGTATTGATGAAATTCCCGACAAACTGGAATATCTTGCCAAGGGGTATCGGAATCCGTCAGATTATTTTGATCTGTTTCGTAACTCCATGCTTCTTGGCAAAGAGTCACACACCTGGTTCCGTGACAAGGTCGTCACGGTTTTTGATGATCACGATCAGGTGCGAAAAGGGAAGTGGAAAGGGCGTTTTTGTGCAAGGGAAGAGGGGTGGAAAGTCATCCTCAATGTGCTTGCCCTCAATGCGTTGACACTGGGAATCCCGTGCGTCTATTATGGTTCGGAACAGTCATTCAATGGTCATGCCACCGAAGAGTGCGACGGCAATGATGTGTTTTTGCGTGAGGCCATGTTCGGAGGAGGGTATGGTGCCCTGGAAAGTTCAGGGTATCATTTTTTCAATGAGAGGTCGAATGTTTATGTCGAATTTGCAAAAATCCTTAAAATCCGCAAGGCGGAACTCGCGTTGCGTCGGGGTCGTCAGTATCTGCGTGAAATATCGGGCGACGGCATTAATTTTGGCCTTCCGAAAATGTTTGGCACAGAAATTCGTTCGGTGGTGCCGTGGTCTCGAATCCTTGACAGACAGGAACTGGTCATCGCGATCAATACCGATTACCATAGGGCGCTGACGGTATGGGTAACAATTGATGATGATCTCCATCATACCGGAAGTACCTTTTCTTGCCTCTATTCGACCTGTGGTGAGCAGGCAGGTTCGCAGGCTGTCGTTGCGGCCCTGAACGGCAAGGCAATACAGATAACGGTACCTGCCGCAGGATGCGTTATCTACAAGGCAGAGTAACTTGACTTACCGCTTTTTCGCATGAGCATTCGATATACGACCAGGGTTGATGGGGGCACTCTTTTTGTCACGGCTTCCGGTTTTGACGAAAATCTTGATGAAGTTAAGGCTTACGGTATGGGTGTGCTTGGTGCCAGCCAACAGAGCGGTGTTTATCGAGTGCTTTGTGACGAAACGGCCCTTGAATACAGGCTTGGAACCTTTGATACCTATCAGGCAGGCCAATTTCTTTCTCAACATGTTCCTGCTGTGGCGAAGGTTGCGATTGTTTGCCATCCCGAATACCTCTCTGATGCGCGTTTTTTTGAGGACGTTGTCGTCAACCGCGGCCTCAGGTTTCGGCTCTTTATTGACCGTGAATGCGCCCTGAACTGGCTCTTCGAATTTCACGACTCTCCAGAGGCCTGAGCGGTCTGCGCATCGGTTTGCTTGCGGGATGCTCTCTCAAAGCTCTCGATGATTTTTACGATATCAGTCGAGAGGTCGGCAGGGCTGATTTTGCTGATGGCTTGGGCAAGTGTACAGATTTTTCCGTCGAGTGGAAGAAACTTATTGACGATGACGACCTTCTCCTCTTTGATACGGCACTCGCCTCCGAGGAAGTTGCCTTTCTCGTAGCGGATGCTGTAGCCAGCCGTTTTTAATGTGCTTTCGAGCAGGGTAAGCTGTGCTGTCTTTTTCATGAATTTCCCGTTTTCAATACTTCTTCAGCCTTGCTTACCCTCTCATTCTGGGGTCAAGGGCGTCGCGGACGCCGTCGCCGATCAGGTTGAAACAGACTACGGTGGTCAGGATGGCAATGCCGGGGAACGTTGAGATCCACCAATAGTTCAGAAGGCTGTCGCGCCCTTCATTGATAATGTTTCCCCAGCTTGGTGTTGGCGGCTGAACGCCGAGCCCGAGAAAGGAGAGTCCGGCTTCAGTCAAAATAATACTGCCAATTCGGAGCGTAGCGGCTATGATGACCGGGGTGAGGGTGTTGGGTGCAAGGTGGCGGAAGATGATTCTCATGCTTGAAAGGCCGAGTGACTTCGCAGCAAGAATAAACTCCTGTTCCTTGAGCGAGAGTACCTGACTTCGGACAATCCTGGCGACTCCCATCCATCCGGTAAAGGAGAGGGTAATGACAATGAGATAGATGGAGTTGCCGAAGGTGGCTATGATGATGAGAATAAGGAAAAGTGCCGGAAAGGCTATAAGGATGTCAACAATCCGCATCATGATTGCGTCGATCCAGCCGCCAAAATAGCCTGATGTGACACCGATGACGGTGCCGAGGGTGACGGAGATCAAAACAACAAGAAAGCCGATCGAGAGTGAGATTTTTGAGCCGTAGATGACCCGGCTGAGAATGTCGCGTCCATACTGGTCTGTTCCGAGGATAAAGGTGCGCTTAACGGCGATGTTGTTTTTTCCGCTTCCAGCCAACTCCGCGAGAGTAATGGTTTTTGTGCGCACCCCCTGACGGTAGATGACGTTGTTGCCTTCAATGCGGTATTCGTTGACAAAGCGGATGGCATTTGGCTCGTTGCGTGTTTTCAGAAGCTGAAAATCGCTGATGAGGCTGTTGGCAAGATTGATGGTTGTTCCATGGCCTTCCTGCAGGGGTATGATGAGGTTTTTTGGTTGCCGGAGCACCAGTGCCTCTAATTGGGCGAGGGGTGGCTGATAGGCGGTGACTAAAAAATCTTGCTGATCGTAGGGGCTGAAAGGGGCGATGAACGGTGCAAGGAATGCGGCCGAGTAGAGGATAAAGACAATAGCCGATGCGTAGAGTGCTATAGTGTGACGCATGAAGGCTTTGAGGCTTATTTTGCCAAGGCTCTGCTCCTCTCTTTTTTGTTGCTCGGCAGCTTTTTTTCGGTATGATTTCCAGGAAATGAGCGCAAGAATGATGGGCAGGGCAACAAGGTAGATGGCGGCGATCCAAAATTCAAGGATCTCAGCCGTAAAAATTTCCAGGAATGCTTCCGGTTCAGAGATAATCAGCGCTATTGCGGTAAAGAGCGAACGGAAACTGATCAGTACAAGATTACCCTGAATGATCAGGATAAGCAAAAAGGCAATAAGAGCGATCAACAGAAAAACGCTCACTCCTTTTTTGTGTGATCTGTTCGGCCCTGCGCCGGGTTTGATGTTCAGCAGGGATGCTGGTGTGCTGCAATCTGTATTCAAGCTCTTGGTGGCTATCGGTTAATGTTGTCTCCTGGAACCAGAAAAAGCTGCTTTCCAAAAAAGAAAAGCAGCTTTGCATGGTATAAGGTACCCCGGTTTGTCAACAGAAGTTGAAATGCTCTCAGCTTGCTGTTGTTGCGGGCGCTGCAGGCGCTGCTTCGACAGTAGCATCTGCTGTTTTTGATGCAAGAACGGTAATAACCGGAGCATCAGGATTATCCATGATTTGCAGGCCAGAGTAAGCCGTCATCGGGATCTCCTTGACGTGGATTGAATGGCCGATTTCAAGTGCCGTAACATCGACAACAAGGTGATCGGGCATATCTTCCGGTTTGCCCTTGATGGTCAGTGCGTGGAGGATAATCAAGATTTTTCCACCTTTTTCAACGCCGGCACTTTCACCCGAAACAGCTACAGGTACTTCAAGCTCAATAATCTCCTCGGCTGAGAAGAGCTGAAAGTCGGTATGAATGATTTTGTCGGTTACCGGGTGAAACTGAACCTCTTTGATAAAAGAACGTTTGATTTTACCATCCGGGAACTGAAGGTCGATAATATGTGATTCGGCCGAGTGTACCAGCTTTTTGAGTGCCAGTTCATTGACGCTGACGGCAACGGTCTCTTCGCCCTTATGATAGATCACTGCGGGTACAATACCGGTTAAACGAAGTCTTTTTGCATCGTTCTTTTTAATGATCCGAGGTGTTACAGCTAATACAATTGTTTCCATGCTCTTCCTTTATCTCTTTTATCGCTTGTGTTTAATGAAGGTTCGTAAGTTTTTCGATGATATTTTTACTGTCGAACAGGCAACTGACAGAATCATCTTCATAAATACGCTTGATAGCTTCGCCGAAGAGGTTGCTGACCGTTACCGTTTCAATTTTCGGTGAATATGCGTGATTGGTGATAACCGAATCGGTTACGATCACCTTTTCAAGTATGGACGCGTCGATTCTTTCGATGGCCGGTCCCGAAAGAATCGGGTGCGTTGTTGCTGCATAAATTTTAAGGCCGCCGGCTTCACGGATTGCTTTTGCAGCGTTGACAATGGTACCGGCAGTGTCGATCATATCGTCAACCAGCAGGACGTTTTTGCCGTTGACATCGCCAATAATGTTCATTACTTCAGCAACGTTGGCCGCCGGGCGACGTTTATCGACAATCACCAGATCGGTACCGAGCTCTTCGGCAAATTTTCTTGCCAGCTTTACACCGCCGACATCAGGAGATGCAACGACAAGGTTGTCGCGAAACTCTCTATGACGAATATGGTCAATCAGAATGACACTGGAGTAAAGGTGATCAAACGGTATGTCAAAAAATCCCTGAATCTGAGGGGCATGAAGATCCATGGTCAGGATTCTATGGGCTCCAGCCTCGGTAAGCAAGTTGGCGACAAGCTTTGCCGTGATGGCGACACGCGGGCGATCTTTTCTGTCCTGTCGGGCATAGCCGTAGTAAGGAATGACTGCGGTGATTCTTGCGGCTGATGACCTTCTTGCGGCATCAATCATGATCAGCAGTTCCATCAGGTTGTCGCCTGGCGGATTGGTTGACTGAATAATGAACATATCCGAGCCACGGATAGATTCTAAAAAGTTTACCGAGATTTCACCGTCAGAAAAGTTTTGAACCTTTGCGTTGCCAAGTGACATGTCGAGGTACTGAGCAATCTTTTCTGCAAGAGCCGGATTGCTGCGTCCCGCAAAAATTTTAATGGGTTTTGCCATCGTGTCCTGCATATTCGGATGAAAGGGGTTATATTATGGCAGTACGGTTAACGCCCGTGAGTGTTCCCGGTTCCTTTTCGGGACAAACCATTCAAGGGAGGCCAAATATAATTAAAAAGGCCGAAAAGTTAATTAATTTTTTCTTCTTTCTAAAGGGAGTTTATTTCCGTGACAAATATGACAATTCAGGATATCCAGAGCTACCTTGGGCAGTTTTTTGATGCTGTTGAACTGGAAGGGGATGGCGAGAGGATGATTTCTGCTCCGGCAAAAATTGAAACCGCACAACAAGGGCAGGTAAGCTTTGTGGCCAACGAAAAGTATGCCAAATATCTTTCCACCACGGCGGCCTCGCTTGTTATCGTCCATCATTCGGTTTCTGTTGATCAATTCATTCCTGCCATTTCGTTCATCAAGGTCAGTGACCCCTATACAGCATTCGTCTTTCTTCTCAAAAAATTTGCAACACCCCGAATTGTAGCAGTAAAAGGCATTGCTCCCACGGCGGTGATTGGTGAAGGCGTTATCATGGGTGACGGCGTTTCGATTGGAGCTGGAGTGGTGATTGGTGACCGATGTTCGATCGGGCGCAACACGGTTATTGGTGCACATACGGTTCTTCTGCACGATGTTTCTGTTGGGGATGACTGCACTCTTTTCCCCTCTGTTACCTGTTATGATGGTACCATTATCGGCAAAAGGGTGGTCATCCATTCGGGAAGTGTCATTGGAGCTGATGGTTTTGGTTTTGCTCCCCAGCGTGATGGCTCTTATGTGAAAATTCCGCAGATGGGCATTGTGGAGATCGGGGATGATGTTGAAATCGGGGCCAATGCCACCATTGACCGGGCCACTATGGGCAGTACGGTGATTGGCCGAGGAGCCAAGATTGATAATCTCGTTCAGATTGCCCACAACTGCAGGATTGGTGAAGATACGGTTATTGCAGCCCAGGCGGGTATTTCCGGCAGTGTAACACTCGGACGTCAATGCGTGATTGGTGGGCAGGCCGGATTTGCCGGTCATCTCGAACTTGCTGACCGAATACAGGTTGCTGCACAGGCTGGTATTTCGAAATCGTTTCTTCAGCCCGGTATTGCGCTCCGTGGTTATCCGGCGCAGCCCATGCGCGACCAGTTGAAGCATGAGGCGATGCTGCGTAACCTTGGGGCCATGAAGGCGAAGCTCGATCATCTTGAACGTGAGATGAAAGAGCTTGCCATGAAGTAGAAGAGAACGGCCTATTGCAGGCTGGTGGTCATATTCCAGTTATAGGGCAGGTATCGGATCTGAAGGGAATCGAGGTTCTCTTCAGTCCACTCTCTTTTTTCCCTATCCATGGACGGCAGCAGCAACAGGATTATTTTGCGCATGCTGCTGCCGAAATCTTCACTATACCGCTGAAACAGCGATGAAATCCAGAGCGTGTTGTTTTGGCTGTCAATCTTTATCCCTTCACGGTTGATAAAGCTTCTCGTTGCGGTGTCGAGCTGGCGGTCAATGATTGCTGCATCGTAAAACTCTATGGGAGCGCAGGATGACGATGTGCAGAAGAGTGCGAAATGGATTCGGTAATCGAATGATGCTACCGTAAGATGGCTGCGTTGATTGTCTGCCGAAAAGGGCTTGAAGGGAAAGTGCGGGTGCGCCCGGTTTTGGCGGAGTATGCCGTGCTCAATGTCGTCAGGAGTAAAAAAGAGCCCGCCGATGGTGTAGCCAAACCGGCCAAAAAAATTCGGGATTTCAAACACGGAGCCCTGAATGTCGAATTCAATGACCGCGTGAATGATAAGCACGTTATAAATATTGATCCAGAAGGCCTTTTTTTCAGCATCGTTTTGGAGAAGCTCCAGATTGAAGCTGTTAAGCGATTCTGCCAGGTGAAGGTATCGGTCAAACTCTTCGGAGTGTTTCAGCGCCTTGTAATTGACCATACCCTTTTCCGCATTGAAAAATGCCCCCTGCAGCCGGCCAAGCCGCTTTTTTAATTCGGATGCGACAGCGATGGCGGGTGCAGCTTGAGCGCTCCGTTCAGGGTTCAGGGCTACCTGAAGGGGAATGTGTTGTTGTAACGGTTCACCGCAGCGGGCCTCTTGTTTTGTTTCATGGAGACGGTTCTCGGCTGCCAGAATTGCGGCAACAGCATTGATATAGCCGATATGACTGAACGCCTGGGGAAAATTGCCAAGCATTTCATGCGTCGAACTCTCAAACTCTTCGGAAAAGAGTCCGAGGTGATTTGATGCGGTCACGGTTTGCTTGAGCAAGGCAAGAGCTTCCCCGATTTTTTCCGAGAGTGCCAGACACTCTACCAGCCAGAAGTTGCAGAGAATAAATCCTCCCTCATCGCCCTTCAGACCGTCTTCTGCCTTGTAGCGGAGCAGAAAGCCACCCTGCATCAGTTTCTCGCGGCAGGCATTGATCGTTCCCTGCACTCGTGCATCTTTTGCGGGAAGGAAGCCGACAATCGGCAGCAGCAGGAGGCTTGCATCAAGCTCTGACGAGCCATATTTCTGGACAAAACTGTTTACTGCCGGATCGAATCCTTTCGTCAGAATATCTTTCCGTATCCGTTCCCGCTCTTTCAGCCAATGGTCGAGAGGTGCGTCAAAGCCAAAACGCCGGGCAATCGTGATACCCCGGTCGAGGGCGACCCAGCACATCACTTTTGAATAAACAAAATGGTGCGGACCATTGCGAACTTCCCATATACCGTCATCGGGTTTTTGCCAGTTTTCAATGGCAAGAGTGCAGATGTCACTGAAAAACGGCCAGAGTTCCTCATCGATTTTTCCTGCATAATCCGATAACCGGAGGGCCGCATCCATAACTTCACCGTAAATGTCCCACTGGTTCTGCCGGTGTGCGTCATTGCCGATCCGTACAGGTCTTGAATTGCGATACCCTTTCAGGTGGCTGAGCTCTTTTTCGTTCAGACGGTCGTTTCCATGCAGGGTGTACATGATCTGCAGATTCCGGCTTCCATATTTGCGGTAGGTTTCGTGCACCCAGCGGAGGTAGGCATCTGCTTCGGCGACGTGGCCGACCGAGAAGAGCGCTTTAAGAGTAAATGCGGCATCTCTGAGCCAACTGAAGCGGTAATCCCAGTTTCGTTCACCGCCAAGTGTTTCAGGAAGGGAGGTTGTTGCTGCCGCGGCAATAGCACCGGTAGGTTGAAAAGTGAGCAGTTTGAGCAGCAGCAGGGAGCGGTTGATCATCGGGGTGAACTCTCCAAGATAGGCACATCGCTCTCCCAGACAGGGGAGTACCCAATCCTGCCAGAAGATCCTGTTTTCCTCAAAAGGACAAGGAAGAGGGTCCTGGCTGTTATGGCTTCCGTAGATCAGGTCGATATGCGCTTCCTCGCCAGCGTCAAGCTGCAACGCCAGCATCAGTTCTCCGGCATTGTTTTTTAGTTTAGTGCTCTGGCATCCAGCCAGGACAAGTGAAAGGGTTTTGTCACCAAAACTGAGCGTAAAGTGGTTGGCTCCCTCTTCAGTAATGGAGGGAACCTCCATTGCATACCCCGGACGGGGTGTCAGGGCGAGCGTAAAATGCATGTTGCCATGGATGACCTTCAGACAGCGATGGATGCGATGCCTGGTCTTTTTGATGTGGGCATTATTTTCAACAACCATAAAGTCATGAAGCAGCGCTTCGGCACCCTTTGTCTGGAATCGACAGGAGAGAATATTGGTGTTGGCCAGATATTTCTGTTCAGAGGAGAAGGGTTCTGAAGGGTGGAGGCTGAAAAAGCCCCCCTGCTCATCATCGAGCAGTGAGGCGAAGATGGTCGGGGAGTCGAGCCAGGGCAGAGAGCAGTAATCAATGGAACCATCTTTTGAGACAAGGGCGGTAGAGTGGAGATCCCCGATAAGGCCATAGTCAGCAATGCTTCGGTACATTTCTTAATTCCTCTCTTTGGGTGTTGGGTGAAACATTACGGAATTTACGAAAGATTTCTTGGTACCTGTGATGAATGGTGGTGCAGAATGGGTTTTGGAAGCGAGATATCTATGACAAAGGTAAATCGTGAAGGAAAGGAGAGCAGTACCTGATCGACCTCAAATTCAAAGGAGCAGATGCCGCTCAGGGTATGCAGGGTATCGCTTAATGACTGGTTTCTGAGTGCCTTGTTGTGCAAACGCACGCCAAGTCCGTCCCTTGTCGCAAGCTGTCCAAAGTAGCCTCTTACTCCCTCGGAAGTGATGACGGTATGGGGAGAAAAGGTGGGAATAAGAACCGCTGACTCGTGATAAAGCGCAGCAATGTCGTCGGCATTTCCGCTACAGATTCGCGTAACCCATTGAAAAAGAACCTCTTCGGCAGTTTTGAAATAGATCATGGTTGGTTCGTTATGTTTTACAAAGGAGAGTGTGCTGATATTGTCATCCATTTTGGTCTGGCTTGTTCTGAATGGATAGGAATGTAACCATTTTTTGTTTTTTCCCCCCGTGCGCCAATAAAAAAGCCTGAACAGATGGGGTTCAGGCTTTTTACCGGTTTGACCAACGTAATGTTAAAAAAAGAGTTAATACCGCAATTCACCGGAATCTGCCTGACGTTTGAGATCATCGTTTGCATAGATCAGCACCT
Organism: uncultured Chlorobiaceae bacterium; assembly: GCA_903824295.1. GTDB lineage: Bacteria > Bacteroidota > Chlorobiia > Chlorobiales > Chlorobiaceae > Chlorobium. The sequence goes on from CAIJWE010000068.1 coordinate 55,622, forward strand.
CAACGCGACGGTTAAGCCGGCGACCCTCTTCTGTCTCGTTGGTTGAAACGGGACGGGTTTCCCCGAATCCGACAGGAGAGACTCTTCTGGAGGAGACTCCGTATGCCTCAAGCAGGTTAGCTACGGATTCAGCCCTTCTTTCGGAAAGAGACTGGTTTGTTGCCTCGCTGCCGGTATTGTCGGTATGACCCTCTATGACCAGCGTTGTGTCGTCGTAGCGGTTGAGAATGCGTGCAAGTTTTTCAATGTTATAGCGACTGGTCGAGGTTATGGTTGCCGAGCCGGTCGAGAAGAGAATGCCGGAGTCGAAAATCACCCTGATGCTGTCGTCGACACGTTCAACACGCGCGCCCTCCACATCCCGGTCAATTTCAGCAGCCTGTTTGTCCATGTAGTTGCCAATAAGCGCTCCGCCAGCGCCGCCGAGGACGGCCCCCAGAATAGCCCCTTTCGCCCAACTGCCCGAGTGGCTGCCGATAATTCCACCGATAACGCCGCCAGCCGTTGCGCCGATACCTGCGCCGCGCTCGGCATTGCTCGATGACTCACAGCCCCAACTCATGCTGGTCATGGCCAGAATGAGCAGAAAAACGAATGGTTTGACAAGTTTTTGCAAAGGTTTCATTGTTGTCGGGTGTTTTGTTAAAAATCATTGAATGAACAGGTCGTAAAAAATCTACATACAGAAACATTAAAACTGGCTGAATAAATCCTTAATTGCGTAGTAGCTGTGAAGAAATACAAGCAGGAATCGCGTTGGTTCTCCTATTGCAGGGGGAATAGGACAACGCTTTGATGCTGATGCAAATTTATAATCTGATTTGTTGGTTTATATATCCGATAGCAGTAACCCTTAAAGACACCGTATCGTCATGAGCCGATTAAAAGAAGAATGGATTGAAAAGCTCGAATCCAGCTTGCCTCCGATGGAGAGGATCGTCGAGCGTAACATAGCCATTACTGCTCAGTATGCGGCGTGGTATTTGCAGAAGCCGAAGCTTTTCAAGTGGTCGGGGATGGCGGCGTTTGCTTCGCGGCAGGTTGGTATCGCTCTGGCGTTTTCCGAAATGATGCACGCTCCTGATCCTGTTGTCATGAAGGAAGAGCCGTCAGATCAAGGGTTTTTATTTGATCCGGGAAGGTTGTTCCGTTCTGCCGTTAACAACCTTTTTTCTGTTCCGTCGTTCATGCACTCGTTAGCAGCCCGGCAGCTTTTTCTTGTTGATCTTGATGAAATTCGTCGCGGGAACAATACTATTTTTGCCGATATCGCATGGGCACATGCGGCCTATCTGGAAAGCGGTATTGGTGAGATTGTGAAAAACTGTAACGGAGAGGATGATGCCTATCTGCTGACAGGATTCAGGATGATTGATGATGGTGCTCGCTTACTTGAAAAATCGGGTAGTGAAGAGGAGGCCCGCAAGATGATATGGAATGGTAATGTGCTGTTGCTTCGTCAAGAACAGCTCAATACCTTGCAGCCGATTTTTGATGCAATCAGTCAGCAGGGAAGAATTGTTGTTTCGTTTGGAAGCGAGCTTGATTTTTCAGGAGCGGTTGAAAATCTCAAAGCCTCTTTTTCATCTTTTTCAGGATATTTTGAAACGTTGGCCGGTATCAAAAGCGTCACTGACCGGGAGCACCGCTGGCAGTGGATTGAAAACGATGTGCTGCCGTTGTGGGATCGTGTGGATGGTACATACGCTGAAGGCTCCGGCTTGAAAAAGCAGCTTGAAGCATTTGCTGCCGGCGAATCAAGCTTGATGCATCAAGTCAAACAGTATGCAGCAAATCTGTTCAGTATCTCATGAACCGGCTGAACGGGAGTCTGTTTTTCAGACTTGGCTAACTGGCCTCCTATTTTGGTCTCAGAGCTTCCACCGGGTTGAGGTTGGCCGCTTTCCATGCAGGGAAGAGACCGAAGGTTATGCCGATACCGGAACAGACCATCATGGAGACGATTATCCAGATCCAGGGAAATATCGGCGGGAGGTTGAATTTCAGTGCGATGACATTTCCCGTCACAATGCCTGCCAGAATTCCAATCACCCCCCCTCCAATGGAGAGAAAAAATGATTCGAAGAGGAACTGGCGAAGAATGGTTTTTCGAGGCGCTCCTATAGATTTTCGGATGCCTATCTCCCTTGTTCTTTCCGTGACGCTGACCAGCATGATATTCATGATCCCCACTCCTGCGGTCAGCAGGGCCATAAAGCTGATGATAAAGGCGCCGATACCGATGGCTCGCTGAATATCCTTGAATGAGTCGATGAGTGATTCATTTGTCCTTATCTCAAAATCATTGGGCTCTTTGACCGTCAGTCCCCTTGCAAGTCTCATGGCGCCGATCGCCCGGTCGATGGCCTGTGAATACTCTTTGCGTGACAGCGCTTCAACGGTGATGGCGATGCTGCTTTTTTCGTTGATGTGGTCGAGGTATCGGGTAATGGGAATAAGGACAAAGTTATCCTGGCTTTGGCCGAAGGCTGCGCCCTTTTTTTCAAAAACACCTGCGACGGTATAGATCTCTCCGTTGACCTTGATAAACTTGTTTTGCGGATTTTCACCGGCAGGAAAGAGTGTTGTTGCAACTTCGCCACCAAGGACAGCGCTGTTTCTTGCGGAGCGGATGTCGCTCTCTGCGAGATTGCGGCCGAGTGCTATGGTGTAGCCGCTCGATGCAGCAAAGTTTTCATCCCCGCCGGTCATGGTGACATCGGGATTGGTGGTCAGGTTGCCATATTTTGCCTGATTGGCCATGCTTGTGATGATAAACCCTATGGTACGCGCTTTGGATTCCATGCTTTTCCGGAAAAAAAGTGCCTGCTTGTAGCTGATATCCTTGCGGTTTGCATAGAGGTTCCGGCTGTGTCCGCTGCCGAATACCGTTGCAGGGTTTTTTTGTATCTGAAAGGTGTTGGCACCAAGGCTTGTAAGGCCCGATTCCACACTTTTGTCGATGGCATCGAGGGCTGTCATGACGGCAATGATTGAGAATACCCCTACGGCGACGCCCATGATGGTGAGCCATGAACGGAGCTTGTTGACCGTGAGGGAGTAAATCGCCTGGATGATCGATTCACGCAGCAGCATAAGCACTCCTATTCATAACGCAGTGAGTCAGCCGGATCAAGTTTTGAGGCTGTAACAGCCGGAGCAAGGCCCGAGATGATTCCTGTGATGACGGAAACGGCAAGACTCGCCATGACCAGGTCAGGGGAGAATTGTATCGGGAAATCGGGTACGATTTTTTCGATAGCAATGGTGATAAAGAGGGCGGTAGCGAGCCCGACTCCTCCCCCGATGAGGCATATCATAACTGATTCGATAAGAAATTGCATGAGAATGGTGCGGCGTCTGGCGCCAAGAGCCTTGCGCAGTCCGATCTCCCTTGTGCGCTCTTTGACGCTCACAAAGGTGATGTTCATGATGCCGATGGCACCGACAAAGAGCGACATGCCGGTAATGAAGATGCCTGCGATGGCAATGCCATTTTTTATGGGGTCAAGCTGACTCTTGAACGCTTGCTGTTCGTTGATGGAGAAATCTTCATCTTTTCCCGGGGCGAGTCGCCGGATTCTTCTCATCACTCCAAGCAACTCCTCTTTGGCTTCTGCAACGCGCTCCTGATGCTTGATTTTCACCCGCATGGTGATGAACATGTTTTTGCCATAGATTTTTTCAAAGGCTCCAAGGGGCATGATGATCTGGTTGTCGAAGCTGAAAAGGCCAAGAAACTTCCCCTGTTTTTTGAAAATTCCGATAATGCGAAACTTGCGGTTTTTGATCTGGATGGATTTGCCAAGAGCTTGCTCATTGGGAAAGAGCCCGACCGCGATATCATCTCCAATGGCGCAGACCATTGCGCTTCCTGCGGACTCTCCTGGAGTAAAGAAGCGACCGGCAGTAAGGTTGCCGGATGCAGTCTGCAGGTAGTCATGGTTGGTTCCAAGAGAAAAGACCTGCTCAAGATTCCGCTCCCGGTATTTTGCCGAAGCCTGATAGGTTGACATCTGTGGAACGGCGATGAGCAGTTCTGAATGGGGATTGTCGGCAATAATACGGTTGAGCTGGGCCGCATACTCTGTTTTCAGGTCAGGACGGTTGCGGTACCTCCACCATTGCCCCATGGTGCTCCACGATGATTTCTGGACATAGATAACGTCATAACCAAGCATGGCAAGGCTCTTGTCAAATCCCCGGTCAATGCCGTTGATGGCCGTACCCATCATGGTAATGGCAACAATGCCGATAATGACCCCGAGCGCGGTAAGAAACGAGCGTGTTTTGTTCGCCCTGATCTGAAAGAGCGCCATCTTCATGCTCTCACTGCTTTCATAGCGGAACTGTCGCCAGGTACTGTTCATTGGTGTGTGTCGCTTTCGACTTTTCCATCCCGAAGACGGATGAGCCGACGGGTATAGCGGGCAATATCTTCCTCGTGCGTAATGAGGATGATGGTATTTCCTGCCTCGGAGAGGGCTCCGAAGATGTTCATGATGTCACGGCTGGTAGCGGTATCGAGGTTACCGGTAGGTTCGTCGGCCAAAATGATCGAAGGTTTGTTGATGAGTGCCCTTGCTATGGCCACCCGTTGGATCTGGCCTCCGGAAAGTTCTGCGGGTTTGTGCGTGATCCGGTCGCCAAGTCCTACCTTCACCAGCGCGGCGGCGGCTCGCTCTTCGCGCTCTTCGGCCGGTACTCCGGCATAGATCAGCGGCAGCTCGACATTGCGCAGGCAGTTAAGGCGGGGAAGCAGGTTGAAGGTCTGAAAAACAAATCCGATCTCCCTGTTTCTGATGCGTGCCAGTTCATCGTCATTCATTTCCGCTACATTCTGGCCGTTGAGTTCATAGCTCCCGGATGAGGGTGTGTCAAGGCACCCGATGATATTCATGAGTGTGGATTTTCCGCTGCCGGAAGGGCCCATGATTGCCGCATAGTCGTTCAGTTTGAACTCAAGGTTGATTGAGTCAAGCGCCCGGACAACCTGATCGCCCATCTCATAGAATTTGCAGAGCGACTGCATGGTGATGACATTTTTTGGCATATCGACGCTATTGCTGCGGCTGTTTGACCATGCAGCCGTTCTTGAGTTTGCTGGTGATGGCGGTATAACTTCCCGAAACAACCTCATCTCCTTTTTTGAGTCCCGCGATGATCACAATATGGGTATTATCTGTTGTGCCAGTCTTGACCGGCCGAAACCACGCTTTTCCTGATTTGACAACAAAAACTCCCTGTTCACTTTCAGCGGCTTTGCCAACAGGCTCAATGGTTACTGAATTTTTTTCACGCTCTTCGGGTGTATTCGCGCCTCGCATGGTGACGCTTTGAATGGGGACCACAAGGGCGTTTTTTACCCGTTGCGACTCAATATCCGCCGTTGCGCTCATACCGGGTTTCAGCAGGCGCTCATGGTTGAAGATGCGGATCTTGACTGAAAAGTTGGTCACCTCCTCCTGCGTTCCGGCAGCCTTCGATATGGCTGAATTGGAAATTTCATGGACGATTCCCTTGAAGATGCGCTCGCCGTAAGCGTCGACCGTGATTGTAACCGGATTACCCAGTTTTACATTGACAATATCGTTTTCATTAACCTCTACCTCCACCTGCATACTGTCAAGATTGGCCAGTCGTAACACCTCCGTGCCGGGAAACTGGCCGGTACCGACAACCCGTTCACCCGGCTTGCTGTTCAGGGCAATGATGGTGCCGTTGATGGGAGCACGGACGACGGTTTTTTTCATCCGGTCCTGATTCTGGTCAAGCAGGCTCTTGTTCTGTTTTATGGTATAGATCGAGGCTTGATAGATTGCCTGTGCTGCCTGCGCATTGGTTTTTGATGCAAGGTAATCGGACTGGGAGATAAGCTTCTCCTTGTACAGCAGTGACGCCTTTCGGAAATCATCCTCCGCTTTGAGCTTCCGGGCCTGCGTCTCCATATTTTGAGATTTTGCGGAGTTAAGCTGGGCGAGGCTCTGTTCTACCTGATTGATGTAGATGTCAGGCTGAATTTTGAACAGGAGATCTCCTTTTTGAACGCTCTGGCCATCCTGAATGGGTAATTCAATAATTTCACCCGAAACATCGGGCGACATGGCGACAACAAGAGCCGGTTCAATTTTGCCTGTAGCCGTAACGACATGAACAACCTCTTTGATGAAAACTTTTTCTGTTGTCACTTCAACGGGTTTTTCTCGGAGCTGAAAAAATGTAAAGAGCAACCCTCCAGCGATCAGAAGCGCTGCGATAGCGACCACGGTCGTTTTTCGTTTCAGTAAATTTTTTTGCTTACTCATTTGATTAGTATCGGGAGTATTCGGGTTGCTATGGTAATGTTACCTTGCCTGCTGTGAAATCAAGAACGCTTTTCTGCAGGGCAAGATTATAGTTGGCCTGTGAGAGGTTGGATCGGGCATTGAAAAATGTGGTTCGTGCCGAGCTGAGTTCGATAAAACCTGCCGCTCCCAGTTCATACTTTCTTTTGATGCCGTCAAAAGCTGAGCCTGCAGCTTTCAGGCTGATTTTGGCTGTCTCTATCTGCATAAGTGCTGCGCTGTACTCTCCTGCTGCCTCATGAATATCAATGAGAATATTGTTTTTCAGATCTTCATAATCATACTGGAGGTTTATTCTGCTGATTTTGGCCGATTCAACACTGTACCGAGTCTGGAATCCATCAAAAATCGTCCAACTGAGGTTGAGTGCCACCGAGTATCCGATTGAGTTCGCAAGCTGATCCGGGATCGGCGGGTAGGGGAGCTCCCCTGTGTTCTGGTGAAGGTATTCTGTGCCTCCGGTGCCGACGTTGAACGTGAGGTTAAGGTTCGGGTAAAACGCTGCCCTCGACTCGGTGACCTGCCATTTTGACGCACTCACCTCATGCTCTTTGCTTTTAAGGTCACTGCGCCGTTGAAAAGCAAGAGCAACAAGAGTCTCAGGATTTGGTTTTTCCAAAAGTGGACTCACGAGGTTTTCTGCGAGAGGCTCAAGGCTGAGCGGTGTCAAGGGGTCGATACGAAGGCGGCGCACCAGTTCAAGCAGGCTCTTTTGCATGCGGGTTTCCGCCTTGATGACTGATAGACCGCTTTCGGCAGCGTCAGCCTGCTGCTGGTCGAGATCGATCATGGATTTCAAGCCGATCTGAAACTGCCGGTTGGTAAGGGTCAGTTGATTCTGGGCTACGAGGAGGTTTTCACGGGCAATGGCAAGGAGTTCCTGGTTCAGAAGTACCTGATAATAGGCCTGGGTGACGTCAAAGGCGACGCTTTGCAGCGCCCTCGAAAGGGTGTACTCTGCAGCATCTTTTTTATTCAGTGCTGCTTGCAGGGAAGCATAATCCTTGAATCCATTGAAAAGATTCAGGGATGTTGTCAGTGTCAGATCTACTGACTTACTCGTTGTTTTAAGGTTTGTTATTGTCCCTGAGTAGTCTGGCGCATAGGTTCGGCTGAGGGCATAGGGAGAATAGTTCGCAGACGTTGAGAGTCGGGGAAGAAAGTTGCCGTAATTTCTCAAGACATCCTCACCCTGAAGTTTTAGGGCATTTTCAGCTTTTCTGGCTGAAGTGGAGTTACTGAGCGCGATCTCAATGCAGCGGGCAAGAGAGTAGCTCTTTTTTTCGGTTTCACTGCTCCAGACCGTTGCGGGTGAAGCAAGAAAAAGCGCTGCAATACAGAAACATGCAATAATTCTGGAAACCAAAATACAATATCTTAATCGTTCAAAGTTACTCTTGTGATCACCTGTTCTTCAATATACTCCAGTTTACCATTATATCATTGAAATCGGTTCATTTGCGGGTTCTGTTTTCAGTATCGGGCTCAGAGCTGTTCAAGGAGTGAGTCAATTTCCTGCTGGTAGAATTCAGCGTTTTGCGGTTTTAACTGAATGAGATGTGTGTAAATTTTTATCGCTTTTTTGTAGGCACCCTGCGCAGAGAAGAGGTTGGCAAGGCTTTCAGTGGGTACCGCAATTGTTGTATCATCAGAGAACGGCATTTTTTGCTCAAGAATTGAGGTTGGATCAGCGTTTTCTGTTGTTTTTGTCGGTTCAAATTTCATAAGTGCCGCAGTCAGTTGTTCAAGTTCATCGGTGACGGGGTCGAATACGGGGGAGGGATGGATTACCTCCTCGGTGTCTGCCGAAGCTTGAAGAACCATAAGCTCTTGCCAGGCGACCTGGTTTGCGGGAGCTATGGCGCAGCATTTTCGTAAATATTCTCCGGCAAGCGTGTTCTGCCGGAGCCCTTTGAGAGCTTTTGCATAGAGCAGGTGAAAAAGATAGGAGTCCGCAAACTGCTCAGAGCATGGATCAAGCTTGTCAATGCCGGACTGAAATCTTCCTCTTGACAGGTCAAGCGAAACTTCTGCAAAAAAAAGGTATGGTTCACTGATCATGGTCGTACGGTTTGCAGTGCGAGCTGCAGCAGCCGTTCAGCAAGTTCCGGAAAAGGTATGCCGCTTGCATGCATGAGACGCGGATACATGCTGATGTCGGTAAAGCCGGGAATGGTATTGACCTCATTCAGGATAATGCTCCCCGTCTTTTCGTCAACAAAAAAATCTATTCTCGACATACCCCGGCATCCGAGTGCCTTGTACGCCTTGAGCGCAGCGCAGCGCACCTCTTCCTGCATGTGGCCGGGAATGCGTGCCGGAATGAAGAGTTGGGCGCTGTTGTGAATGTATTTGTCCTCATAGTCATAAAAATCGCTGCCAGGTTCGATTTCGCCGCAGACTGAAACTTCCGGCTGCTCATTACCAAGCACAGCGACCTCAATCTCCCTGCCGCTGATTGCTTTTTCAACCAGCACCTTTGCGTCGAGCGAGCAGGCGCTTTCGAGGGCTGAAGGGAGTTCGGCACGCTGATGCACTTTTGAGATACCAATTGAAGAGCCGAGATTTGCCGGTTTGACAAAAAATGGATAAGCAAACTGCTGCTCAATCAAGGAGTGCATGCTCTCAGGGTCGGTATGGTAATCTAGGCTGAAGAGTGTTATGGATGGTGCGACAGCAAGACCCGCATCGGCAACGCACAGTTTGGTGAGTGCCTTGTCCATCGTCAAAGCCGAGGCCAGAACGCCGCATCCGGTATAAGGGATGCCGCAGGTATCCAGAAAACCCTGGATACGGCCATCCTCACCATAGGTTCCATGAAGCGTGAGAAATGCGACCTCAATGCCAGCACTTCTGAAATCAAGATCAAAAGGCTTCTGGGCGGCCTCTTTTACCATCTCCCGGAGGGTTGCTCTTGTTGCTTCAAGTGAAGAGTTTCTCAGGAGAGCTGAGAGGTCAAGGTTCAGAATATCCTGTGCAATTCCGTCACAGAGCCAACGCCCCTCATGCGTGATATAGAAGGGAATAACCTTGTAGCGTTCGGTGCTGATATTTGCTGCTATTGATTTTGCCGAGATGATCGATATTTCGTGTTCGCTTGACCTGCCTCCAAAAATGAGTGCAACAGTTATACGTGGCATGAGTATGGTAATGACGATTGGTAAGGCTAATGGCATTTTTCCGCAAAATACCCGTCTCCGAGGAGACAAACAATGTACTGGGTAAAAATAATTATTATCTTACTTCGAATTTATAGTTGCACTTGTGTTGCCGATCTTTTGCAAGCGCTTCGTAGAAATTGATTCAGTAACAGAACGTAAGGTCCGGCACTGAAAAATAACGTAAAAGTATCCCGGAGTTACGGTATTTTTTTTACTGAACGCATGGAGTTCCCGCGAGGAGTTGTATCAATGGTAAATACTTTTTTTCATAAGGTTTATTGTCTTGACTCAGGTTTTAATACCGGTGAAGAGAATATGGCTATTGACCGGCAGTTGATGGCGGCCTTTCTTGATGGCCGGTTTCAGCAGCGGTATGGCCGTGATTGTTGTCTCTGGCGATTTTACGGCTGGCACCCTTATGCCGTTACAATAGGGTATAATCAGGATATTTCGGGTATTGACCTGCTTAAATGCCGCTCGGAGGGTATTGATGTTGTCAGAAGACCTACCGGGGGCAGGGCAGTTTTTCATGCAGAGGAATTTACCTACAGTTTTTTTGCAGAGTCGCTGGCACAGAACTCTGAACTGTACCGTATGGTGCATGAAGTCATCCAGCTTGCTCTTGAAAGTCTCGGGATTCATGCGCTCTTTTGCCGTTCCACTCTTCCGCAGCAGGGGGATGCAGCGTCAAGGGCGGTCAGTTGTTTTACCGCATCGGCCCGTTACGAGCTTCAGGTGGAAGGGCGGAAACTGGTTGGTTCTGCACAGCGAAAGAGTCGTAACGTTCTTTTGCAGCACGGGTCGCTTCCTCTGTCGTCGCGGCACAAAGAGCTTTGCTCCCTTATGACCCTTTCCGAAGGAGATGCTTTTGAGGAGATGACGAGTGAAATGGAGCGAAAAACCACCTCTCTTCAGGAGATTCTCGGCTATATTCCCGACTATGCTCAACTGAGCAGGCTGATGCGCTCTGCCGCAGAAAAACTGCATGGCGTCGAAACAGATGAACTTTCTATCTGCAATTTGCAGGATATTTTAGAACAACACGAACACTCAATCCATTAAGTCGCAGCCATTATGAACAGTAGTTCCCAGCAGAAATCGGGTCATGTTACCACAAGAAGATTGCTCGATATGAAGCAGAACGGCGAGAAGATATCGATGCTGACCGCTTATGACTATACCATGGCGAGAATTCTTGACCGGGCAGGTCTTGATGTCATTCTTGTTGGCGACTCTGCAAGCAACGTTTTTTCCGGACACAGTACGACCCTGCCTATTACGATTGAGGAGATGATCTACCATGCCAAGGCGGTTGTAAAAGGAGTGCACGACGAAAGCGGCCGGGCAATGGTGGTCGTTGATATGCCGTTCATGAGCTATCAGATTTCAGGTGATGAGGCTTTGCGCAATGCAGGAAAGATCATGAAGGAACATGGGTGTGATGCGCTCAAGCTGGAGGGAGGTATGACCATTGCCGATACCGTCAAGCGAATTACCGACGTCGGGATTCCCGTCATGGGCCATCTCGGTCTCATGCCGCAGTCGATTTACAAGTACGGGAGTTACCGGGTAAGGGCACAGGAGGAGAGAGAGGCTGAACAACTGCTTGAAGATGCCAAAATAATCGAAGAGGCGGGAGCCTTTGCCATTGTGCTCGAAAAAATTCCCTCCGCGCTTGCAGCCGAAGTGACCCGCTTGTTGACCATTCCTACCATCGGTATCGGCGCAGGGGTTGGCTGTGACGGCCAGGTGCTCGTCATCAACGACATTCTTGGCCTCAACCGGGAGTTTCATCCCCGTTTCGTCCGCCAATACGCCGATTTGAATACCGTTATCGAGCACGCAGTCCGCCAATACGTCGAGGACGTCCGCCAAACCAATTTCCCATCCCCCGACGAAAGTTATTAACCGTAGGGGCGGGGTAATCCCGCCCTGATTTTCATTTCATCCCGCCCAAATTTTTCATTTCATCCCACCCCAACCCCAGCCTTCGCAATAATACCAACATTCAACGGCCCCTCCCGCCCCTCCGTTATGCAGAATTCCAAAAAGAGTATAAATTTCATTACCTTCATATTCTGCATGAAGAGTGGCTCGAAAAGTCACACTCCATCGCGGTGTTTTGTGCCTCTTATGAAATTTTTTACCCCGGTGATGGATATTCCTGTCTATGAGTGATAGTGGCAAACAAAGGGCTCAGAAACGCTACCCCCCGTTTCTGAAAAATGGTTCAAAAGAGCGTACATCCCTCTTTCCTGCCGTATCGCGCTCGTTCGTCCCTTCGGTCTTTACCGTCATGAACATGGTGTGCGGCTATATTGCCATTGTGATGTCGGGGGAGGGGAGTTTTGTTGCCGCGTGCTGGTTTATCATTCTGGCCGCATTTTTTGACACCATTGACGGTTTTGTGGCCAGAATCACCAACGGCACCTCTGACTTTGGTGTTGAGCTTGACTCTCTCTCTGATCTTGTCTCTTTCGGAGCAGCTCCGGCATATCTGGTCTACAAGTTTGGTCTTGAAGGGCTGCCGGGCATTACCGGTATCTGTGTCAGCTCTCTGCTCATGATTGGCAGCGGCCTACGTCTTGCCCGTTTCAATATCAGTATGATCGGTTATGATAAAGAGTCCTTTTCTGGTCTTCCGACACCGGCACAGGCATTGACGGTTGCCGGGTTTGTGCTCTGGATGAGTGGTGATCCGATCTTTCCCTTTTTATCCATGCAGATGTTTCTGGCCGGGCTCTCAGTAGCACTTGCCCTGCTCATGGTCAGCAAGGTTAATTATGATGCACTGCCCAAGCCGACCGTTGACTCTTTTCGGCGTAAGCCTCTGCAAATGGCACTCTATATCGGGGCTTTGTTTTGTGTACTTCTCTTTCATTCGAAAGCTTTTTTTCTTGCCATGTTGTTGTATATTCTGCTCGGTATTGCACGCTCACTCACTCTGTTGTGGCGTCGCCAGTGGCAGACCTGATTTTTTTCATTCAACCATACGCATGATAATGCCCTATACTGCAAAAATAAAGGTGACTCTGCGCCAGTCCATTCTTGATGTTCAAGGCAAGGCTGTCGAGCATGCCTTGAAAAACCTTGGTTATCATACCGTAGAATCAGCCAGAATCGGCAAATATATTGAGGTGACCATTAACGAAGAACTGTTGCAGGAGGCTGAACGCATCTGCAACGAAATTTGTCAAAAACTCTTGTCGAATCCGGTCATGGAGAATTACTCCTTTGAGCTGGAACAAGTCAATTAAATTAGTATGCGATTATGGCTGATGTAACTGTAGGGGTCGTTGTTTTTCCGGGTTCAAACTGTGATCATGATACGGAGTATGCCGTCGGCTCGTTCAACGGCATTAAACCACGTATGCTCTGGCACAATGACCATGATCTCCAGGGGGTAAAAGCGATCATTCTGCCTGGCGGTTTTTCCTATGGCGATTACCTCAGGGCAGGCTCAATTGCCCGTTTTTCTCCCATCATGCAGGAAGTGATCGAGTTTGCCCGCAAAGGCTTTCCGGTGCTTGGCATCTGCAATGGATTTCAGGTGCTGCTTGAGAGCGGTCTGCTCGAAGGCGCCCTTTCAAAGAACCGCGATAAAAAGTTTCTCTGTTGCCAGACCACCCTCAAAACGGTGAACTGTTCAACCATCTTTACGAGCCAGTACCAGCAGGATCAACTCATCACCATTCCCATTGCGCATGGTCAGGGCAACTACTTTGCTCCGCCGGAAGTCATCGACAGCCTTCAGGAGCACAATCAGATTGTTTTCAAATACAGTGACGCAGAGGGCCGGGTAAGCGATGAATCCAATCCAAATGGCTCCTTGCGGAACATTGCCGGAATTATCAACCGTCAGGGTAATGTGCTTGGCCTGATGCCCCATCCCGAACGGGCGAGCGAAAAGAGCCTTGGATCTCTTGATGGGAGAGCGCTTTTTGAATCACTCTTTGAGCATATCGCCGGAGTGTAATGGCATCTGGTGTTAAACCCCCATTGTGACCCAGAAAACCAAAGTGTCTTATACCGGCACTTTCGCTGTGTTTTGTAGCCGTTTACCATTCATCGATAAACAGAGAGCTTACAGAGATTAATACAACAAAATCTTTGTAGGCTTTTGCCATCCTCAAATAATCTTCAACAATTTTTTTTAAGATTGAGCAGGTATTCAATCAGCTCATGGATGTTTGTTGCCGGGTTTTTTGAATCAGTACTATGGTTATGTTTTTGCAACTGCTTCGCCCGTTTCATTGCCTCAGCAAGTTTTTCATTTGTCAAGGCAAAAATGTTGTTGGCGCCCTTGCTATAGCCAGGGATTCGACCTTTTTTATTCAACTCTTTCAATACCAGATCACAGTTCGAGGCATTCCCTTGAGCACAGAATGGTTTTGTCGTATAGATAAAATGCAGCAGTAACCAGAACTCGAAACAGGGGGCTGATATGATCGCTTTAAAAACAACATCCTCACCCAGCTTCTTCTCATGCAACAGACTCATTGCATCATTGAAGGTTGTATGCTTATCTCTGTCAATCACGCAATACACACGGTCATAATCCGTATCTCTATTAAATTTTGCGATAGCGTAATGAACGACACTGAGCGGATCAGAACCGCACTCTTTTCCACAAATGGTAATATTAGCACTGCTTAGCTTGTAGGTGTCGAGGATTTCTTTGAAGTAGTGTGGTTCAGTTTTTTCTCCTTCACAGACGATAAGTACCCTGTCGTAGGAAGATTTCCCGGGATTCTTCCGCTTCAGGGAGGCAGCTTCTCTCTGTTTGCGTTTATGAAAAATATTGTCAGAGCCCATCAGAACCTCATTTCGCCAATGTATGGAATCGCCCCGTAACGTCCATTGAGATATCCTTTTTCCAGAGCCTCATCTTTTCGCGGGGTAAAGTCAGATAGTGGATAGAGCTTTGTGGAGTTGGCCGCATCCTTTTCTGTGAACCAGATTTGATCACGACGGAACAGTTCGTTATCAAGCAAAGAGGTGTCATGTGTCGAAAAAATCAATTGCGCATTATTTTTGTTAGTCTGTGGATTGTTGATCATGCCAATGAGAAAACGTACCATCTTGGGGTGCATGCTGTTGTTCAGTTCGTCTACAAAGAGCACGCGTCCCTTGTCGATCATATTAAGCCAATAGCCAGCAAGACCAAACAGCTTTCTCGTTCCGACTGATTCTTCAAAAAGTTCAAGCGGAACCAATTCTTTTGATCCTCCCATCGTGTGCAAAAATTTAATCTCTGGCTGTTCTTTGCCATCTAATGCCTTGCAAAGATATTCCTTAAGAGGCTCTGGCATATCAGATGGTACATCACTTGATGCAAACGTCTTGATTTCAACTTTTAGATCAGTAATGCTGAGATCCGCAGCGTTCAGCAGCTCCAATACCCTCTTTTTGCCTGTATCACTCTTGCACATTGAGGTCGAATATGACGAAAAAAGGCTTGTCACAGGGATGGTTCGCAGCTTTTGATGGAACCAACTGTAAACAGGTTTCAACTGTTCGTTGTTGAGTTGAACAGCGGTAGACAGAAACAGAGCGTTACTGCGCGTAGCTTGTTGTAGCAATGTTTTCTTGCCTTTGAACTTGCTGCCGAAATACCAGTTTTCTTGCATGGTGACACTATTGTATTCCCGTTCAAACCAGCGCTGGGGACGACCTTCTGGATAAGCGATCAGCCATTCGTGAGTGACTCGCGTAGCGTTGACAGCAAAACCATACTGGTAACGAATCCCTTCTTGCAGAAACAGTACCTCAAATTCACTCGGTTCAGTTCGACTGATGGTATTGAAGAGAAATGGCTTGACATTGATTGGCTCCCCCTCCTGCCCCTCCTTGGATGATTCAGTAACAAAGTTCTCCATGAAATCCATTGCTTCAAGGATGTTGCTTTTTCCAGAGGCATTAGGGCCGTAAATCACGACAGAACGTAGCAGGGGAGGTAAGCCTTTTTCAGCCGTCATGAAGCAGTTTTGTTCTTGCAACTCACTGATAGAGCTGGCAACCATACTCAAGGTCTGCTTTGAATGAATCGATTTGAAGTTGGTGACGCTGAATTCAATTACCATAACTGATTCAATTTAAAGTTTAATCTCAAGCCTTATATTGCGTTTTTTATGCAAAAATCAATGTTTAATTTAAAAAAAATATTCATACATACAAATAACAACACCGTAGTGTAGGTCACACTCCTCAGTCAACTCCGCACGGGCCAGAATGACCAGATAGCCAAGATCTGAGGAGACCAGTGAGGCAATCAGCGATATGGATAAGAGTTACCTCATGAGCAATGAGCAGAGTGCAGCACCTTACATCAAGACACCGCTCGAAAGAGGAGCAGTGATCTCGATCTGTGATAAAAACACTGATGAGCATATCGCGACCAAATGACAAGATGTTTGAATTAAAGCAAAACCGAAACGCAGGGTGACGGCACGATCAAGGTAGAGGGTTATGCCTCCAGAAAGGCTGTCGATTGAGATGGCGAAACGGTGACGGCGGATGCCATGAAAGCTGCAATCCCGGAATAAACTGAAGTTTTGTGTTGTGCGAGAAAAATGCTCTAACAGAAAGGTACGCTCTTTCAAAGCGTGGGCCAGAGACTCGACAGGGGTAGCCATTCCTGTGACTACCGTCCTTCTGGAAGGCGAGTACGACAGAAACGACTTGTCGAAATAAAAAGAATTTCGTTCATTGTTCTTCGGTATCCTGTTTTCGTGATCTCGTTTTCAGGAGATACTATCAAAGCCTCCGATTTGCCCTCGGAGGCTTCTATTTTTCTCGAAACTGTTGTTTTTTGTACCTTCTCAGGATCTCATACAAAAGCAAAGGCGGAGCAACAGATATATTTTAAATGATTTATGAAATTTGCGCAGAAAAATAAAGTGTTTTCATGGCTGCTGTTTGATTTTGCCAACACTTCTTTCAGCGTGATGATGGTCACCTTTGTCTTTCCCCTTTTCTTCAAAAATGTTATCTGCAATGGAGAGCCCTGGGGCGATGCCCTGTGGGGTTTCAGCATCAGCCTTTCGATGCTGCTCGTTGCCCTCATCTCGCCGGTTCTTGGAGCTGCTGCCGACTATTCGGGAAAACGAAAGCGCTTTCTCTTCGCCTTTACCATCACCTCTGTTATTGCTACAGCCCTGCTCTCCTTTTCGGGCCCTGGCATGGCCGTGGCAGCGGTGTTGTTGTTTCTTCTTGCCAATATGGGCTTTGAGGGTGGGCTGGTTTTCTATGACGCCTATCTCAAGGAACTTGCTTCCGATAAAAGTGTCGGCAGACTTTCCGGCTATGGTTTTGCCATGGGCTACCTTGGTGCGCTCTCCATTCTTTTGCTGGTAAAGCCATTGCTCAGTAACGGGATTGTTTTGTCGAACATGCCGAATGTGCAAATGAGCTTTTTGGTGGCCGCACTGTTTTTTGCACTCTTTTCTGCTCCGCTTTTTCTTGTACTGCGGGATGAAAAAAAAGAGGACCGACCGGCACTCTCTTCGGCAGCGCTCATCGCCTCCATCAAGGAGGTGAAGTATACGGTGCAGCATATCATGAGTTACCCCGACCTTGCCCGCTTTCTTCTTGCCTACTTTTTTTATAATGATGCCATCTTGACCGTTATTGCCTTTTCGTCGATTTATGCCCAGAATACCCTTGGCTTTACGACCGGAGAGCTGATACAGTTTTTTATGCTGGTGCAGACGACGGCCATTGCCGGTTCTGTTATTTTTGGTTTTGTGACTGATAAAATCGGGCCCAAAAAAACGATTGTCATCACCCTTTTAATCTGGTTTGTTGTTGTTGTTGCGGCTATTTTTGCCGACAGCAAGGAGCTTTTTTTCTATACGGGAATGCTTGCCGGCATGTCCATGGGCTCTTCGCAGGCAGCATCGAGATCCATGATGACCCGTCTGACACCCCAGGAACATGTTACTGAGTTTTTTGGTTTTTACGATGGCACCTTCGGTAAAGCTTCGGCCGTGGTTGGACCTCTCGTCTTCGGGATAGTTTCTGCGCAGGCTGGAAGCCAGAAGGTGGCGCTCGCTTCTCTCTTGTTTTTTTTTACAATTGGCCTGCTGCTGATGACCAGGGTAAGATCGGTCGCGAGCGAACCCCGGTGAAGGATAAAGAAATTGAGTATCCGGAACATTCTTTTGCTGCGTAGAGTGGCTTGAGAGCAAAAGGAAGAGAAAATGGAAAGAAGAACGAAAATATCGAAACCTGCCTTCCATGCTGAAGCTGCGCACTATCTGCGCGCTTTCGGCCCCTTTTTCTGGAAAAATTTTATTCATGACAAAATTTTTATCGGCGCAGGGTCGCTTGCTTTTCAGACACTTCTCTCGATTGTGCCGATTCTTGCCATCATCCTCTCCATCCTGAATGTTTTTGTTGTTTTTGCCCCTTTCAGACGCTCGATTGAGGATTTTCTCGTTCAGAATTTCATGCCTGGTGCCGGGATGGTGCTCAATACCTATCTGACAGATTTTATCGGTAAGACCTCCAGCGTACCGATTCTTGGAGGCGTCTTTCTTTTTATTATAGCTCTCTTCCTTATTTCAACGGTCGATCATACGCTCAATGATATCTGGGAGGTTCATGCTCCCCGCAAGGCCCTGCAGGGCTTTACCCTCTACTGGACGGTACTGACTCTCGGGCCAGTGCTTATTGGAAGCAGTCTTGCCGCAAGTTCCTATGTCTGGTATATGATCTTTACAGCAGGGCCCCTGCTTGAAATGAAACCCAGTTTTCTCTCTCTCTTTCCAGTCATCAACTCGGTTGTTGCTTTTTTTCTGCTTTACATGCTTGTTCCAAACCGTCGTGTCAGGTTTGCTCATGCCTTTTCCGGCGCGTTGCTTGCTGCGGTTCTTTTTGAACTCTCCAAGCGATGGTTTGCCTTCTATATCAGCCATATTGCGACGTTTGAGCATATTTATGGTGCGTTGTCGGTTATCCCGATGCTTTTTTTCTGGATCTATCTGGGATGGATTGTGGTGCTGACGGGCGCAGAATTTGTTTTTTGTCTCGGAGCCCTTAAACCTGAGGGTACGGTTGCCGAACCCTTCAACCCCTTGCGTGGAGTACCCGAAATTCTTTCAGTATTGGCTCATATCTGGAGTGGACAAAAAAGTGGCAATGCCATGAACATGAAGAAGATTCTGAAGGTTGTCCACGGCCCGACTCCTTCCGGTTTACGGAAAATTGTCGATATTCTCCTGCTGAACGAGCTGGTTCATCTGACTGTAAATGGTGACCTTGCTGTAAGCCGCGATCTCTATGTTCTGACTCTTTACGATCTTTATGCAATAATTCCATCCGGGTTCTGGAGTGATGAAAACGGTTCGCTGATTTCAGAAGGTAATAGCGTACATTTGGAAACGATCAACAGGGGAGTCACGGATTGCCTTAAAAGCAGCATGGATCGACCCCTTGCACCCTTGTTAGAGGATATTAATAAATCACAAGAATGAGTTATCAGGTTATAGCCCGGAAGTACAGACCGGCAAAATTTGCCGACATTACCGCACAGGAACATGTTACCCGTACCATACAGAATTCACTGCGCATGGGCCGGGTCGGGCATGGTTATATTTTTTCGGGATTGCGCGGCGTTGGCAAGACTACCGCAGCAAGGGTTTTTGCCAAGGCACTGAACTGCCAGAAGATGATGGAGGATGCCGAGTACCTTCAGCAGGTTACCGAACCTTGCGGAGAGTGTGAGAGCTGCCTTGACTTTGATGCCGGCACCAGCATGAATATTGCGGAGTTTGATGCCGCATCCAACAACAGTGTCGATGATATCCGCACCTTGCGTGAAAATGTGCGCTACGGGCCGCAGAAGGGAATCTACCGCGTCTATATTATTGATGAGGTACACATGCTCTCCATCGCAGCGTTCAACGCCTTCCTGAAAACCCTTGAGGAGCCGCCGCCCCACGCAATTTTCATTTTTGCCACAACCGAACTCCACAAGATTCCGGCCACCATTGCCTCCCGCTGCCAGCGCTTCAATTTCAAGAGGATTCCTCTCGAAGAGATACAGAAGCAACTGCAACTTATTTGTGATGCCGAGCAGATAAAGGTTGACGGTGATGCCTTGCAGCTCATCGGTCGCAAGGCACAGGGCTCCATGCGCGATGCACAGAGTATTCTTGACCAGGTTATTGCATTTTCAGCCGAAAACGATCACACGGGAAGCATCACCTACCTCGGCGTCTCTGAATTGCTGAACTATATCGATGATGACCACCTCTTTGAGGTTACGGATGCCGTCGCGGAGCGCAATGCATCAAAAATGCTTGATGTTGCGCAGTTTGTGATCAGGAATGGCTATGACGAACAGGATTTCCTTGAAAAATTGATTGAGCATTTGAGAAATTTTCTGGTGGTACAGAATCTCTCCTCCACCCGTCTTGTTGAGCGTCCCGACGCAATTCGTGAGCGCTACAGCCTGGATGCCGCCAATTTTTCCCCTTTTGCCGTCATGCAGATGGTTGACTTTCTTCTGCTCACCCAGAAAGAGTTGAAGTTCCAGTTTGAATACCAGTTTCGTTTTGAGCTTGCACTGCTGAAATTGATTGACATCGTGCACGCCGTGCCGTTGGCTTCGATCTCGGCGGAAGCACAACCGCAACTGCAGGCTCAAAAAAAAAAGCACCTGACAAGCCTCTGAAAAAGGAGCCAGCTCCTGCTGCGTCACTTTCCGCACCATCCGTCCCTGCTCCTGCCGCGAAGCCCTCTGAAAAAGGGGAGTTTGATCTTGGTTCGTGGCAGAAAAAGCTCTCAAGTTTTGCATCAAACTCAGCATTGCCGCAGATGCTTCCCAGGGGTTTATCCGAAACAGTGCATCACGAAGGTGTTGAGCCCCTGGCTGATCTTGCCTTGCTCAAGGTTGAATGGCACCAGTTTCTTGAGTATATGGCCAAAAAACCTAAAAATCTGATGGCAACGCACCTGCAATCATGCGAACTTGTTGCCTGCACTCCCGGCGGAGTGCTCGACATTGCCTGTTGCCGAAAGTTTTCCTACGAGGAGCTTCAGCAGGAGCGCTCAGAACTGCAGCAGGAAATTTCAGCGTTTTATGCCCTGCCGCTCCAGATCCGTATTTCTTATGATGCAGAAAAAGATGCCTGTACCAGAGAGAAGACGGTCTTTACTATTTTTCAGGAGCTTTCACAACACAATGAGGTCATTCGCTTTCTTGTTACCGAGTTTGGAGGGGAACTGGTCTATTGAGTGATGGTTTCGGGGCCACCGGGTTTTATAAATGAGGAAATATTCTTCATATTCATGCTTTTAAGTTTTTTCAACTTCTCTATACAAAGGACGACAGGAATATTATGACAAAAGCTGCAGAGAGCACGCAGATTCTGAAAAACCGGTTCCGCTCTGATTATTGCGGATTTTTGAGTCCGGAGCGTGAGCATGGCTCTGTCAGGCTTGCGGGCTGGGTTCACAGAAAACGGGATCACGGGGGGCTGATTTTTATTGATTTGAGAGATCATACCGGTATCTGCCAGCTTGTTATCCAGCCTGAGCAGCAGGAACTCTTTGCAAAAGCAGAGCAACTGCATCTCGAATCAGTTATCTGCATCGAGGGTGTCGTTGTCCGGCGTGCTCCGGGTGCCATCAATCCCCGACTTGCATCAGGTGAAATTGAGGTGGTTGTCAGCCAAATCTCGGTTGAGAGCAATGCACAAACACTGCCCTTTCCGGTGGCCGACGAAGTGCAGACCTCTGAAGAGCTGCGCCTGAAATACCGCTTCATCGATCTGCGCCGTGAAAAAATTCATGAAAACATTATTTTTCGAAGCCGCCTTACCGCTGCGGTGCGCCGTTACCTCGAAGGGCAGGATTTTATCGAAATACAGACTCCGATACTCACCTCCAGCTCACCGGAAGGTGCACGCGACTTTCTTGTTCCAAGCCGGCTCCATCCAGGTAAATTCTATGCCCTTCCCCAGGCACCCCAGCAGTTCAAGCAATTGCTCATGGTATCAGGTTTTCCCCGCTATTTTCAGATAGCCCCCTGTTTCCGCGATGAAGATGCCCGTGCCGATCGCAGCCCTGGTGAGTTCTATCAGCTTGATATGGAGATGGCCTTCATTGAACAGGACGATCTCTTTGCCATCCTTGAAGGGATGATTGAGCACCTCACCAGCACCATGTCGCACAAGCGCATCACCCGGTTCCCCTTCCCGAGGATCAGCTATAAAGAGGTGATGAACCGGTTCGGTACCGACAAACCTGATCTGCGCATTCCGCTTGAAATCAGCGATGTCACTCCGCTCTTTGTCGGTTCAGCCTTCAAGGTCTTTGCCAACAGCACTGTAGAGGGCTCCTGCGTCAAGGCGCTGGTGCTCAAGGGGCGCGGCAATGAATCGAGGCTTTTTTACGACAAGGCTGAAAAACGGGCCAAAGAGCTCGGTTCAGGCGGTCTTGCCTATATCCAGTTCAAAGAGGAGGGTCCAAAAGGGCCGGTCGTCAAGTTTCTCTCCGAAACCGATCTCTCAACACTCAAAAGCCATCTTGCCCTTGAAAATGGTGACGTCGTCTTTTTCGGAGCAGGGAAGTGGGCCGCGACCTGCAAGATCATGGGCGGGATGAGAACATACTTCGGCGATCTCTTTACGCTCGACAAGGACGAACTCTCCTTCTGCTGGATTGTCGACTTTCCGATGTTTGAGTACAACGAGGAGGCCAAAAAAATTGACTTTTCACACAACCCCTTCTCCATGCCGCAGGGTGAGATGGAGGCGCTCGAAACCATGTCGCCTCTCGATATTCTTGCCTACCAGTACGACATCGTCTGTAACGGCATTGAACTGTCAAGCGGCGCCATCCGCAACCACAAGCCGGAGATCATGTATAAGGCTTTCGGTATTGCCGGTTACGAAAAAGAGGAGGTTGACGCGCGCTTCGGCCACATGATCGAAGCCTTCAAGCTTGGCGCACCACCGCACGGAGGCATCGCTCCCGGCCTTGACCGCCTTGTTATGATCCTGTGCGACGAGCAGAATATCCGGGAAGTCATCGCATTCCCGATGAACCAGCAGGCTCAGGATCTGATGATGGGCTCTCCTTCAGAAGTGACGCCTGTTCAGCTCAAGGAGTTGCATTTGCAAATTGCTCTGCCGAAAAAATAATTGACACTTGTCAAAATCGATAATTGACAACGAAAGAAGGGTCTTAAATGCTGAATGAAGGGGAGTTTCTCTGTTGGAACTTCCCTTCAAGGATTGTCGCTCTGTGTTTAATCCTTGACCGTTCAGACTCTTATTCACCAATAATCTTGATGAGTACCCGTTTTTTTCTCTTGCCGTCAAACTCTCCGTAGAAAATCTGCTCCCAGGTACCAAAATGCAGCCGCCCTTTTGTGACGGCAACAACGACCTCCCGACCCATGATCTGGCGCTTGTGATGGGCATCGCCATTATCCTCTCCGGTTTTGTTGTGCTGGTAGCGGCTTAGCGGTTCATGCGGAGCCAGCTCCTCAAGCCAGCGCCTGTAGTCCTGATGCAGCCCCGGTTCGTCATCATTGATAAAGACAGATGCCGTTATGTGCATCGCATTTACCAGACAGAGTCCCTCCTGAATGCCGCTTTCCAGAAGAGCCCGCTCAACGTCGCCAGTAATATTGACAAAATCCATCCTTGCCTGTACCTGTAGCCAGAGTTCCTTGGTGTATGATTTCATGTTTCAGAAGGTTAACGTTCAGAGTGTTGCCCGCCATAAGCCTTTATATACCGAAAGTTATCATTTTAAGTGGTGGAATTTTACGCTTGATCACTCTTGCCCGGTTTAACCGGGGATCAATATCGCGGGTGATGTGCATTCGGGAGACCGGCTCCGTTTGAACGCAGCATGATTCAGTGGCGCAAAAAATCTGAGCAACACTATCGGCGAGATTGGCAGCACGCTGAAGATTTTATGGGCAATCTCCTACCGGAATTTGGGGTTATCGTGGTAACAAAGGGCGGGTTCCTGTTCATTTCAAACGGTTACACCGAACACGCATTTCTTTAGCCTTTTATTGTTATGTCGAGCCGCAGCATGAGCGACTCGGATGAATGATGGTGACAAGCCGCTGGTTGGAGCCTTTACTCTTTCAGAGGATCCCCGTATTCTGGCTGACGAGTTGATAGCTTTTTTATCACGCAATGACACTGTGGAGCAACAGCAGCGTACCAATATTTATCGGAAGGATCGCTTCAATAAATCTGATTGGTTTCCGTTGTAGTTTTAAGGCTTTTTTAAGCTTGGGTTCAGGCTTTTTAAAGGTTCGTTTTGATATATTTTTCACTTGAATAAAATTTCTGAAGAGGGCTTGAGCTAACTTCAACCAACAGGAAAATACGATGAAATGTCCATCATGTAGTGCAGATTTGCTTCTCTCCGAACGTCAGGGGATAGAAATTGATTACTGTCCAGCATGTCGAGGTGTCTGGCTTGACAGGGGTGAACTCGATAAAATCATTGAACGATCGGCTTCTGAAGCACCCCGTTCACGTCAGGCGGAGTATGACCGGGATTATCGCCGTGAGGAGTCACATCATGGTCACCATGACGATGATCATGATTACTATATTGATCCGAAAACAGGGAGAAGAAAGAGACGCGGAGGTCCTTTGGGATTTCTTGGCGAACTGTTCGATTAAACCCGTAAGAGAATATTAAATTGAAATTTAATTATCAATGAGAAACCTTTTCCGTACTATCTTTATTGCGATAATTGCCGTTACGCTCACCTCTCTTTCTGCCTGTGACAATGCTGGTGAAAAAAACGCATTGTTAACCACGGGTGCAAAAATTGGCAGTGGCGCCATGCAGGGTTCAATTGCTGAATTCTCAAAAGCGATAAAACTTGATCCAAAATCAGCGAAAGCTTATGCTGGTCGCGGGGCTCTCAAGTATGCCATGGGCGACAGCAAGGGAGCGATAGCCGATCTTTCAAAGGCAATAGAGCTTGATCCGAAATCGGTTACCGCTTATTCCGGCAGGGGGAGTGCTAAATTTGCCACAGGAGATGTTCCAGGAGCAACGGCCGATTTTATCAGTGTTGCACGGCTTGCGCTTTTTTCATCGTCCGACGGTGAATCTGGTAAAGAGAGTGGTAACGACTCTGGTGGAGATTCAGAGAAGGAGTCCGGCAGTGATTCGGGCAAGGATTCCGGCAAAGAGCAGGAGTCTGGTAAATGACGGGCTTGCATACCTTTTTGGTGAAGCTTTCGTTGAAATAACATAACAGGAGTCTGGATGAGTGCGGTTGCAGTATGGCATACGTTACGGGTTGATGAGCTTCTTGAAAAACTCGGTTCGGCGCCCGGAGGTCTTACTGCTGCCGAGGTTGCCGTTCGTCTTGAGGTTTATGGCCAAAACCGGATACAGACCGAGCGCAGGGCAAGCCCCTGGAAGCTGCTTTTCGAGCAGTTCAAAAACGTCCTTAT
Source organism: uncultured Chlorobiaceae bacterium (assembly GCA_903824295.1). GTDB lineage: Bacteria > Bacteroidota > Chlorobiia > Chlorobiales > Chlorobiaceae > Chlorobium. The sequence goes on from CAIJWE010000068.1 coordinate 80,579, forward strand.
TATAACCCTTCTTATCGCAACCGCTCTTTCGGCTTTTCTTGGACACGGTATTGAAGCTATTGCTATTGCCGTTATCGTTCTCTTTGCCGTGCTGCTTGGTTTTGTTCAGGAGTTCAAGGCTGAACGAGCTATTGAGGCGCTCAGGGAGATGGCGGCTCCATTGGCCAAGGTGAAGCGTGATGGCGTGGAGGTTGTGGTCAATGCGGTGGAACTGGTTCCGGGTGATGTGGTGATGCTTGCCGCTGGTGATCGGGTACCGGCTGACGCAAGACTTTTGCAGGCGATGAACTTGCGCAGTGATGAGGCCTCACTGACGGGGGAGTCGCTGCCATCGGAAAAAGAGGTTGATGCGATTCTTGCGGAAAATGCAGGCCCCGGTGACCGCAAAAACATGGTTTTTGCTGGTACCTCAATCAGTTACGGTCGTGCGGTGGCGGTTGTGGTGGCGACGGGTATGCAGACGGAGTTTGGTCGAATTGCCACCATGCTGCAGTCTGTTGAAACTGAAAAAACACCACTTCAAAAAAATCTTGACAAGGTAGGCTCGGTGCTGGCGCGAGCCGCCTTTGTGATTGTGCTGGTTATCGTCGCTTTTGGTGTTTTCCGTGGCCAGTCTTTCATTGAGATGCTTATTTTTGGCATAGCGCTTGCCGTAGCCGTTGTGCCCGAAGCCCTTCCGGCAGTGGTGACCATCTCTCTTGCTCTTGGTGTGCAGCGCATGGTGAAACGTCATGCCCTCATGCGCCGGTTGCCTGTCGTGGAAACCCTTGGCAGTACCACCGTTATCTGCTCCGATAAAACAGGTACCCTTACGCGCGACGAGATGACCGTCCGGGCACTCTTTACCTCGGGGGTGCAGGTTGAGGTGAGCGGCACAGGATACCTTCCTGAGGGTTCATTTACCGTTCCAGGCGGGGGAACTTTGCCGGAAAGCTTGCATGAGCTGCTTTTGGCAGCCGTACTCTGTAATGATGCCCGAATCGTCCAAAACGAAGAGGGCGGCTGGCAGATTGCTGGAGATCCGACCGAAGGTGCACTGCTTGTGGTTGCTCGCAAGGCAGGTCTTCGAGAAGATGAACTGCAGACGGAGTATAAGCGCCTTGATGAGCAACCCTTTTCCTCCGAGACCAAACGGATGATTACCCTGCATCAGAGTGGAAAGGTGATGAAGGCGGTTGTCAAAGGCGCTCCTGAAGTTCTGCTTGCTGGTTGTGATTTTGTTCGTCTCGGCGGTAAAGATCACCGGCTTGATAATGATTTGAGGCTCACCCTTCTTGCAGAAGCTGATGCTTTTGGTAAAAGGGCACTGCGGGTGCTTGCTTTTGCGGTGAAAGAGGTCTCGCAAATTCAGGGAGCTGACGAGGGGACAACTTTTCTCGGCTTTGTGGGGATGATTGATCCGCCGAGGGCTGAAGCTGCTGATGCCGTGCGTCGCTGCCTTGAAGCGGGGATTCGTCCGGTCATGATTACCGGAGACCATCCATTGACGGCTGAAGCAATTGCTCGGGAACTTGGAATTTTACGGGACGGCAGGGTGGTGACAGGCGCAACGCTGCAGTGTATGAGCGATGAAGAGCTTGGCCGTTCTATTGGTACAATTTCGGTTTTTGCGAGAGTAGCACCGGAGCACAAGCTTCGTATTGTTGACGCGCTGCAGAAAAACGGTGAGGTCGTCGCCATGACGGGTGACGGTGTGAACGATGCTCCTGCTCTCAAAAAAGCCGATATTGGTATCTCCATGGGCATAACCGGCACTGACGTCTCAAAAGAGGCTTCTGCCATGATGCTGACTGATGACAACTTCGCATCAATTGTCGCTGCAGTTGAAGAGGGGCGGGGGATCTATGACAACATCAAAAAATATTTGACCTACCTGCTTTCCTCCAACATCGGTGAACTTGGCTTGATGGTTGGAGCGACGCTCATGGGCATTCCCCTCCCGCTTTCTGCCGTTCAGATTCTCTACGTGAACCTTGCCACCGATGGTCTTCCGGCGCTTGCGCTTGCGGTTGATCCTGCCGAGAAGGATATTATGCTGCGCCATCCGAACGATCCAAAAAAAGGGATCTTTACGCGCTCCATACTCTCTCTTATGCTGACCGGCGGAATCTGGTCGACGATTGTCAATCTCTCGCTCTTCCAGTATGCCCTCGCGTCGGGTCGTTCCCTTGAAGAGGCTATGACGATGACCTTTGTTTCGCTGGTGCTCATCCAGTTTTTCAAGGCCTATAATTTCCGCTCTGAACGTGCTTCAATTCTCCGGCGTCCTTTTGCGAACAGATGGCTGAACCTTGCCATAGTCTGGGAGCTGGTGATGTTGACGGCCATTATTACCATTCCGGTTTTTCGTAAACCGTTCGGAACCTTTTTTCTTACCGGGCAAGACTGGGCAATTGTGATTGGTGCCGCTGCGACTGTTGTGCCTGTTATTGAGCTGTTAAAATGGTTTCTGCGCCGGGGGCTGTTCGGGAGCGGTCGGTCATGACTTTTTCTGATGGCTGGATTATAACTTTTCCTGAATCGTTGCTACATTTCCTTCATGTTCGCGTTTTGCAATATCAGTATTAACCGTGGGAGAGTGTCATGGCCATCGATTCAAAACTGCAGCTTGCGGCAAACGCAATTCAGGATGCCAAAAAACGCATGGAAAGAGCAAAAGATGATGCGGATGATGATTATGAGATACGTCAGGCGCTGAAAATTCTTGATGAAGCGGCAGAGTATATACGGGGAGCCATCCTGGAACTTCAAAAAGTAAAATAAACAGAATGGTAACCGCTACCACGCAGCCTTGAGGCTGCGCTGTAGCGGGAAGTGATTTGCCAGTCGTTCAGCGTGTCACATAAAAACAGGCAAACTTGAGATAGCCAGTTTCTGGCATGGCAAGCAGTACCGGATGGTCGAAGGGTTGAGTGTTTTTGTGGATAAGCCTGAGCTGGCAGCCCGCAGAAAGTGCAGCTTGGTGGACGCTTTGCAGGAAGTCCTCTTCTGAAACATGGTGACTGCAGGATGCGGTGGCCAGAAATCCTCCGTTTTTGATAAGCTGCAATCCGAGTTTGTTGAGTCGTTTGTACGCCTTCAGGGCACCGGGGAGGTTTTTCCGGCTTTTTGTGAAGCTTGGTGGATCAAGAACGACAAGGTCAAACGACTCTTTTGACTCAACCATCTGGTCGAGGGTATCGAATGCGTCGGCGGCAACGAGACTGTATTCAGAAAATTTGTTCAGTTGTGCGTTGCGATCTGCCCGTTGCAAAGCATCCTTGGATGCATCCACCAGAATGGCTGAACGGGCTCCACCGTAAAGTGCGTTGAGAGCAAACCCGCCGTCGTTGGTAAAGACATCAAGTACCTCGGCATCTGCGGAAAACTTTCTGACAACTCTGCGGTTTTCACGCTGGTCAAGGAAAAAGCCGGTTTTCTGTCCTTCCAGAAGATCGACCTCATAGCTGATGTCAGCATCGAAAATGGTCTGTTTTGTTTCAGAGCGATCACCCCTGACAACATCCTTGTAAAGCGTCAGCCCTTCGAGTTCCCGCAAGGGAGATTCGTTGCGCACAATAATAACCGCAGGGTTCAGCAATTCTTGCAGGGCATCGCAGATAAGCGGAAGGTGAACGTCCATGCCTGCCGAAAAGGCTTGCAGAACAATTGCCTTGTTGAATCGGTCTACAATGAGCCCTGGCAGACCGTCCGATTCTCCATGTACAAGGCGATAGGCATTAGTTTCATAACTTGTGTAGATTTTTTCACGGAGAGTGAGCGCCTCACGAAATTTTTTGAGGAAAAAATTTTTGTCGGGCTCTTCGTCCTTGTGGCTGATCAGCCTTATCGAGATAAGAGAGTGGGGATTGTAGAAGCCGGTACCGAGAAATTTTTTGTCGTGGGTAAACAGTTTCACGGTTTCACCCGAAGCGATATCACGGGGAAGGATTGCAAGTTCATTACTGAACACCCAAAGGTGGCCTTTCTGTATCCTGTAGTGTTCTTTTGGTTTGAGGTAGAGCGATTGCATAGCTTGAAAAATGTGTTGTGGTTTTGATAGCTCTGCATTTTACCTTAACATGTTTGTAGAGTGTAAAATGCGTTGGTTTTGCCTGGGAGTGACCGGCATTTTTAGCAGCAAAGCGCCAAGCCCGATCCTTTACGGTACTGTTACAATGTGCAGCAAAAGCGATGAATCTCAAAGGAAATAAATGCATCTGTGGCAGATGATGAGACCACTAATTTTTAACGAAGGAAAAAGATGAGCGGAAAAAGAGTGGTGGTGTTGGTACTGGTCATGCTTGTTTTTGCAGGCGGATGTGCAGATTTTCGGACCGTCGGCAAGCAGGAACTGCCTGCTGAGCAGACAGCCCTGATAACAGAATATGCTGATTTGTATCGGGAAGTTGCTGAGGCATCACCGTTTATCGAGTCGCTTGATGGATATGCTGATGTCTGGATAAAAACGCCGAAACGGCAAAATCGGGTTTTTTGCAATATCCGGATCAATCGGGGAGGTGAGGCCAGAATGATTGTCACTGCCGGTCTGCTTGGATGGCCTGTCGCTGATATATTTTTTAACACCGACTCGCTGTATGTGCACGATATGCTCAATAACCGGCTTTTTCAGGGAAGTAACAGTGAGATGAATGTTGAAAAAATTCTTGGTGTGAATTCAGGTTACAGGCTTCTGTCAGAGTCGCTACTGGGTGTTGTGAAAATTACAGAGCCGGTAAGCGCCATCAGATCAGTAAAAAAAGGTTCCGGAATGCTGCTTTTCACGCTTGCAACTCCTTCCGGAAGCAAAGATGTGGTGATTGATCCCTCCAACAGGACGCTTTCGGCCCTTCTTGTAAAGGATCGACAGGGGAATACGCTCACCGAGATTCATTTCAGGAATTTTGAAGCGATTACGGTCGGCGGCCGCAGTACGCTTCTGCCGAAAGAGATTGAAATGGTGCTCTATAACAGCAGTTTGGAGAGCAGTGGCGAGCATCAGTTGGTCATAGCCTATGATGAACGGCTTTTCAATCAGGAAAATCGGACATTGAAATTTCTGATGCCGAAAAAAGTCAAGGTGGTCAATCTTGATGATGCGGCAACTCTGCCGTGGATGTGACGGCGCGGCGTGGAGTTATCCCGTACCGGAGAGAGGCTCAAGCCAGATCTCCGGCGGGGTTCACAAGGATTGACGTTTATTGTGCTGCGCGGAAATTCTCTGCGGCGAACTCCCAGTTGAGCAGATTGTCGATTACGGTTGCGACATAGTCGGGGCGACGGTTCTGGTAGTCAAGATAGTAGGCATGTTCCCATACATCAATGGTCAAAATCGGTTTCTGGCCGCTGGTTAACGGAGTTTGCGCATTGCCGGTTTTTACAACCTTCAACTTCTCTCCATCAAGAACGAGCCATGCCCAGCCGCTGCCGAACTGAGTGGCTGCCGCGCTTTTAAGTTCATCTTTAAACTTGTCGAAACTGCCGAAATCCTCCGTAATTTTTGCGCCAAGTTCTCCGGACGGCTCGCCACCGCCGTTTGGAGCAAGGCAATTCCAGTAGAAAGAGTGGTTCCATGCCTGTGCACCGTTATTAAAGATCCCGACTTTCTGGGGGTCTGCGGCTGTTTGTGTCATGACCTCTTCGAGGCTCAAGCCCTCAAGAGGTGTTCCCGCGACAAGGTTGTTGTAGTTTGTAATGTAGGCAACATGGTGCTTTCCGTAGTGAAAGCTGAGAGTTTTTGCTGAAACAAATGGTTCAAGTGCATCTTCGGCAAAAGGAAGAGCAGGTTGCTTATAAGCCATAAAGCAATATTATTTAGAGTTTAACAAGACGCTGAAAGTATACGATCCTTGGACTTTAAACTTATATTTCGGGGATATAGTTTCTCTGAATCATTAAAATCGACTATTGTGGTCGAAAAGTTTGTCATCATATTAACAGGTGGTGGAACATGAAATTCTGCAATACCTTCCGGAACTCATTATTCTGCATTGTTTTTGTTAGTGCTCTTTCAGGATGCAGCGAAAAGAGGTTGCCGCTTCTTGACAAGGACGATGTTCATTTTGCGGCATTTTACAGCGATTATCTTTTGGAATCCGGGGTGACGCCCGGCAATGGAGGAGCTGAGCTTTCTGTGCTTGATTCCGCCGACATCAATGATTTGCTTCTGCGTCACGCCCTTACCCGTGAGCGTTTGAAGTGGAAGATTGCGGTGTACAGAAAAAATCATGAACTCTGGAGATCAATTCTTGTGCAGGTGCGTGCAAATATTTTTAAAAAAACGGGTGCAGGCCAATGATGTGTAGCGATCCTTTTCTTGTGGGCATAACTGGCGGGCTTGGCAGCGGAAAATCAATGGTTTGCCATTTTCTTGCTGAAATGGGTTGCGCTCTTTTTGAATCTGACCGGGTGGCAAAGGAGTTGCAGCTTCATGACCCGCAGGTGATTGAGGGAATCAGGAGGCTGTTTGGTGCGGAGGTCTATTCGCTCGATGCTTCCGGTTCCCTGGTGCTGGACCGAAAAAAAATTGCCGCTGCGGTTTTTTCCTCACCCGAACAACTTGAGGCGCTCAACAACCTCATCCACCCCAAGGTGTACGGTGAATTTCGTAAAGCGGTACTCAATGCTCGAAAACAGAAAAAAAAGATTCTTGTAAAAGAGGCAGCAATTCTGTTTGAATCCGGAGGAAACGAGGGGCTTGACGCCGTGGTTGTTGTTGCGGCTGATCTTGAAGAGCGGATTGCGAGAGCGGTGCAGAAAGGGATGGGGACGCGTGAAGAGATCACGCAGCGCATTGCCGCGCAGTGGCCCCAGGAAAAGCTGATTGCCAAAGCCGATTATGTGCTGTTCAACAGGGGGACTCCGGATGAGCTGAAAAAAGAGAGTGAAGTGCTTTGCTCCACACTGCTTGCTGCCGCTCAATCACACGGTCATCACCAGTGAAATTGTGTCGGCATTGTGACCGTAATCGGCTGGAGAAGCTCTTTTCGGGCCTATCCAGCCTCCTGGTCATGATTTCAATGCAGCATTGTTGCGATGGACACGGGCTGAAATCAGAATGCTCAGTTCATAAAGGAGAATCATCGGAAGACCGATTATCAGTTGTGTGACCAGATCGGTTGACGGGGTAACTATGGCTGCAACAATCAGCAGGAAAACAATCGCATGTTTACGGTAAAACTTCATGAAGGCCGGTGTCAGAAGTCCTATTTTTGAAAGAATATAGGAGATGAAGGGGAGCTCAAAAACCAGTCCGGCGGTCAAAAGTGTGCCGATAAAAAAGCTGACATAATCCTGGACGGAGATATTGTTTTTAATCAGGGTTGTGCCAAAGCCTGCAAAGAACTGCAGCGAGATTGGCAGAAAGACAAAATAACCGAAAGCAATACCGGCAAAGAAGCAGAGAGAGATAAAGAGGATGGAAAAACGGCTCGCCTTGCGTTCATGCTCATGCAGGCCCGGAGCAACAAACTGCCAGATCTGCCAGGCTATAAAAGGAAAGGAGATAATAAATCCTGCAAAAAAAACGACCTGAAAGTAGAGCGAGACCTGACCGTAGGGGACAAGGTTTTGAAGTACCAGCCCTTCGCTGCTTCTTTTGAGCGGCCCTATAAGAATTTCATTAACCAGAAAATCGGCATAGGTAGCGCAAAGCGCGGTAACAACAAGCAGTGCAATGGTGGTTTTGATCAGTCGGGATCGTATCTCCTCAAGATGCTCCATAAAATTCAATGCGCCATCCGGTTCGCTCTCTGTCGCGACATCGGCTCTTTTTTCCGGACTGGCATCAACGCCTTGATCCGTTACCATATGGGCGTAGGGTGTCATATACTTCGTGTCGACACCGGAGAGCTCTCTTGCAGCAGCAGCATCACCGCACTCCTGCGGGTTGCCTTCAGGTATTTGCGGTGACGGTGTGGATTCGTTTTCTTGGCTCATTATTTTGTTGGAGGCTGAAAATAACAGAAAATTACACCAGACAGAGCTTCCAATGCAGCCTTATCCGGGAGTATACTACCCCCAAAACATAGCAACAAAGATGCATGTAGCCAAGATGATTTTTTTTGCTCTCCGAAATGTTTACTTTTCAGTCTTTTAGCTTTAAGGGAGTTCGAGAGCTTGTCACGTAATTGTCCGGGGAATTGGTGAATATCAAGGATGTTGTTGCATCGGTAGCCGATGAGATTAAGATTTTTCAGCAGAGGTACAAGGTGGTACTTCATGCCCAGAATACGCTGGTCGATAAGGTTACCCGCTATGTGCTCCGCCAGCAGGGAAAGCAGATTCGTCCTGCAATGGTTTTGCTTGCCGCACAGGTGTGTGGAGGGGTGAGTGAATCAACCTATCGGGCAGCCATCATGGTCGAGTTGCTTCATTCGGCAACACTGATTCATGATGACGTGGTGGATGGTGCTGAAATGAGGCGGGGGATAGCGTCCATCAATGCGCTGTGGAAAAACAAAATTTCGGTGCTTATTGGCGATTATCTTCTTTCGAAGGGGCTTTTGTACTCCCTCGAATATAAGGATTATGGCTTTCTCCACATGGTTTCAGAAGCGGTACGCCGCATGAGCGAGGGGGAAATTTTACAGATACAGAAAACCCGCAGCCTTGATATTTCCGAAGAGGATTATCTGAGCGTTATTGCTGACAAGACAGCATCGCTTATTTCTTCGGCTTGTGCCATGGGTGCAATGAGCGCAACAACTGATGAGGGGCGAATTGCAGCACTGAAAAGTTACGGGGAGTATCTTGGACTCGCTTTCCAGATTCGTGATGATTTGCTCGACTATACCGGCGATTCAAAAAAAACCGGCAAGCAGATGGGTATCGATATCAAGGATAAGAAAATAACGCTTCCCCTCATATACGCGCTTCGTCATGCACCGGTTGCTCAGCAGAGGGCGATTCGCTCCATATTGAAGAGTTCCCGCAAAAGGGCGGTGAAAAGTGGTGAGGTTATCGCGTTTGTTACCGAAAAGGGAGGGCTCGCCTATTCCGCTGAAGTTGCAGAGGGATTTGCTGCAAAAGCGGTAGCCTCAATCAGCTCTTTTCCTGACAGCCCGGCAAAAAAATCGTTGCTGCTGCTGGTGGATTTTGTCATGAAAAGAGAGTATTGATTTCTGCCATAGCTTCAGAGAAAGGCGTTTTGACTGCAAAAGAGACAATATTACCGTAACAACAGTTTGACAGTGACATGAAAAAAGCAGGCTTGATCGTTCTTTTACTTATCGGGTTTGTTGTGATTTTCGACAAGCTGATTATGCCATTTTATATCTCTCAGGGAAGCGTGAAGGTTGTTCCTGACGTCCTTAACCTGGATTACGAGGATGCTTCGGAGCGGTTGCGGCAGGTCGGTTTTGAGGCAATAAAAAGTTACAATGTCAAATACCTCAGCCAGATTAATTCCAATATTGTCCTCTCCCAGATGCCTGAAGCAGGAACAGAGGTCAAGCCCGGCAGAAAGGTCTACCTTGTCGTCAACAAGCGTGAAAAGCCCGCCTTTTTCATGCCTGATTTATCGGGACGGGCTGAGTTTGATGCCCGTCAAATGGCGTACCGTATGGAGATGGTGATTCAGGATGTCCAGAGCACTCCCATAACCACACCAGAGATGGACGGAAGGGTCATGAGCCAGTCGATTCCTGCGCGAACCATCGTGAAGTCAGGTACGGCATTTTCTCTTGTTGTCGGCAGGTATCAGGCGCCGGTTGAAGGGGCAAAAACAACTGCCGTGCCAAATGTCCTTGGCATGTCTCTTGTTCAGGCACAACAGGTTATTGCCGATGCCGGCCTTCCGATGGGCAAGATCACGACCGAATATTCGTCTCTTCTGGTACCCAATACGGTTATCAGTCAACGGCCAGGTGTTGGTACCCTTGTCTCTGCCGATCAACCGGTTGAACTGACGGTGGTTAATATGGCAGAGTAGCCGTTATCACTTATAGTTGGCTTTTTTGTACTCTTCGCGGATGTCCTTGATACCTGTTGTCCGATCGTTGCCGTCACTGATGATGCCGAAATATTCAAGAATGATGCGTACAACCAGCCAAAGGCCGACAAAAAAAATGGTGAGTGATCCCCAGAGTGTTTTGATGGTTTTTATCATAGTTCAGTTTTGATAATCATAAAAAAAGCCACTCCAACTGAAAGAATGGCTCTGCAGCATTGATAAAACGGCACTATTGATTCAGTCGGTAAGGGAGTCCTCTGCCTCAAACCAGTCATCTGAATCCGATCCCTCTTTTTTACCTTTTTCCAGCCACCGGTAGTATGCCGCCAGTTTCACCTGCTCTTCACGCATTTTTGCCCTGAGTTCAGCCTGATCAGCTTTGCTCTCATCGTCCGTGTTTCTTTTCTCCATTTTGCTCTCCTCTTTATTATCAGGACGTTTCGGCATTCGTTACTCTCCTGAAGATAAAAAATAATCCTCTCTTTTTGTAACCACCTCTGTCAAGGCCAGAGAGGTTTTTTCTCTCGGATAGATCAGCTCACTTCTGCTGCAAGCGCCGTCCAAGAGCACTGAACGTAATGACGAGCAGGATGGTGAGTGCTTCGATGATCATGAATATATCCTTTGGAATATAGGCGTTGACCGTCAGTCCGCCATATTCGAGCACCCCGAAAAAGAGAGCCGAGAGGAGTATCCACAACGGATGAGCACCGGCAAGGAGTGCAACGGCAATGCCTGTAAATCCGACACCGCCGGTCATTCCTGCTTCAAAGGAGTGTCGGTAGCCGAGTACAATGTTTGCCGCTCCAAGACCTGCGGCAGCCCCGCCGAGCCCCATGGCAATGAGCGTGTGCATCCCCGCATTGATTCCGCCGTAGCGTGCGGCATCAGGTTGCAGCCCCACAGCCCGCATCTCATAACCAAACCTCGATGAAAAGATGAGCATCTGGAACAGCAGGGCAACACCAATAGCCAAAATGGTGCTGAGATTTGCCGGTGAGCTGGCAAACCAACCGGTGAGGGCGCCGAATGACGGTATGGCGGCGGCGTCGGTGATCGGTGCAGTGTGAACCGTAGAGGGAACAGCAAAGTGCCAGGTCAGAAGATATCCGGTAATGCCCTGGGCAATGAAATTCAGCATGATGGTTCCAATAACCTCATTGACGCCGAAGCGTACCTTGAGCACCGCAGCCAGAAGCGCCCATCCGGCTCCGGCCGCCATGGCCGAGATGATGCAGAGGGTGATGGAGGCCGGCGCAGGCACCCAGGAAGGAAGCATGGCGCCCGTCATTGCCGCAGCGAAGGCGCCCAGCAGCAACTGCCCTTCAGCTCCGATATTGAAGAGCCTGACCTGGAAAGGAAGGGCAACGGCCAGAGCGACAAAAATGAGCGTTGTCATTCTGAAAAGTACCTGCCCGGTTCCATAAGCCGAGCCAAAGGTTGCATGGAACATTTTCAGGAAAATCATAAGAGGATCTCTTCCGGCCATAAAAATGATCAGGGAGCTGACAACAAGGGCAGAGAGTATCGAGAGGATGGGTATAAGCAATCTTGTGCTCTTTCGATTCATGGCGCGAAGGGTTGTTCAGGTGATGTGCAGACCAATCTCTTGCTGGAACTCATGACCAGAATCTCTTTTAAGCTCAACCTCCTCCCGAGTGAATTCATGGCGGATTGAGCCCTTGTAGATGCAACCGATACGTGTTGAAAGCGCAATGATCTCTTCAAGTTCAGAGGAAAGAAGAAGAATTGCCATGCCGCTGTTGCGTGCTTCGATAATTTTTGTGTGGATGGTCTCAATTGCGCCGATATCAACCCCGCGGGTAGGCTGGGCAAGGAGAAGCAGGGAGACGGCGGGGCGGCTGAGTTCCCGGGCAAGAACCACCTTCTGCTGGTTGCCGCCAGAGAGCGCTCTGAGCGACTGGCGATCCGGCGAGCTGCAACTGAGAGCATAGTCCGAAACCATCTCTTTCGCATAGCGGTTGAGTGCATGGGTATTGAAGCCGATCCCCTGATGAAAAAAACGCTCCCGGTGTCGCCCGAAAAGAAAGTTTTCAGAAACCGTGTAGTTTGAAATAACGGCATGGCGCAGGCGGTCTTCAGGAATGTGCGAAACGCCCATGCCGGTAATTTCTGCTGGTGAGCGGCCGATGAGTGAACGTCCCTTGAGCAGCGCTTCGCCACAGATGATCGCTCCCTCGGGCACAAGACCCCAAAGCATCTGCAGCAGCTCACTCTGTCCGTTCCCTTCAACTCCGGCAATGCCGTAGATCTCTCCTGCCCTGATCATCAGAGAGAGGTCGTGAACCCGCTCAACGCCTTTTTTTGTGCGAAAACCGAGCTTGTTAATGCTGAGGATGGTTTCGCCCGGGGAGGCTGGCGGGTTGGTGACCCTCAAGAGAAGGCTGCGCCCCACCATCATCTGCGCAAGCTCTCCTTTTGTTGTAGATGCAGCCGGTATGGTTCCGACAATTTCGCCCCTTCTCATCACGCTCACCATGTCGGCTACGGCAAGTACTTCGTCAAGCTTGTGGGTAATAAGAATAATGGTTTTTCCCCTGTCACGAAGCGAGCGGAGCGTTGCAAAAAACCGCTCCGTTTCAAGAGGGGTGAGCACTGCGGTCGGTTCATCAAAAATCATGATGGCCGCACGACGGAAGAGGAGTTTGAGGATTTCCACCCGCTGTTGCTCTCCGATGCTCAGACTGCCAACCAGAGCGTCAGGGTCAAGAGCCAGGCCGAAAGCTTCGGCATCGTTGAGGATAAGGGCCTTGCTTTTATTAAGGGGGATGCGTTGAAAAAGACCGCACTGCTCATTGCCGAGAATGACGTTTTCGGTTACCGTCAGCTCCGGTATAAGCATGAAGTGCTGATGAACCATGCCGATGCCAGAGTGTATTGCATCACGGGGGGAGGCAAACTTTACCGCGTTACCATCGATGAACATCTCGCCTGAGGTCGGACGGTGCATGCCGTAGATGATTTTTGTCAAAGTGCTTTTTCCGGCGCCATTCTCCCCGACAAGCGCATGAATGGTGCCCTCCTCTACCGAAAGCGAGATATTACGGTTCGCAGAAAAGCTTCCGAACTTTTTTGACAGAGCGCTCAAACGGACGGCAACAGCCATGGTACGACGATTTTGAGGGAGTTAGAGCCAGCTCAACACGGTCTTGATGGAATCTTTGCTGTCAAGAGCCCTGCGGTATGCAAGTTCGTACTGCTCAACAGGAAAGACACTGGTAAAAAACTTTTCACTCTCAAGCTCTCCGCTCTCAAGCAGGGCGGAAGCCGCCTCAAGGTGAGAGAGGGCGGTAATGCCGGAGCTTATGATGACAGGCTCCTTGTGCTGTATCAGGCGGTAATCGTAGGCCATAACCTCATAATTGCCCATCAGCAGAACTTTCGCTTGCGGTTTCATCAGGCGCACGGCCTTTTCTATCAGCAAAATCCGTCCTGTGGTTTCCACAATAAGGTCATAACTGTTGTTGAACTCCTGCGTAAAATCGTCGATAGCAAGGGCAATATGCTCGGCATGAGAGAGCTGCCCTCTGATGGAGAAGGTTTCGACGGCATCAATGTGCTTGTAGCCAAGAGCGTGCAGGTACTCCGCAACCATGAGGCCGACAGAGCCAAGGCCGAGCAGCAGAATTCGCGATGAGGCGTTGAGCTGCACTTTTTCAAGGGCACTGATTGCGTAGGCAAGCAGTCCGATGAGCAGATCGCGGTGAACAGGAGGACGGTCGAGGGCAAAAAGGTTCTGGCGTGACGTCGGGATGATTTCGGCATGGCAGCCAGCGTAGGATTCTATTCCAGTCCACCGGTCACCCCTGAAGGCATAGACAAAATCACCGGGATGCAGGTCGGTTACTCCAGAGCCTGTTTCGAGAACCTGGCCGATAGCCTCACTGCCAGGCATGATGGGATATTTGAACACCCTCTTCGATACCGCTTTGTTGGTCAACAACAGCCGGTCAAATCCCGGTGTTATGGTGCTCGCAATGGTTTTTACCAGAACATCTCCGGGTTCAGTGGCATGATATGCGGCACTCTGCAGTTTCAGCTTGTTGGCCTTCTGCAAAACAATCGCCCGGGCTTCTCCCTTCATGGTCATAGGTCGGCAGTTACTTCGTGAACAGTTCATTTCGGTCATTGAAAGGGAGAAGATAATCAGGGAGGGGGAATATGTAAAACTGAGCTCTTTGTTTTCTTAATCAATTCATTCGGATTCCTTTGGTATGGGTAAGGCTGTTTTTGCCATAATCAGGTGAAATCGGTTATGAATGCACAAGAGAATGGTATATTTGCAGTTATTTGCAAAAAATACAGCCCAACGATGTCAGAACCTGTTCAGGAAAAGCTAAAACAATCACTCCGTGCGGCAGAAGGGCTCTATCATCGTCTCGTGTTGCTCGTGGGAGAGAGCGGTTCCGGCAAGACACAGCTTCTTCGTGAATTTGCCGGAGAAATCGGGAGCGAAGTCATCAATATCAATTTGTTGCTATCGGCGGAGTTGCTTGGGTTGTCGGAAAAGCAGCGAATGCTCCATTTGCCGGAAATTCTGGATAAGATCGTGGATACAAAGCAGGTGACGGTGGTACTTGATAACATCGAAATCCTTTTCGACCAACGACTGAAGCAAGACCCATTGAAACTGCTGCAGCTCATGTCGAGAAATCGCTCAGTTATCGCCGCCTGGAATGGAAAAATTGAACAAGGCAAGCTCGTCTATGCCGAAACCGGACATTCGGAATACCGGCAGTACGATAGTAGAGAGCTGCTTTTTGTCGCTATGGACGGAACAGCAACTCTTGAAGGTGCACATAAAAATGAGGCAGTATGAAATACGGAGAGCTTCTACAGTTTGACCCCATCGAGTCAGTTTTTCAGTTGCGCGATGCAAACAAAACCAGTGCCGCTGAGCAACTTGTCAAGACCTATGTCATTTCCGACGAAATGGCTGACCGTCTTATGCATCTTGTTTTTCCGCAGTTGCAATTCGATCATCCTGCCGATAACAAGGGATTGCTGGTAGTGGGTAATTACGGCACAGGTAAATCGCACTTGATGTCGGTGATTTCAAGCATTGCCGCAGATGCATCATTACTCCAGAGGCTAAGCCACCCGGTTGTTCGTGAGAGTGCCACTCAGATCGCTGGTCGCTTCAAGGTGATCCGCACCGAAATTGGTGCCACCACCATGTCACTGCGGGATATCCTTGTTTCCGAACTGAAAGAGCATCTCGATACATTTGGGGTTGAGTATGTTTTTCCCGAAGCAGATACGATTAGCAGCCATAAGCGCTCATTTGAGGATATGATGGAGAAGTTTGCCCAGGTTTATCCCGAGCAGGGGTTGCTTCTTGTGGTGAGCATCTATCGAGGAGATGGTTATTTCTCGCGTGAATATATCGGTCACATCACTTGAACCAGATACATGCCAGGTAGGATCA
>CAIJWE010000069.1 GCA_903824295.1 uncultured Chlorobiaceae bacterium
ATAAAAATATCTTTATATCTTTGAGTAAGACAATTTCCAGAAATATACAAAATAATACTGTTTGATACTCAAAATATTACGAAAGTCAAATTTTAAACACCAATGAATTCAAGGTGTACGGGCCAAATCGGGAATTGCTGCTGTCAAAGTGATTTTTATTGAGAAAAACGAAGATGCGCTTTCAGATCAGATGGATGAAATCCTGAAATCATTTATCAAGGAAGATCATGAAGAGATTCATAAGAGTTTGAGCCCTCCCGAGGGGAAAATGGGTCATATTATTAACTTCGACAACAGGGAAAAACTGGAAAAGTCCTGGGCTGATTTTATGAGAAAGTTTTTTCATGTTCCACCAATCCATGAAAAGATTCCCGGGGAGTTACGAAAAACGGACTTTTACGCCAAGTCACACATTATTGTGCACTCTGTTGGCAAGCTTGACAGTGCTTTTCGTGACAATTTTCAGCTCTATTACAGTTTCTGGGTAGCATTGGATCCCGAGCATCCTGTTTTTCTTTGCCTGTTTTTGGAAGAGCATTCATTGCCGAGGGATATAGAGCCTTTGCCCCACTGGGTACTCTGTTATTGCGATCAATATGAAACCGTAACGCCTTACCATTTCTCCTGTTTTTTTAAAGACAATAAATGCTATCTGAGGGATGAAGATCTTTGCAGATGCACTCCAATGTCTTTTAGTGATGCGGTAAAAAAACTACACTATTGTTAACCCTGAAATTGAGCAATGAAAAAATATAATTTCTACGCGAACAGGGACGAAGAGAACAGAAACTGTCATCCATCTGAAAAGAACTTAAAGCAGTTCCATCTGAGTCCGGATGAGCAGTTTCCCATGACCAGACGGGGTGACGGTTCTCCGGTTTCGGATGCTATCAGACGGGGCGAAGGGTATACACCTTCCGAGGAGCTGAAGCGGGCAGTCAATGTGGCGTTGATGCTGCACAAGCCTTTGTTGCTCACCGGTGAACCCGGCACGGGGAAGTCAGATCTTGCCTATCATCTTGCCGACCATTTCGGTTGGGGCGAGGTGGAGCCTTTTGCTACAAGAACCGATTCCGTGGCAACCGACCTGCTCTACCGGTACGATAGCCTTGCCCACTTTCATAAGGTGAATATTCAAAAAGAGTGTGGCAGCGAATTGACTGCTTCAGAGATTGAGACGCTGTTCATCAGTTATGTTGCGCTGGGCCGGGCAATCTGTGATTCAATCGGCCAGAATAACAAACGCCTTCCGAAACGCAGGGTTGTGCTTATTGATGAAATCGACAAGGCGCCCCGCGACCTGCCCAACGATATACTGACGATTCTTGAGGATATGAGCTTTGAGGTGCCGCAACTCAAAACACTCAATGGTAAAGAAGGGGCCATTTATAAAAAAACAGGTAATGATGCATTCAAACCGGTTGTTATTCTCACCAGTAATTCCGAGAAGACCCTGCCCGAAGCGTTTCTTCGCCGTTGCGTCTTTTTTCATATCAACATGCCTGATAAAGAGCACCTGATGGAAATTCTGGCGGGCAAAAAGTCGATTTTACGCGGTATCACGGAACCGGAGAGCAGTGCGTTTATCAACCTTTTTTTTACGATTCGTGATCTGGTAAAAGGGAAAAAACCGGCCACACACGAATTGATTTTATGGATATGGTGGATGCGAAAGCAGGGGTTTACACCCGCTGACATCTACCATTATGATGAAACAGCAGAAAATGCGAAAACCCTTTTGAGTGGAATCTCTGTTTTAGCCAAGGAGGAAGTTGACCTGACGAATCTTACCGAGGCCATAACATCACTTGCTCTCAAGGAATAACGATGGATTCGCTGGCAACCTCTATTTCAGCCAATCGGCACTATCCGTTCGATGAGTTTTTTGAAATCCTGCAGGAACAGGGGTTCAGGTTTGGTATAGACACGTTTGAAACAGTACACTACCTCATCATAAAGGCCATTGAATCGGGTGACCTGGAACAGCTCGATATGTGGTTATGTCCGGCGCTCGCTCATTCCGCAGAACAGCAGGCGACATTTATTGAACTCTACAAGCGTTTTTTTATTCCTTTTCTTGAACAGCAGAAGCCCGAAGCCGACGGCAAGGAAGAAAAATCGCCGATGTCAACAGGAAAGAGCGATGTACCAAAAACAGGCGACCTGGCAAGGCAACAACAAAAAGAGATCGATGATGAGAATCACAAAATAGTTGCCTCGCTCAAAGCCCGAAGCAGCGGCTCCTACATGTTTGAGCGCTTTGTGCAATCGACGGAGATTGAGAGCGACCCTCTGTTGCTCAGGGTAGTGCGCCAACTCCGCTACACAGAACACTCAGGTCGCTACTCCTTCGACATCGAAAAAACGATTCGCCAAACTATTCACGAAGGTGGTTTGGCAAAACCTGTTTTCAGTCCTGCCCGCCGCCATGTCGAATACCTGATGCTCATTGACCGCAACAACTCGCGTGACCATCAGGCGCACCTCCACAATAACCTTTATGAAACACTGAAAGCAAACAACATCTTCGTTGAGCGCTTCTATTTTGGCTATTCGCCTTTACTTTGCAGCAATCCCCGCCATCCCGGCGGTATTGCATTGAAGGAGATTCTGAGTCTTCACGAACAGGCAGTCCTGTTGCTTTTTACCGACGGGTTGCAATGTGTTGATACCCGTCGAGCCAGCGTGTTTTCATGGACAGAGATCTTCAAAAATTGGCAGCGTCGCTATTTTTACACGTCCGAGCCCCCTGCTTTGTGGGGTGAACGGGAGCGACTGCTGCAGGAGATCTTTCCCTTCGTCTTGCCGCTTTCAGTTGAGGGGTTGCAGATAATGGCTGCTGACCTTTCATCGGATGCAGGCGCCGATTTCGATTGCCTCCACTACTGGCCTGATCATGCCGACTATTCATTGGTGCCCATAAAAACCGAAGGAAAAAAGCTCGACTACATCGGATTATTTGTTGACGATCAACTCAAGCGCTGGATTGCTGCCTGTGCGATCTACCCCGAACTCGACTGGAATCTGACCCTCGTATTGGGCAAGATGTTTTCGACTGAAAAGAGCGTTTTGCCGTCATACAAGAGTATCAGCCAGTTGTTGCGTCTCAACTGGTTCACAAAAGGGACAATTCCTGACGATTTTCGCAGGGCACTTCAGCAGCAGTGGCTGACTTTTGAAGAGCGTGCCCGTGTCTATCAATTTCTCTACGATCAGCTCAGTCAGAACCGTCCACTTCAGGGTGAAGCTGATTTTGAGAGCTGTACCCTGCAACTTGCCGTTTACGAATTGCTTGCCGAAACGGATAAAGAGATTTTTGAGAAAAAAGCGCGGCAATTGGTCAATACCCTTGAGCAGACAACAGAGTTGCTCGATATGGTGAGCATTCATCTGATCAATGCGCATGAGTATAGTCCGGTATTTTTTGACATTCCGGACGATGTTTTGCGACGTATGGGACTGGACCCGGCACTGATCAGAACAGCAAGAAAGGTGCCCTCAAACTTTGTGCGCATCCCCGCAGGCGAGTTTACGATGGGCAGCCCAAAAACTGAAGCGGAGCGATACGACGACGAAACGCAGCATCAGGTCAAGGTGAGTGAGTTTTATCTGTGCAAATATGCGGTTACACTGGCAGAGTTTAAAAAATTCATTGACAAATCCGGGTATCAGACTGATGCTGAAAAAGCGAATAGCAGCATGATTTGGGATGGCAAGGAGTGGAAAGAGAAGAAGGGAGTAAATTGGCGGCATGGAGTATCGGGTAAAAAAAGGCCATTGGCTCAATACAATCATCCTGTGTTGCATGTGAGCTGGAATGATGCAGTGGCCTATTGTACGTGGATGAAGGAAAAAACCAGCAAAAGCTTCCGTTTGCCAACGGAAGCTGAGTGGGAGTACGCCTGCCGGGCAGGAACAACCACACCCTTCAATACCGGTGAAAACCTGACAACCGATCAGGCAAACTATGATGGCAACTATCCGTATAACAATAACCCGAAAGGGGATTACCTTGAAAACACGGTTGCAGTTGACAGTTTTGCCCCCAATGCTTGGGGGTTGTACAATATGCATGGTAATGTTTATGAGTGGTGCGGTGATTGGTATGGCGGCAATTATTACGAGGAGTGCAAGACGAAAGGTACGGTTGAAAATCCGGTTGGCCCCGAAACCGGTTCGGGCCGTGTCCTGCGTGGTGGCCGCTGGGACAGCAATGCGAGGAGCTGTCGGTCGGCTTATCGCAACCGCGGCACCCCCGGCAGCCGCGGCGGCAATGTTGGCTTCCGCCTGGTCTTCGTCCCGTAGTCAGTTGGCAGCTCATTCCGTTCTTTACTTTGAGCAAGAGAGAGCTGACAAAAGAGTTGAGAACGGCAGCGAGGGACGAGCGCCGTGCACAACTCTTTTTCGTCAGCGAACGACACAGAGCCGCCTCGTGGCGGCCGGATTTTTGAGCAGGGAAAGCGCCTGTGCCCCGGTTCGGTTTCCTGTGATACGCATGGTGAGCACAAAAATTCTTGTACTTCGATCAACTATACGTTAAAATATGCAGTCAAGATGTTGCGCCGATTAACAGCGTTAGTAAAATTTTCTCCCCAGTATTGTTGATACATGAACCGGATACAACCATGTGCAAAATAAATCCCCGCGTCGATTTCGCCTTTAAAAAGCTTTTTGGCAGTGAAGAGAATAAGGATCTGCTCATCTCATTGATTAACGCCATCGTCTCCGAAGAGGAGCAGGTGGTGGAGTTGGAGTTGAAAAACCCCTATAACCTGGCGGATTACCAGGCGGGGAAAATGTCCATACTCGATATCAAGGCCAAGGCTGAAAATGGCCGCTGGTTCAACGTTGAAATGCAGATCAGCGAAGACCGGAAT
>CAIJWE010000070.1 GCA_903824295.1 uncultured Chlorobiaceae bacterium
GCTACCCAAACAGCGGAAGCCAGATTAACAGAGAGCGTGAATATACTGACCGTGAACGCGCCAGGAACAGCGACAATGTCGCCACCAGCAACACTGTCATCCGAAACGCCAACTGTCATCCCTAGTATCACACCTACTACTTTAGCAAACAGCGGCGATGAATTCCTAAATGACTATTACTTATGCATTAATAGTGCCAAACAACCATCGGACTTGGAAACTTGTTGGAACTCGCTTTCTCCTAACCTTCAATCCTTAAGTGGAAGTTTACAAAATTACGAAAAGTTCTTTTTTGATTACAGCTGTCCATTCGCGGAAAAGGATTTTGAAATCGTGAATTCTTTGGTAAGCTCAAGGGATGAGCGAACAACTTACAGTAACGACAGAACAAGTGGATGATTTTCCGCTATTGCTGGGCAATATGCTCCGGCTAGGGCTACCAGGGATCATTGACAAGCACCTGATCCGTCACGGATTGCAAAAAGGACTGAATTGGGGCTGGATTGCCACGATTTGGCTGGCGCACATGCTATCGCAAAGCGACCATCGCAAGCAACCCGTCCAGGAATGGGTTCGGCAGGCACAAAAAACGATCGAGATCATCACCGGTCAGAAGGTGAGTGAGTTTGACTTCACGGATGACAAGTTGACTGTTCTGCTGCGCCGCCTGAGCAAACCAGCGACCTGGGAAGCGGTTCAAAAAGAGCTGGGTCAGAATATCATACGGGTGTATGACCTGCGGCCAGAAACGATACGTTGCGACATGACAACGGTATCCGGGTATCATCAAGGTGACAAGAGCGGTTTGTTTCAGTATGGTCACAGCAAAGATGATCCCACGCTGCAACAGGTCAAGGTAATGATGGCTTCGCTTGACCCATTGGGCTTACCTTTGGTAAGCCAGGTAGTGCCAGGCAATACAGCGGACGATGTACTTTACATACCAGCGGTAGATCAGGTGCTGAAAATCATTGATGGGATCGGCCTGCTTTTCGTTGGTGACAGCAAAATGAGTGCATTGGCAATCCGAGCGCATATTCATCATGCCAAACAGCATTACCTTTGCCCGCTGGCCAAGACCGGAAAAGTCGGGGCTGATTTCATCCGTTGGGTAGAATCTGCCAATAATGGTGAACAACCCTTGCAACCGGTGTATCTCGACGCCAAAAACGGTGAACGCAAGCTGCTGGCCGAAGGATATGTCTTTGAGCGCACAGTCCAGACTGAAATTCCAGGAAAACCGCAGGCAGATGGTACACAAAAAGCGGAAAAAATCGAATGGACTGAACACGTCTTTGTGGTGCGTTCGGAAAGATACCGAGCGAGCGCAGTGGAAAACCTGAAAAAACATCTTGAAACAGCCACGGCTGAGCTAATGGCGCTTACACCACCTCGCGGACGAGGCAAACGCCGAATTCAAGAAGAAAATGTGTTGGTGAGCGCAGCCGAAGCAATTCTAAAAAATCACGATGTTGAAGGGCTGCTCAGTTACACCTTTGAACGGCAAGAAACGTCTACAACCAAGCACATAGGGCGCGGGCGTAGCGGCCCTGACCGAGCTAAGCACACCATTGTCACAGTTCGTTACCAAATAACAGGCGTCATTCGCCAGGAAGCCGCTATTGACGCGCATAAGAAAACACTCGGTTGGCGCGTTTATGTCAGCAATGCCCCTTCCGAACAACTTAACCTGGAACAAGCCGTGCTGACCTATCGTGATGAGTGGATTATTGAACATGGTTTTCATCGTCTCAAAGGCGCACCGCTTTCTCTTGATCCTTTGTTTCTCAAAAATGACGACCAAGTCGCGGGTCTGACCAACTTATTGAGCATTGCCGTACGTATGCTAACCCTGATCGAGTTTGTAGTGCGTCGAAAACTCAAGCAAAACCAGGAAAAATTAACCGGCTTGATTGAAAATAACCCCAAAAAAGGGATTGACAACCCAACCACTGAGCGGTTGCTCAAAACTTTCAGAGGCATTTACCTCTCTACCGTACTCTTGCCCAACCAGGAACCTGTTCGGCATATAACTCGGTTGAGTATTCTGCAAATCCGAATTCTGGAATTGCTTGGGCTGTCGCCCACCATCTATTCTCAGCTTGCGGATAATTGACGAAAGTCAAATTCATTTGGGTGTGTTTCATTTGAGTTGAAGTCTGGTCAGACAGCCAAAGGCAGCC
>CAIJWE010000071.1 GCA_903824295.1 uncultured Chlorobiaceae bacterium
TAAGTTCAACCAAAAGTAGTGTTTTAAAAACACTTTTGGAAAAAGCGCTTACCACCAAAATAAACGACCGCGAAATGTTTATGAAAGGCATCGACTACTCATATTACTATGAAGAAAATGTCTAATGAAAAACGGTAAAAAATCTGTGGCGAGCTTGGGGACATCCTGAAATCATGAACTTGCAATCACAAAGCAGAGTTACCTTTCTACGAAATAAACCAACCAGTTGAGGCATGCCGAGAGGTTCAAGACTTGATTCGTCGGCACTATGCTTATGTGCAGGAAATCGGTGACGCAGCGCAATAGAAGCACAGCTTTTTCAGTGAAAGTACATCGCCGGTAGCTTATTTATGATGGGTCAGTTTTTTCGAAAACAGCATCCAGAGTCGGGGCTGTGAGAACAGCTTCACTCCATGTTTCCAACTCCTCCTCTTTGGCGCACCCTAATCGCTCTGATACCCACTGAGGCAATGGGCCAAAGCGACGCTCAAGCTGCCTTTTCAATAACCTTGATTCGCCCTCGACGCGGCCCTTGACGAGGCCTTCGTCACGTCCCTCAACACGGCCTTTGGCGATGCCTTTGGCTATACCAATTCGTTCTATGCTTGAAATGTATTCCACGTTTTTGTTCTCCTCAATTGTTTCAAGTTCTTTCCAGATCTGGCTGTTCAACCAATCCGGGAGTTGCATCAACCAATCTGCGATATATAACAAATCAATGATACGTTGTTTTTCCCAGTGATGCTCATAGAGTATCCGTACTAAACGGAGTTTGGCTTCGTAGCGTTCCTGATGTTTTTTTCGTGTTTGCTGGGTCAGGATATGAGCCGCCGTAATCCATCCAAAAGCGTTATCCGATGCCAATAATTCGTCGAGCTTATCTTCGTAATCGGTCAGCTTGGCAACCGGGAATTTGATAGTATGACTGCACCCCAATACGGTATAACCATAAGAGGTTGGTTTCCATTGTTTGTGTTTATCCGCCAGCACCGCCAGACTGGCAACAGGCTGGTCATATCGGTCGAAAATCCGGTAGTTGTAGACAAACATGCGTTTGGCAAACTCAGCCTGTTTTGTGCCCTGCACTTCAACATGAATGTATATCCACTTTTCATCACCATTCAGCACACTCACCCTGACCAGCTTGTCAACAAAACGCTTACCCAACTCGGCATCCTGAACGACGGCTTGAAGCTCCTGATCAAGAAAAACATGATCCTTTGCCCAATCAATTTCTGCATGAGCCGCAGGAAAGTAAAACTCCATAAACTCAGGGAAGTAGCGCTCAATGGCACTTTTCCATGGGCTGTCATAGTGGTCGTTCGAGTTTTCCATTTGATCTCTTTTGTTCGGACAAACTAACAATCAGGAACAATCGGCATGAGTCACACCAAGCCGTTGTCAAAGCAAATATAGAGGGGAGTGCGCTTAAAACAAAATCCATTTGGCGACCCTGTTCCTCCATATCCATTGCAGAGATGCTGCCCGGAGATGATAGGAGCAATCGGCAAGCGTTGTTCTGCGCGGAATAAAATTAGGGATCCCGGAGAATGAGGGTCGCGCTCGGTTTCGGGATTTACGAAGGTGTTTTTCCTGGATTTCTTGACGGATCTCCATTTATTCTGTAATTTTTCCGTCAATCTGTTATTGCCGAAATAAGAGGATGAAATCGAGCTTTTAATCCTGACTGGAGCGGAAGGCAGTTCATGTCGCTGCAAGCTATCTGGACAGAGCGATTATAATAATCTTCGGATACAGGGATACTGAATGAAACAAATTTTATCAGATCAGGAGCGCAGTTACCTGGATGGACGTGTCACCGAGACGGAAAAGCGCACCGGAACCCAGATCGTTTTGAGCGTCATCCAGCGTAGTGACGCTTACGCGGAACTGCCATGGAAAGCGTTCGCCCTTGGCGCATCCGTTGCCGGATTGATCCTGCTTCTGCTGAATTGGTGGTTGCACGAGACCGGTATCCGGATCTGTCCGCGCTGATCATGGTGGCTGGTATACTCGCATCAGGCGCCCTGCTGGCACTTTTGACCGTCATGTTTCCACGATTTGCGAAATACTTTCTCTCCGGCTATCGCGCTGAAGCGGAAGTGCAGCAGTATGCAAAATCACTCTTTCTGGACCGGGAGTTGTTTGCTACCCGCAACAGGACAGGCATTCTGCTGCTGGTGAGTTTATTTGAGCGTCGGATTGTTATTCTTTCGGACAAGGGACTGGATGCGCAGGTAAAGGAAGAGGATAGAAGTGCCATGATTGCGGCAATGACTCCGTTCCTGAAACGTAAACAAATCAGTCAGGCATTCGATGCCGGTTTGGACTCTCTCTCCAGCTTAGTGACAACCACCTCCCGGGAAACAACGATTAACGAATTACCCGACGAAATTATCGAGGAGGAGGGACTATGAAGAGACGATTGATCATTCTGTTACTCCCGATCATGCTGATGATCAGCACGACACTTCCTGCTGCGGACGTCCCTTATCTGACCGGCAGGATCACGGACAATGCACAGCTTCTCTCCCAGGAGGTTCACCGGTCATTGTCGGATAGCCTGCAGGCGCATGAAAAACGCACTGGAAACCAGATTGCTGTTCTGACGATTTCCACACTCGGTGGCGAGAGCATTGAAGATTACTCAGTCAGGGTTTTCGAATCATGGAAACTCGGCCAGAAAGGCAAGGATAACGGTGTTTTGATCGTGGTGGTTCCTGACGACCGCCGGATGCGCGTCGAAGTGGGGTACGGTCTTGAGGGAACGCTTACCGATGCCATGGCGGGACGGATTATTCAAACGGTCATGACCCCTAAATTCAAAAACGGTGACTTTGAAGGCGGTATCGTAGATGGCGCCGGGGCCGTGATGAAGCTTCTTGAGGGAGGTGAATTGCCGCAGTCAGAGGTCAAGAGCGGTTCGATGAGCAAGTCGAAATTCTTTGAAATAGAAGGGCCGGAGCTTTCGATTCAGGAACGTATTCTTTTAGGAGCGTTTATTTTCGGAATCATCGGATTATTTACCGCAATCGGGATACTGACGCCGGGTGTCGGATGGTTTTTATACTTCTTTCTGATACCATTCTGGGCAATTTTTCCGATCGTTGTCCTTGGGTCAGACGTTGCGTTTTATTGTTTTATCGTCTATCTGATCGGTTTCCCGATTACAAAACTTTTTATACGAAAAACCGACTGGTATAAAAAGGCTCAAAAAGATTTTCAAACCAAGGGGCAGACTTCAATCGGCGGCCTTTCGATCAGTTCAGGCAGTTCCGGTTCATCATGGTCGTCCGGTGGGTCAGGTTTTTCAGGCGGTGGCGGATCATCGGGCGGCGGCGGTGCGTCCGGCAGTTGGTAGGGGTGAGATAAGGGTCCTCATGATGAGACCAATGTTTATTGAGAACCGGTCCCCAAGTCAGAGAGGTTGAGCAACTGGTATTGCTTGAGGGATTTTTCGAATGCGTTGCAGGCCTTCATCTGGTCAATCACCCGATCCAGATCGGTGTAGTCAAACGCGGCGGTCCATTGCTGGATTTTCTGCATGGCGGAAATGAATGGTTCTGGTTTTCCTTTCCGTGTAATCACGAGCAGGCAGTCCAGATATTCATCTCTGAATAACGTTGGGACAATTACTCTGCATGCATTGACAATAGACAATTCTGCATTCATGACGAGGCGTGCCAGTCGGCCATTTCCATCAATGAATGGATGTACTTCCGAGACGATGAACATTGCA
>CAIJWE010000072.1 GCA_903824295.1 uncultured Chlorobiaceae bacterium
GGCATCTGATCAGTTAGTGAGCGCCAAAGAGGAGGAGCTGGAAGCATGGAGTGTAGCTGTTCTCACCGCTCCGACTCTGGATGCTGTTTTCCGCGAATGCTGACCGGGCAATGTTTCACAGGCCGCGTGCTGAACTCTAAAGAATACTCCGGGTATATGGAGTTTTGACAATGAAGCTCACCAAAAAATTTGGAGAGGACTCAAAAGTATCCCTGCGCAACCTTCGCCGCGACATGATTCAGGAGATTGAAAAGCTCGAAAAATCAAGAGTGATCAGCGAAGACGACAAGAACAAAGGCAAGAAGGATGCTGACGAAATGCTTCATAAATTTGAAAAACAGCTTACCGAACTGATCGTACACAAAGAGAAAGAGATCATGGAGGCATAAGGATTCTGGTTCCTAAAAGTTTTCAGTTCAGCAAGAGAAGCCGGGTGTCCCCCGGCTTTTTTGCGTTTACTCTTTTTATTTGCTGAGTGCTTAGTTCCACAATAACGTTAATCCATGTGGAACAAATTTTGCAAATTCGGAGTCTTTGCTGATCATCGTGTATTTTCTTGATATAGCTTGCCATATAAGCATCCTGTCAAAGGGATCAAAATGACTGTTCTCTTCCAGTTTTCCGGATGTTATTGCTTCTTCGGGAGAAAGAGCAATCAATCGAATTTCCATCTTTTCGGCCAGCTCAATCAAATCATCAAGTAAAACACCACCAAGATCAATTTTCTTGATTCGTGTCTTGATCGATATTTCCCAAAGAGTAACCGAACTAATAAACACCCCGTTATTCGGATTCTTTATTTCCGATCGAACTCGCTCCGAAAGCCTCGCGGAGTCAGCTATAGACCAAATAAATGTATGTGTATCCAGTAAATAGTTCATTTCAGTTCAAGAAACTCTTCCTCAGTCATTTTAAAATTATCAGCAAATGTGATTTTAACTTTTCCGTCAAGAATTCCGATTTTTCGCTCTTTTTTCTTTTCAGAATCGAAATAAGGAACGATCATGGCAATTGGTTTTTTTTTCTTGCCGTAAAGGATACCAAAAGATTCACCCTGCTTTACTTTCTCAAGGATCTCGGTGAGTTGAGCTTTTACTTCGCCCACGGGTAATGTTTTCATATCTGTAGCATAGAGTAGTTCATTTTTGTTGTTGTCCCAGCGGGAAATATTCACAATCTCAAGTTACGAGAATATGTGTTTTACGTCAAGATATTTTTTACCCCGGTCTGAAACTGTACCAGAGAAAACGGGGGGTTCTGCCGGATGGTGGAGCAGGAAAAAGCCCTTCGTAGAATTTAATGAGTTGAAGTGAACCCATACTCTCAGCCTGAAGCGTGGCTGAAACGATCGTGCCTGAGATTCTGGCTGAGGGTGAAGCTCTGCTGACGAGAAAAATTCCCGGGGTGTACTCAAACATTTTCAGAATCAGACGAGAGAGAGCGCTACGCACCCGCAAATCATAAAAGCTGCGCCGTACAAAAAAAAATTATCAGGGGGCAAAAGCCCCCTGTACCCCCAGAGATTAATTGTTAAAGAGATAAAATGGTTAAAAAGCCCGCACAGCCCGAACCCGAAAGTTGGACGTCTTTTCCATCCAATACGGGAACCCATCTTGGAAGAACTGGAACCGTGCCATAAACTGAGAGTACTCCGTAGAACTCCAGTAGGCGGCGTCAGCAAAACCGACAACAGCACCGCTCACTTTCGCATTATAAAGCTTGTCCAATTCATCCTTGCTCGGCAAATACCAGTCATTATAGCCTCCTCCATTATATGCTCTTGCAAGACCAGCAGCATAAGTAATGCCTTCACCGTTTTGGGCAATAATAGCGTCAGTATTGGCTTTTCCTTTGCCAATCTCGATTCCTGTTCCCCCTACTGCTGTGCCCTGCTTAGCAACAATTGCCCATATTATGCCGCTGTCTGATGGGGTTTGATCCGCTTCCGCCGCAATGAGGCCATGCGTTTCTTCTGCCACATACCCAGGATCGCCATCGACAAAAATATAGAAAATGATGCCACCTTGGTAGCTGTCGCCGATAGCCAGCGGTGCGGTAATCGTAAGGGCCAGAGTTGTCGTGGCCGAAGTTAAACCTGTAGCGCTTGCCGTGAGCACTTTGTCGGTGCCTGCCTGGTTGATGTTCAGACCTTTGCCGCTGAAGTCTGCAACTCCCTTGACGGCATTCATTGAGAGCGTACCGCCGAGGGTACCGGTGCCAGTGGTGAGCGACAGGGTTATCAAGTCGGTGGCTGTGGTTATGGTGGTGCCTGCTGCATCCTGTATGGTCACCACAGGCTGCTGCGCAAAGGCTACACCGCTCATCGTACTCGCTGAGGGTTGCGTTGTGAAGGCAAGCTTGTTGGTACTGGTTCCTGTCGTAACGGTAATACTTTCGATGGTGAACGCCTGCGCCCGGGCAACGAGGGTGAGAAAAAAGAGCCCGAAGAGCAGGAGTACTCTGGCCATGACGGCCAACGGATGTTTTGTTGAAAGGTGCATAGTGGTCGCGTTAGCGCTCCTTATTTTTTGAGAATGATGGTTACGAGCCAGGCGGCAGAGAGGCTGTCAGTGCAGCTAATGAGCCAGGTATCACTGGTGCCTGTTGGTTCAGGAAACTGCCTTGTATGAATAACCACCTGCGCCGGAGTGGTGGTGAGCAGTGCGGCATAACCATAAGGCGATCCATTGCGCGTAACGCCGGTGATGGCGGGCGAACCGCTACCAACGGTCACAAAAACATCGCCTTCGATGTTGACCGTAGCGCCACCCGGCAACCCGGTCTTGCTGATAGTCGCCGCCAGAGTGACCGCCGTGGGGTCAACTTTGGCAAGGAAGGAGTGCGGGAGTTGCGCTGGTCGCAGGAGAGCATCGGCAAGCAGGTTTGCCGTGTCGCTGCTGCGGGTTGGCTTCATGCGTTGGGCAAGCGAGCTTTTCTGCTTTCCTCCGGGCAACAGAAGGCGGCAGGTGAGCATCATGCCGTTATTGTCGGCAACTCCGTTCTGCCCCTCATTGTGAAAGGCGCTGAGCTGCCAGTTGGCAATTTCTGCCATAATGGTTATGCGATTCTCTCCTGCTCCTGATCGGTAGCCTGCTCCAAAGAAGAGCGAAGAAAAAGGCTCAGAGAAGAGATCAATACTGTAATAAAGGCTTTGGCTAAGCTCTCTGGTGCCGTCAGAGAAGGGGTAGCAAATTTGTTCATATCCAAGTGATCCTTTGACAACAAGGCTGGAGTAGAGGGCCACCTGCGCATCGGCAGCCGCGCCAAGCAACCTGCCCTCCGAAAGTTTGAGAGGGTCACTCATGGTGAGGTAGTCGGTGGCGGTCTCCTGCATGAAGAAACGGGGAGCATCAGCAGTTGACTTTTGACTGGCCTGTGCTCCCCATGCCGAGAGCCCTATGGATTGCAGTTTGCCGGTTTCTGCGCTGTCGTTGAGGATGTATTGGGTAGCAAGGGAGTAACTGAACTGTCCAAGATCGATATTTGCTTCGCCGGAGGGGAAATTGAAATTCTGGTTGCCCCAGAGGTAGCCACCGGAAGCTTTAAAGCGGAACCCGGAGTCGGGGAGCTGCCAGACAGTATTAAAAACAAGATCCCTGCGATCATTAAAAAGTGCGAGTGTGGAACCTAAGGCAAACTGCTTCCCCAGCATGGTTGCAAGCTCAAGCTGGCCGCCAGCCATTGAGCTACCAATTTCAGGCTTGAAATAGCCCAGGCCAAGACCCAGGGAGGCAAGACTCTCTTTACCACGGTAGTGCATGGAGGCTCTTTCGGGGCTGAGCGCACCGGTCAGTGAACCATCGGCAAGGGTAAAGGAAACGGAAGGGAGGAGGCTTTCAACACTCGGTGTTGCTGTGCGGGTTTGCAGAGAAGGGTCACTGTTGGTAGTTCCGGAGGTCATGCTGGTTGCTGCACTGGCAACCATTCCGGCAAGGGTGCCCGAGGCTCCTGTTAATGTCCCCCCCTCCCCTTCCATCCGACAAAGCTTCAGTGGCGATTGATTTAGAGAGTTCGCTGGAGGTAACAGCATATTCCTGCTTTTGGGCAAAAAGCGAAAGAGGCGTGCATAATGGCAAGGCAGCGATCAAAACAACCGCAAGCGATGCGTTATAATGCACTGTTTTGGTACCGAAATTAGGCAAAATCGGCTTCTGAAAAGGAAGCATACATACAACGGTTAACGTACAATTAAACCAAAGAGAACTCTTTGCGTACTCAACAATACCCAAGATTAAGCATTGTTTCTCGTAACGTTACCCTGTATTACAACTCAAATTATCTCAGTGAAAGTAAAGTGTATGATTACATACAGCGCCAAGTAATAAGCTGTTGAAACAAGCCGTATGACAAAAAAAAAGCCGGTAACTTTTTTTTACCAGCTTTTTTTGCTTGATGATAAATGGTTCAACAGAGATCATGCAAAATACTCTTTCATCCTGCGGAACACCTCTTTTTTGCCAAGCAGGCCGCTGATCATGCCGAGCACCGTTGCAGCCCCGGCAGCAAAAAAGAGCGGGCGGGAGGAGATGTTGTTGGTGTAATAGATAGCCGGGATTCCACGCTCCTTGGCAAAGCTGTCGAGCGAGGTGGTGCCGATGACAAGATCAGGCCCATAGTCAATTACCGCCTGCATATCCTCTTCAAGGTACTTGCGATAACGAATCTCGGTGCCGAGCATGGTGAGCACCTTGTGATCTTCCTCTCCAAGCGGCATTCGTGCAATGGAGGTAGAGGCGTAGGGCACCTCAAGACCAGCCTCAAGCAGGAGACGGACAAGGGGAAGCTCATTGCCTTCGTAACCGGCCACAATCACCTTTCCCTTCAACTGGCTGAACTGCGCAAGCACCGCCCTGGTTTTCTGCGATTCCTCTTCGGCAACAGCCTGAACGGTCACGGGATCAAGGCCGAGAGCCTCTCCGATTCGACCGATCCATTGCGCCGTTGCATTCGCTCCGATAGGGTTCCCCTTGACAATCTTTACACCCTTCTCTTCAAGCAGCGAAACCGTTCTTTCATAAAAGGGGTGGAGCACCGCACAAGCTTCAGCCTGACCTGCCTCGATATAATCCTCAAGCGCCGTGCCAGGCAGCGTTATGACCGACTCAACACCTATTTTCTGAAGAACCGCCCCGATGGTCATGGCATCAACCGGAAATATCTCACCGAGCACAACAAGTGATTTCAATTTTTTTTGGCCTTCAAAGCGGCCAAATCGCTTCAGGAGCGTCGCCACAGCAACATCTTTTGCCTCAGGGTGTGTCCTGATCTGGAAGGCTGGCAGGCGTACCAGCAGCACCTCCGCATTGCCAGCCTTGCGGGGCAGCAGCTCCTCGGCAATTCCGGCAGTTTCAGCCACACAGGTGCTTACCACCGGAATAAAACGCACCGCAGGGTCGCGGGCAATCTCCTCTATCGTGCGACGCACATCGTCAATCATGGTTCCGCCTGAAATCTGCACATTCATCAGTTCAGGTGAAATGATCGATTTGCGTGCAGCATAAAAATGCGACACAAAGGTGAGCCCGTAGAGGCACCCCTGATCGGCCACCAGACAAACCTGGACACCGTCTATTCTTGTCAGCACCCTCAGCCCACCGAATGCCGGACACATCGACTGGGGATGCAACGTGTTACAACCCTTTTTTTCCATGAAGCACAACCCTCTTGATAACATGTTGGATATAGGCGCCGTCAGCAATATTTTGCGCCATTCGCGCGATACGCTCTCTGGCCGCCTGACGACTTGAAAAATTGCCCGTAATGAGCCTGTAGTATTTGATTCCCTTTACCTCTGCCGGCCAGACAAAAGCCATCACCCGTTCTGAACGCAGACGAGCCACCTCTTTCTGAACACTCTCCGTCTTGCTCAGGGTAACGAGCACTATGGTATAACTTTCCGGAACAAGAACAAGTGAGCTATCGGCATCTTCCCTTGCAGCAGAACGAAGGGTAACGCTGGGCTCGCTGACCGTGACGTTCTCGTTGTGAACCACTGCGGCGGCGGCACTCTCTGCCTGAATCGCAGCCTTGAGGATGCCGGCAGGTTGCGGCACCGTTGCATGGGAAAAGAGTGGTTTGGGTTCTATGCTGTAGAAAAGGGCAAGCAGCAAGGCGACAACAGTCAAAAATGCAAGCGGCACCTTGTAACGAAGCATTTTCTGCGCACCCTTCTCTTGCCGTTGCTCACGCAGTGGCAGAACAACCTCCTGAAGATCCTGATACTCCCGGTTTAAAAGCTCTTCAAGAGATCGTTCAGGAAAAAAAACAAGAGTTCTCTGCTCAAGAGTAAAGCGGCCTATGCCGTTCAGGCGGATCTCTCTCTGCTGCTGAACCGCACGCATGAAGAGAGCGGCAAGAGCCGCACAAAACCGATCGGCATCTTCGGGGCTCATGGAAAGACGAGAAACTGCCAGACGCAGGGTATCATCAGCGCCCGTCAGCCGATTGGTGAAGAGGAGGCGGTTACTCGGAGGAGTATAGATAACGGTTGAAGCGCTGCTCTTTTTTGCTGCGGAGAAATGCGTCACCGCAAACGTCCCAAGCCCTTTAATTGAGAGCTTCCGTACAGCAAGAAGCTCCGCCGCCATGGCAGAGGAAAATCGGACCAGAAGCAACTCCGCATCATGCCGCTCAACGTCAAGCAGTCCGGCAAGCTCTTCTACACAATCATGCTGTATCATAACGTCATGCTTCCCCGATCGGGCAGTCGCCACACACGGTTAATAAAAACCGAATATAACACTTCCCCCCTCAAAACCCCTCTTTGGAACCGTTTCAAGCTACCCCCACTCCTGAAAGGCTCCAACACCGTGCTGACAAATGGAACGACGAAGCAATATGGAAGCAAACGACATCCTCTCAAAAGGCTTTCGTGATACCTGCCATCAACGTATAGTCGTATGAATTTTTTCCGCCATCCATGCCACAGAGTGCTCCAACCTTGGCGTAGTAGGCAACGCTCTCTTTTTTATTGGTTTTCGCACTGCTGATACCGATCGCTCCTCCAAGTTTTGTGGTTTCCGGTTTTGAGTTGAGGATACTGTTGTCTGCCGCATAGATGACCTGAGAATTATCGGTAAAGTCTTTGACCAGATTAACTTCAAAGAAGGGATTGAAGGGTACACCTGTTTTCGTGAAGGTACCGGTCAGACCGAGACGGGCGCGCAACCCGTCATGGCTCTTGATGGTGGCATCACCAATAACGGTTGAGATATTGATGTCGCCCCTGTGCTGGTAGATAAGCTGCGCCTGAGGTTCGAGCTTCAGCGAGTTGGCGGTCTGCAGAGTAAAACCACCCTCAAGCGAGGAGAGAAAGCTCCATGTGTGTGTTGTGATGGTTTCCGGCTCATCAGGAGTGATGATATCGATGTAATGATAGCCAGATTGAACCACCCCTTCGATGTAGTAGGATTCGGGACGCTCAATGCTTGCATAGAGCCCCAGATTATAGACGTTCTGGGTCAGCTCTCCGGCCTTCGACGTTAGAATGCCAGCAACATCTGCTTTCTGCCATCCGGTTCCGGCATAGCCACCAATGTGGTATTGTAACATCTCCTTGCCTTTACTGCCGGTGAGGAAATCGCCGCCTATTTGCGTGCCACCGCTGAAACCCTTGATGGTTGTTGCGGCATCACCCGTAGTACCAATGGCAAAAGAGCTGCCATAGGCACGAGCCCAGAACATCGGCGACTCTTTTTCACCGCGGGCAAGATGGTTATAGGCATGACGGTCGTGGAACCCGGCAAGCGACTCAAAACCAAGGTTTTCAACAAACGGAGTTACCCCTTGCAAAAGGGCAGCCTCTTCACGGTAGCGGTCAAATTCGAGAGAAGAGAAATAATAAAAGCCGTTATTCTCAGTCAAGGTGAAGGTGTAGAGCTTTGGCCCATAGGGATAGATGTACTGCCCGGCAGTGAAGACGCCGGGAGTAGCAGCAGGAACAGTGGTCAGCAACAAAATCTCTGTTGCTGGACTTGTTGGCACTCCAAGCTCATAAAGATCAAGTCTGGTGATACCGGTTGTCGCACCGTTAATGGCAACCCGATCAGCTTCTGCACTGCCAGTATGAACATCAAGCTTGATGGATCCACTGATGCCTTGATAGGCGCCGTTGATCGTCAGCCGGTCTCCCGTATCGTGGTTGTCGACAAGACTGATGGAGCCTGAGTTGGTGATTGGTCCCGTCAGTGTGTAAAATCCGGGGGATGAACCTGCTGCAAGAAGGGTGGATGTTGCGTCAATGGTGAGGCCGTTCGAAAATGTTATCACTTTTGGAAGCTGCAAATCTGTAGAAGCACCGAGATTGACTGTGGAGCCGTTTTTCAGTTCAATAGTCTCCCATTCGGTGACAGTGACGCCGCTCAACGACCCGCTCCATCCATCAAACTGCAGTTGATCGTTATCGTCTCCGCCGCCAAGCAGCGGAACTCCTGAAATATCGGCATGACCCCTGAGGATGAAGCGATCATCACCCTCATTGAGAACAACACTGCCGATCAGTTTGCCATTACCACACAGGGCGACCAAGTCATTGTTCGCCCCCTGGGAATAAATGGCATAAGCATGGGATATGCTATCGGGCGCATAGGCCGCAACAGTACCGGAAATGCCACTTAACAGATCGGATAATGAGCCTATTGTGAGACCATGAGCTCTCAAACCATAAACATTGGCATCAAAATCAGATGTACCGCCAGTTGCAGTAATGGTGCCTGAAAGTTTGTTGATTTGTATATGGGCACCTTGTCCCCATATACCTACGCCATAAGCAGTGGAAACAGAGCTTCCACTACTTGCTGTGATAGAACCAGAAAAATTATTGATGTCGATATTTTCTCTGCTAAAAATACCTATACCAGAAGAATAAGACGATGCTGTATTTCCTTTTGCTGTAATAGCGCCTGTAAAGTTATCGATTTCGACTCCACCAGAATTCCAGTTAACGATACCCACAGCTTCAGCGGTATATCCATATCCGGCGGTTACATTTATGGCTCCTGAAAATGTGCCAATCGTAATTTTACCATCTACATTACCAATTCCAGTAGCACTACAATAAGATGAAGAGTTTCCAGCTCCACCAGTGGCCGTAATGGTGACATCATTTGTAATTTCGTTGATATTGATCGTGCCGTTATCAATCCATATACCATGAGCATCAGCATCTGTTGATGTTGCTGTAATAGTACTGTTTGAGATCGTACCAATAGCAATATTGCCAGTACCATCTATAATATCATACCCGTAAGTTTGAAATGGATCCACGGCGTTTACTGTTCCAGATAAGGGGCCAGCAGTAATAGTCGCACCATCGATGTTAGCGCCTCCAGCGGCATAAGCCTGTGATGACCAGGCAAGTGTCACCAGCAGAAGGATATTGCTTAACACTCTTTTTTTCATGGCTGCATTGTTTACATCGTGACAAAAGCGCTGTTCTGGAACAAGTTTTTCTCAAGAAAGTATTTCTGACAGTAATTGTATTTTTTTCTCGAAATTGCACGACTAACAGCATATTCGCGATAAAGGCCATACATAAAACAAATCATGATTCTTTCAAACACAGGTACAAGATAGCAAAAAACGCAGTACGTTCAGATTGTCAATATTTTTTCTTTATTTCTCAAGAAAATGAGCAGAGAGATTCTTTCAGTCAGTGAACTGACGCAGCAGATCAAAAACAGGCTTGAGACCTCCTTTACACAAGTCAAAATCAGGGGGGAGATATCTAACTGCAAGCGGCACGGTTCGGGCCACATCTATCTGACACTGAAAGATGAGGGAGCCCAGATTCCGGCGGTGGTCTGGAAAACAACCGCAAGCCGTCTGGCCGTTGCGCTGAAGGATGGCTTGGATGTTATTGCTGAAGGGCGTCTTGAGGTTTATCCTCCATCAGGCCGCTATCAACTGATCTGCACGTCGGTCACTGAGGCCGGGCAGGGGGCACTTCAGCAGGCCTTTGCCGAACTCCTGCAGAAACTTGCCAAGGCAGGCTACTTCAGCACTGAACGGAAGCGGGCAATCCCGGCAATTCCGGAAACCATCGGGCTCATCACCTCATCCACGGGCGCCGTAATTGAGGATATGAGCAAGGTGCTGGAGCGACGCTTCCCTGCTGCACGACTCCTTCTCTACCCGGTCAAGGTGCAGGGCACCAGTGCCGCGGAAGAGGTTGCCGCTGCCGTAGCGTGGTTCAACACAACAAAAAAAAGGCAGCACCAGCCAGATGTGATTATTATTGCAAGAGGCGGCGGTTCACTGGAAGATCTGCAAGCCTTCAATGGAGAGGTTGTTGCCAATGCCATCTACCACTCCAGGATACCGGTTATCAGCGCCATCGGCCACGAAACCGACCTCACCATTGCTGACATGGTGGCCGATCTGCGGGCAGGCACACCCTCCATTGCGGCAGAACTTGCCGTGCCGGACAGCCAGGAGCTGCTGCGTCATATCGCCACTCTCCAGTCGCGGCAGGATCGTCTGCTGCAGGCGAAGCTGGAGGGGGCAGAGCGTCATGTCTACTCGATCTGCAGCAGTTACGCCTTCAACCGCCCGCCTTTGCAGATGGAGCAGTTTCATGATCGGCTCAACGCTCTCGCAGCACAGATGACACGAAGCATCTCAACCATCTTTGACCAGCGGGTGGAGCACTACGCATCAGTCAAACAGCAATTGACCATGCTCGATTACCGCAAAACGCTTGAACGGGGATATGTCCTTGTCAAAAAAGAGGGGAAATTTATGACCGGTTCGCAAAAACTGAAAGCATCCGATAACGTGGAGCTTCTCTTTCACAACGGCGTGCTGCCTGCCGTTATCAGCCCTGCAAAGAAGCCCTGATAATACTCCGCACCAATTCAAGATCCTCCTGAGTATTAACGCCGGGATTGTCAACAAACGTTGTAACACACTGTATGCGAAAGCCGTTCTCCAGAAGCCGCAACTGCTCAAGTGATTCAGCCTCTTCGAGCATTGAAGGAGGAAGCGCGGAAAATTTCTCCAGCACCTCTGCCCTGAAGGCATAAAGCCCGATATGGCGATAGAAGATGGTTGACGAATGCGTATTGCGCCGGAAAGGTATCGGACTGCGCGAAAAATAGAGGGCAAACCCTCTGGCATCCATGACAACCTTCACCTGATGCGGATCTTCGATCTGCACGCGGTCATCAGGTTGGATCGGCAAAACGAGGGTTGAGCAATCGGGAGGATGGTTGGAAAAGAAGGGCTCAAGGGCCAGATCAATATTTGCAGGGCTGATCAAGGGCTCATCACCCTGCAGATTGAGGAAAACATCCGCATCAATATGACGGGCAGCTTCAGCAATCCGCTCGGTACCGCAGCTCGCCTCCGGGGAGGTCATGACCACCTCTGCTCCACAGGAATCAAGAACAGCGGCAATCTCCAGGCTGTCGGTAGCAACCACAACCCTTTCGGCCAGGCGTGATTTGAGCGCCTGGCGCCAGGTGCGCACAATCAGCGGCTCGCCTTCGAGATCGGCCAGCATTTTGCGCTCAAGGCGGCTCGAATCAAGCCGTGCGGGTATAAGAATTACTGCTTTCATGGGCGTACGGAAGTTTCAAACGAAGGGTTCAAAAATGAGGGCCGCAGCCTCGGAGCTGATTCCCTCAACCATCACGGTTTTTGTCCGGGAACTCTGGCCCGTCAAGATATGCACCCGCGACGGAGCGATGTGAAAGAGCTTCGCAAAGAGTTCACAGCACTCCTTGTTTGCAGCATCATCAACAGGCGCTGCTTTCAGGCTCACCTTCAAGCCACCGTTGTAAAGGCCGCAAACCCGACTTTTTGATGATCGGGGCTGCGCCTTGACAACAAAAATAGCACTTCCATTTTTTTCGCGGAGTTCAATCACCGCAGAAACTACCCGATCACTTTCGGCACCTTGAAAAAGCGATCCTGCCTGTCAGGAGCGTTCAATAATACCTCCGATGAGGAGAGGGGCTGAAGCTCTACATCCTCACGCAGCACATTCGTTGCGTCATGAATGCTGCTGAGCGGCATGACGCCTTCGGTATCGACTTCATTAAGCTTTTCAACATAGTGCAGAATATTGTTCAGCTCGCTGGTCATTGTCACCATCTCTTCATCGCTGAAGCGCAGCTTGGCCAATTCGGCGATATAGGCAACATCTTTGGTGGTAACCGACATAAAAAAAGCTTCGTAAAGTTATAAAAACAGCGTGATCAACAACATCTCAAAAAATCGATGCAGGGTTTAATGTTACAACATGCATACATCTGCACTCTGATCCTCATTGCGGCTTTTCGGACGCTGCTCAACCGGCACAAAATTTCTCTCCTCTTTACCGAGGTAAATCTGCCGCGGTCTTGCAATTTTCTGATCCCCATCCTTGACATGCTCAGTCCACTGCGCAAGCCATCCGGGAATGCGACCAATGGCAAAGAGCACAGGGAACATATTCAATGGAAAGCCCATCGCCTGGTAAATCAGGCCGGAATAAAAGTCAACATTTGGATAGAGCTTCCGGTTAATGAAATATTCATCCTCAAGGGCGATGCGCTCAAGCTCGAGCGCAATATCGAGCAGCGGACTGCGCCCGGTCTCCTCAAAAACCTGAAAAGCAATTTCCTTGATGATTTTTGCCCTTGGATCATAATTTTTATAAACCCTGTGGCCAAATCCCATCAAACGACCTTCACCATCCTTAACTGATTGAACAAATGCAGGAATTTTGTCGATTGAACCGATTTTCAGCAGCATGTGAATAACCGCCTCATTGGCTCCGCCGTGCAGGGGCCCGTAGAGTGCCGCACAACCTGCGGCGAGCGCCGTATAGGGATCAACGCCGGAGCTGCCTACCGCACGGACTGCATTGGTTGAACAGTTCTGTTCATGGTCGGCATGAAGAATAAACAGAACATCAAGAGCATGTTCGAGCACCGGATTGGGCTTGTAATGATGTTCAGTCATCTTGAACATCATGGAGAGGAAATTGGCCGTATAGCTCAGTTCATTGTCGGGGAGAACGTACGGATAGCCGAGGCTGTGGCGGAAACTCATGGCTGCAAGCGTCGGTATTTTACCGATAAGGCGATGAACCTGAAGTTTGCGCGACTCTTCACTGCAAATATCCTTCGCGTCACGGTAAAAAGTCGAAAGCGCTCCAACAGTACCAACCAGAATGCCCATCGGGTGCGCATCATAACGAAACCCGTCCATAAACTTGACAATATTGGAGTGGGTCATGGTATGATGGCGGATGTTATTGGTCCACTCCGCAAGGCGCTCCTGATCGGGCAACTCACCCTTGATAAGAAGATATCCTGTTTCAAGAAAAGAGCTCTTTTCTGCGAGTTGCTCAATAGGATAGCCGCGATAACGCAAAATCCCCTTATCTCCATCAATGAAGGTAATACGGCTTTTGCATGACGCTGTGTTTAAAAAACCAGGGTCATAACCCAACACTCCGAAATCTTCGGGTGAAACCTTGATCTGGCGCAGATCCATTGTGTTGATGCAACCGTGTTCAAGCGGAAGTTCGTAGGCCTTTCCGGTACGGTTATCAGTAATTGTCAGAGAACTTCTCGAATCTGTAACGGGCATAATGAATACTCTCTTGATGATTGAATACCGTTGATAAAAAAAAAGTTGCTGGAAAACTTCTCTATTTTCAGTCGCTTAATATAAACAGAAATAAACGAAAATAGTTTTTGGATGTTACAATATAACTTCCTACATTTACAACTTCTTAATGGAGCTGTAGCTCAGTTTGGTTAGAGCGCCTTCCTGTCACTCAGGAGGTCGCGGGTTCGAAACCCGTCAGCTCCGCAGAAAACAAATAAAAAAGGGAGTGCATAGCACTCCTTTTTTTATTTCCCCCCTTTAAGCCTTACCTCGGCACCAGTTCAACACGACGGTTCTTGGCTCGCCCGGCTTCCGAGCTGTTCGACGCAACAGGAGCCAGATAGGCTGCGCCGTTGGCCGTAAGGCGAAGTGCCGAAATACCAAACTCCTTGACGAGCGTCGCGACAACGGCCTCGGCTCTCCGTTTTGAAAGCACCGTATTAACCTCATATCCTCCAATGTTGTCGGTATGCCCCACAACATGCAGCTTCAAATCCGGCCGCTTTTTCAGGAGGGTTGCAATTTCCTGGATCGCAGGACGGGAGGCTGGCTTGATTTCCGATTTATTGGGATCGAAATAGATGCCGTAAAGAGAGACCTTGCCGACAGCATTGATAGACTGCGCCATTTCATCGGCAGAGACCGTAACCATTTTCTGCACCATCGGCTGCATCTCAATGATATCAAGTGCAAGGTAGGCGCCGCGCTTTGCCTTGTAGACCGCATCACTTTTGCCCCATTCCACCACAGTCAGATGCACATAAACATCCCCTTCAGGCCGACTCTTTTTGGCGCTGAGAACACAGATGCCGGCCTTTTCAGCCGCAAAAAAAACATAGTTGCTGCGGTTGGTCTGGATATCCATACTGCCAAATGGAGCAAGGTAATTACTCCATCTGGTGGCAGCAGGATCTTTTTTGGAATCATAAAGAATAACAAACCCTTTGGCCGTCAGCTCATTGAGATAGTTCCTGAACACCTCAAGAGAGCCGGTATCCCCGACCACCTCATACCATATCCGTGTGAATCGTCCTTCCGGCTTCAGGGGAGGTTTCACATACTCCCGCTTTTTTGACTCAAAGTTATAACGGCTGAAGGTAGAGCTCTGCAGCTCATAGGCATCAAAACGCTTAACCTGGTAGCCAACAATTTCCGAGCCGGCAAAGCGCCTCAACAATGGATTATCCCTGGAACCGGCAAGATCAACTGCGACTGCATCCCTGAAGGGCAGCGCCGCGAAAATGAAGAACAACAGCAGAATGGCCTTGAGTGATTTCATAAGATAATACTCCTTGGGTTTAATGATAAAAATCAGCCTTTTTTACGCTTATCACGCACATAAATCGCTTTTGATTGCCCCTCACCGATGATACGCTCCTCAATATCAAAAAGTTTTGTAGCGGCGAGCAGCTCTCCAAGCCTTATATAGCCATAGTTGCGAGGATCAAACTCCGGTGACTGTTTCGCAATGTTACTCCCGGTCGTAGCAAGATGGGCCCAGCCGCTTTCGTCCGATGATGCCTCAACGGCATTCCTTAACAAACGTACCAGACGGGTGTCACGCTTGAGCTCCACCATCGACTTTTTTGCAATCGATTCGTTTTCATTGATTTTTGCCCGCAAAACTTCAATATAAATGAATTTATCGCAGGCAGAAACAAATGCGGCCGGGGTCTTTTTCTCTCCAAATCCATAAACAAAGAGCCCGGATTCCCTTATCCTTGAAGCAAGTTTCGTAAAATCACTGTCGCTGGAGACAATGCAGAAACCGTGAAACTTCCCGGTATAGAGCAGATCCATGGCATCAATAATCATGGCGCTGTCGGTAGCATTTTTTCCCTTGGTATAGCCGAACTGCTGAATAGGTTGAATGGAGTACTCCAGCAGTACCTCCTTCCAGCTTCTGAGCGCTGTTGACGTCCAGTCGCCATAAATTCTTTTGACGCTTGATGTTCCGTACTTTGCGACCTCCGCAAGAAGACCTTCAATGATTGTCGCCTGCGTATTATCCGCATCAATCAGTACTGCGAGGCGCTCTGTTTTTTCCATTGCCATGTCACGTTTCACTCTTTTATTGTACAAAAAAACCAGAGAGCCTCAAGCTTGCACCTTGAAACCCTGCTCTTCAATAACCGATGCAATGAATGCAACGCTGACGGTTTCGGGTTCATAGTCGACAACAACGGTACCCTTGAGATGAGAGACATCCGCCTCCCTGACCCCCGCAACCTCTTCGAGTGCCTCCTTGACAAGCAGTTCACAACTGCCGCAGCGCATCCCGCTTACCTGTAGTTCATTTTTCATGCTATCTTTTCCAATATTTAGTAAATCTTATCCCTTGTGAACGTACTCATTGAGAAAGAAGTTACGTACACTACCGACAATATTAAAATATTTCCGTCAAATCAGGATTGGCAGATCATTCAGGGAGTCGTTATATTAAGAAACTATGAATCCATCACAACGACACTCAAGACCAGGCATATCAGGCCTTTTGCTACTCATTCTTCTGGCAGGAATGACAACGCTCACTTCATGCAACCGCACAGAGAATGAGATCAACAGCCTGCAGCAGGAGGTCTGGAAGAGTCCTCAGAATGCCAACGGCTATCTCCTTCTCGGAAATGCTTCTGCACGCGCCCGGCGCTACAGCGAAGCTACGGCAGCATACAAAAGTGCGCTATCCATCAATCCGAAACTCGATGAAGCCCTCCACGCGCTGGGTGCCATCGCCTTTAACCAGAAAAACTTCGGTGAAGCCGAGAAATATTTTCAGCAGCACCTTGAACGCTCTCCAAAAGACTCCCTGCGGCTTTATGATCTCGGTAATGCACAAATGCAGCTCGGGCAGTTCGACAAGGCGGTCACATCTTACAGTAACGCGATAGAAAACAGCGACTCATTTACTGATGCCCATTACAACCTTGCAGTCTGCTACATCAGAACAGGACGAAGGGCCGAAGCCGAGGTTATTTATAAATGGCTTCTTGTGAAAAACAACTATCTTGCCCTCTCTCTGCAGAAACATCTCAAAAATGAGGCCCGGTGATTAACCCTTCGGAGAAACCATTATCCATAGAAAAGGCTGTGTCAAGCCTTGCTGCGGCTTTACAGCTTTATCGTGACAGCCACGCCCTATCCCGCCGTGACCGTCCAGAGCTCGTAACGTTCCGTCAGCCTCTTCAACCGACAAAGCTCCCTGAATGGCTTTGCTGTCAGCGGGTCTATCCACGACTCTTCTGGATGAACCGGGAGAAGGATTTTTCCGTGGCAGGTATCGGAGTTGCCGACACCATTGCGTTGCACGAATCAGGCAGTAATGCGGCCAGCTTCGAGCAGTTCGAACGCTGCATCGCTGCCAAAAATCCCGATGCACGCTATTTCGGTGGTTTTTGTTTCAACAACGAGGAAAAACAGGATCCGATCTGGCAGGAATTCTCCTCATTTTCCTTTATCCTTCCACTTGTCAAGTTAACGTTTGAGGAGGGCGCTTACACCCTCTCCTGCCACCTCTGGCTGGAAGTTGACGACGAGATAGCGGCAAAAATCAGCGCAATCACCGAAGTACTCGATCGCCTGGTCATCGACACTGATTGCTCTGCAATGAAACTGCCTGAGCTGCAAAACATCTCCTATAATCCGGATGAGAACGAGTGGATGGAGCTGTGCCGAAAAGCGCTGCTCACCTTTGAGTCGGGCGAAATGCAAAAGATCATGCTTGCGCGCCAGACTACGCTTGAATTCAGCCACAGCTTTTCGCCGCTTCTTTTTCTGTTGCGCTACCCCTCTGCACAGAACCCCATCTACAGGTTCTACTTTGAACCCGTCGAAAACCATGCCTTTTTCAGCTTTACCCCCGAACGGCTCTACCGCCGGGATGGCAGGATGCTGCTCACGGAAGCACTGGCAGGAACCTGTTCAAAGGAGTCCACCAACGGCTGTGACCATCTCGCGTCAGCAGTACTTTTGAATTCAGAAAAGGATATCCGCGAACACAACTTCGTCAAGGAGATGATCTCCCTTGAGCTGCTCAAGATATGCAGCACCATAGATATGGATAAAGAGGTACAGGTGCTGCAACTCAATCGCCTTGCACACCTCTACACACGCTGCAGCGCCCAACTGAAACCAGAGTTTGAGCACGACGACAGCGCCGTCCTGCAACTCCTCCACCCCACTCCTGCGGTCGGCGGAGTACCCAAAGCTCCGGCCATGCAGCATATCATGGAGCTTGAACCCTTCAGCCGTGGCTGGTATGCAGCACCTGTAGGCTGGATAAGCCGGGATGCTGCCGAATTTGCCGTCGCCATCCGTTCCGCCCTTGTCAATGGCCGTTTTGCCTCTCTCTACTCCGGCGCCGGTCTCGTCAAAGGATCAAACCCCTTTGCCGAATGGGAAGAGGTTGATCAGAAAATAGGAGAGCTGCTGGCCATAACCCGGCAGGAAGCATGAACAACCGCCAGATCACCACACTGTGGAGCCAGATCATTGTTGAAGAGCTGATCCGTCAGGGTGCAGATTTTTTCTGCATCTCACCAGGCTCACGCTCAACACCCCTCACCATCGCCATTGCAAGAAACCCGAAAGCGCGATGGAAAATGTTTGCCGACGAACGCTCAGCAGCCTTTTTTGCACTCGGTTATGGACGCGCAACCGCCCTGCCAGCCGTGCTCGTCTGCACATCCGGCACCGCTGTCGCCAACTATTTTCCAGCAGTGGTTGAGGCATCAATGGACTTTCAGCCGATGCTTGTGCTTTCAGCCGACCGTCCCTTCGAGCTGCTTGAATGCGGCGCAAACCAGACCATTCGCCAGGAGAACATCTTCGGCGGTTACACCCGGTGGCAGATGCAGCTCCCCGTACCATCAACCGATACTCCCCTCAAAGCGCTGCTCTCTACCATCGCCTACGCTATAGCAACATCTCTCGGAGAGTC
Source organism: uncultured Chlorobiaceae bacterium (assembly GCA_903824295.1). Classification (GTDB taxonomy): domain Bacteria; phylum Bacteroidota; class Chlorobiia; order Chlorobiales; family Chlorobiaceae; genus Chlorobium. The sequence continues at coordinate 18,536 of CAIJWE010000072.1, forward strand.
AGCAGGCCCGGTCCACCTGAATCAGCCCTTCCGGGAGCCTTTTGAACCGGAACAACCTGATCAACATGATCTCTGGCTTGCTCCCCTCCAGGAGTGGCTTGAAAGCGGAAACCCATTCAGCAGTTCGATAGTACCCGAAAAACAGCCTGACGGCAACACCATCACCATGCTCCGCAAACTGCTTGCAGCGGCAAAGAGGCCGATGATCATTGCCGGCAGCATGACAAGCAGGGCGGACGCGTTGGCGGTCAATGCACTGTCGATCGACCTGAACATTCCGCTCTACGCCGATTTTTCATCCGGCCTGAGAATGGTGGCCTCTGCCGATCCCTGGCAGCTCCTGCTCCAGTCAACCGAAGTTCGAAAATCATTCAAGTGTGACCTTGTTTTGCACTTTGGCGGCAACGTCATTGCAAAACACCCCGCAACCGCGCTGAAAGAGTGGCAACCGGAACACTACATTGTTGTCAAGCCGCAACCGACACGCTTTTCCCCCGACCACAACGTCACCTGCCGTCTTGAAGCATCCATTGCACAGACAGCAGGAATGCTGAAAGGGTGCCGCGCCACTCCGCCACAACCCGACAGCAACCCCGTTGAGCGCTTTTTCAAAAGAGCATCCGAAGAGATGCAAACCGAACTGCGTCCCGACAAGCCGGTCACCGACATCTCCGCTGCCCGACTCGTTTCAGAGCTGATCACCAGCCAACAGGTGCTTTTTGTGTCAAACAGCATGCCCGTCAGAGATATGGACAACTATGCCAACAGCAGCCATGAAGGAGGCATTCCAACCGCCATCAACCGAGGAGTAAGCGGCATTGACGGCATCATCTCCACCGCTGCCGGTTTTGCTACTGGACACTTGAAGCCCGCAACACTGATGATTGGCGACATTGCATTTCTGCACGACCTCAACGCCCTCTCGCTCCTCGGCTCACTCCCGGTACCCATGCAGATCATCGTTTTGAACAACAATGGTGGCGCAATATTCTCGTTCCTTCCGGTCTCAGCATGCAGCGACGTCTTTGAAACCCACTTCGCCACCCCCCAGAACTACAGCATCCGCTCAGCCGCCGAAACCTTCGGGCTCGACTATGCCGCCCCGCACACCAACCGCGAATTCAGTGAGGTGTACCGCGCTGCGTGCAGCAGCAACCGGAGCATCATTATTGAGGTAAAAAGTTCACGGGCGGAGAATGTACTCCAGCACCGCGCCCTGCGGGAACAAATCATGACGCTGGCGGAAGAGGAACTCTGTCATTAACAATAGTGTCGGAGAGATCTGCACTTTTTGAGGGAAAAAAGAGAATTGCCCGGAAAACCTTGCTGAAGAGTGGTTCACCGGGCAATTGCAGGAATCATGACATTTCTATGCGTTTAATTCTTGATGCAGCGCACAGACATGCCATCAGCATTCTGTTCAGAGCCTTGAACAAAGGTTGGAAGGTGGTAAGAAAGAGCACCATACCATGAGATTGTAGGAGTTACTTCAGAAGAAGTCCAGAAAAAAGCATTTTCACCCATAAAGAAAAAACCTCCATCGACGCCTCTCATGCCACCTGGCATTCCAGTGAATTTGCTGCTGTTATCGGCTGTAAAATTGGGCCTGCAGACCGATGAAAGTACATTGCCATTAGGAACACATACTGCGGGCTGGCCGCTGTTATCGGCTGTAAAAATGGGGCTGATCCAAAGTGTGGTGGATTTCATTTTTCCGCCAGCAACATAGACCCCGCCAAGTGCGTTTGAGAGTTTTTTGAACTCCTGATTGTTCGGTATATGCCACCCTTTCGGAGCAAGACCGCGAGGATCGTGTACGGCATACCAGTTATAAAGGCGACCATATTTTCCGTTGCCGGCGGCATCATTTTTGTAGTAGCTCCATGCGCCTTTTCCACTTGCTGCGGCGTCAAGCCACTCCTGTGTCGTAGCGGCATGTTTAATCAGCTCTCCGTTGCGATAACGGCTGACGTCAAGATTCTCCTGCATCCAGACCTGACCGCCTATGGTCACGGTATTGATAACGTGTCCGTCAATATCCGTCTCTGCCGCCCGGAGATCTGAAACCGAAGTCATAACGGTTATCAGGAGAAGAAGTAATCCGTAGAGTGCCTTATGTGAATAGTTCATTGCCTGGTGTTTGATGTTTACAGTTGATTATGTTTTTAAGGACGTTATGTCTTGGTTAATCCGGCGATGCACCAGGAAATCCTGATGAACCTCACTTTTTCTTTTTTCTCCCCGCTTTAGATTGATAGAGTCTTGATCATCTGCTTCTTTATTTTTTATCACGTGACAAAGGTACCGAGATTAACCTTTGGAAAAGGTTAACGTATTCTTAAAAAAGAGATAAATATTTGGGGATGAATGATTGCGACCAAGACCAATAATTTTGAGAGTACGATTGATGCGCATGAGCGCAACAAGCTCGGCTGTTCATAATGCCGGTTTTTCCACTGCTTCGGCAAAGCGCTCCATATCGGTATAGCGTCCGAGCCCGGTTTCGGTAAATAAACCGAGATCATTGATGCCAAAAATGCCGATGCTGTCACATGAAAGAAGAACTCACCAAATCGTAATTAAAATTATAAATACACGTTATAGTGACTTTTCGATCATTTGCATCTTAAACTTCCGCAGCATAGGCATTGCTACATCAGATTGCCGCAGAGCTTTGTTATATTTGTTCTCACGTTGTACGCCGGATTTTGATAAATGAGCATTTGCCGGGAGGCATGACACACATTGTTTACCGTTGCTGAAAAAAACCGCCTGAACGTATCAAAGCGTACCGATGCGAAAAAGAAATCGCAGTTAGGGCAATATCTTACCCCCGCAAAGACGGCATCGTTCATGGCAGGGCTCTTTCCTCGGTCAAGTGGTGAATGCCGCCTGCTGGATGCCGGAGCCGGGATAGGTTCGCTCTCAAGCGCATTTCTTGAACGATGCTCAAAGGGAGATCTGGACTTCCACTCAATCCGGTTAAAAGCCTATGAGATTGACGACGTCATTCACGAAGAACTTCGAAACTCCCTTTCACCGTACAGTGCCATACCCCGATTCTCTTATGAAATCATCGGAGATGATTTTATTGAAGCAGCCGTAAATGCAATTCAATTCAGAGAGTATGACTTTACTCATGCCATTTTAAATCCACCATACAAGAAAATTGGGAGTTACTCAAGAGAGCGCCTGCTTCTTCGCCAGGTTGACATCGAAACGGTCAATCTCTATTCAGCTTTTGTGGCACTCGCTATAGCCCTGGCCGCCCCGGGAGGTCAAATTGTCGCAATTATTCCGCGCAGCTTCTGCAACGGCCCCTACTATCGTCCGTTTCGTGACTTTCTGCTTCAGTATGCTGCCATCCGCCACATCCACCTCTTCGACTCTCGCAGCCAGGCCTTCCGCGATGATGCCGTCTTACAGGAGAACATTATCATTCGGCTTGAACGTGATGGCTGTGTTGGGCCGGTGAGGGTTTCAACCTCTACTGACGACACGTTCAATGACCTTGCAACCACAGAATATCCATTCGAAAGCATTCTCTGGCCTGATGATAGAGAGCGCTTTATCCACATACCAACGTCACAAGAGGACAACTCCACCAAATTCTCCCCGGCAATTTCCTTTCAGTTGAGTGATCTGGGCATACAGGTATCAACAGGGCCGGTTGTCGATTTTCGGCTGAAAGAGCATCTGCGTGCCATGCCTGAAGCCGATACCGTGCCTCTCCTCTACCCCGGCCATTTCAGTGGTATCAAAAGCCGATGGCCTATAGCCGGTATGAAAAAACCGAATGCCATTGTGAGAAACCCTGATACCGAAAAGTGGCTCTACCAGAATGCCTTTTACTGTGTTGTTCGACGCTTTTCATCCAAGGAAGAAAAACGTCGCATCGTGGCAAGTGTGGTTGAACCCGGCACATTTGGAGACGCAGCCATGCTTGGCTTTGAGAACCACCTGAACCTCTTTCACGAAAACAAAAAAGGATTGCCGGAAGCATTGGCACGTGGGCTTGCGGTCTATCTCAACACCAGCGCGGTCGATGAGCATTTTCGAAGCTTTAACGGCCACACACAGGTCAATGCCACAGACCTCCGGCAAATCAGGTATCCAAGCCGTGATGCCCTGACAGCACTCGGGAAATGGGTCATGCGGCAGGATGAGCTTGAAGAATCAGAAATTGAAGCCAGGATAAAAGCCATGACCGCATGAAACGAAAAAAACAATATATCAAGGAGGCTCTTCAGGTTATCGCTTCACTTGGCTTGCCACGAGAACAGCATAACGAACGTTCTGCTCTTTGCCTTCTGGCTCTTCTTGGAATGACTCCAGGCAAGGAGTGGAGTGATGCTGAAAACCCGCTTATGGGTATTACGCCTGTCATGGATTGGGTTCGTGAACACTATCGCAAGGAGTATGCCCCAAACACACGCGAAACATTCCGGCGGCAGACAATGCACCAGTTCTGCGACGCAGGTATCACGCGGTATAACCCCGACAAACCTGATCGTGCAGTTAACAGCCCCAAAGCGGTCTATCAAATCGAGTCCTCCACTCTGGCGCTGCTCCGCACCTTTGCCTCCAACACCTGGCATGAAGCACTGACAGCCTACCTCTCAGAAAGGGAGACGCTTATCGCCCGTTATGCAAACGAGCGTGAGCAGAACCGCATTCCGGTTGAAATTGCTCCGGGAAAAAAAGTCACCCTGAGCCCCGGTGAGCACAGCCAACTGATCAAGTCCATTATCGAGAATTTTGCCTCTCGATTTGCTCCCGGAAGTGTGCTGGTCTATGCTGGTGACACCGGTGACAAATGGAGTTATTTCGACGCTCCCCTGCTGTCAAGGTTGGGTGTAGATGTGGATGCTCATGGAAAGATGCCCGATGTCGTTCTGCATTACGCCGAAAAGAACTGGTTGTTGCTTGTTGAAGCAGTAACAAGTCACGGGCCCGTCAATGGAAAGCGGCACGACGAGCTTGCAAAGCTCTTCGAAGGGTCAAGCGCTGGACTGGTTTATGTGACAGCCTTTCCTGACCGGGCACTCATGAGTCGTTATCTTGGGGATATTGCATGGGAAACCGAGGTCTGGGTTGCTGACTCCCCCTCTCATCTCATACATTTCAATGGGCATCGCTTTCTTGGGCCGTATAGTGAGCCTGTTGATGTCAAGAAGATTGAACCTTTAGACTGATTTTTGGCCAATGTGGAACATGAACGACATTGTGCGTATCGCCTGCAAAGAGGGGTATGTTTACCATATCATCTTTGATAACGGCATCAGTGGCGACGTTGATTTTTCCGAATATCTTTCAAAGGGCCCTGTTTTTGAGCCGTTGAGAGAGTTAGCTTTTTTCCGGAAAGCATCAATTGAGGGTGGAACCATATCATGGCCAAATGGTGCAGACATTGCGCCCGAAACGCTCTACGACAAAATCCTGCAAGCTCAAAGCGATATCAATCCCGAGTGCCTTCATTCACAACCTGCAGATCATTTTCGAGAAGAAGTACAATCTCCCCTTTCGCTTCAGGGATAAAACGGGTGGCGAATTTCACTGCCTCTTATTTTTTTCTTTGAGGAGCATCTTTTGAAGATGCTCAACAACCGCCTGAGCATCACTATACTCTCCGGTGCTGCGGGCACGCTCACGCGATGCAAGCCCTCGGGCAATGAACTCCGATGTGTCTGCAAGAATGGTACGAATAGCTTCGGTCAGTTTATCGGAGGTATCTTGTTCTGACTCAGTCAAGTCAAGCAGAAATGCGGTGGCTTCGGGATTGATACGGCCATAGGTCAGAGTTTCTGCAAAATGACCTTCCTGAAGGGCGCGGAAGAGTGCACGGGCAAAAAAGAACTCAAGAAAGCTTCGGTGCGAAAAGCGGTAATAGCCGTCAGTACTCCGCACAAGGAAAGAGGCTGTACGCAGTTCAAGGTCAACCCGCTCACTGTCGAGGCTGCGGGCAAGTCCACCTTCATGATGCAGCAGCACGGCGAGATCGGTGTAGTGAATCTGGTTGCGTGGCCTGCTCCAAAGCTCACAGGCCATGCGCTCAAGCAGGTCGCGCATGTGATCGACATTTACCTCCCCTTGGCTCAGAAGAATGGCGTTCAACCAGCGGGTAGTGTAGGTCAGGTAGAGTGACCCGGTGGTCACTTTCTCTCCCTGTTTTATCAGATCGGGAAGAGAAGCTACAATCATATCAAGCAACTGGGGTGTTGAAGCGATATCCTGAAAGCCATATCTCTCTTCGATAAACTGCCGCGCCTGATCACCCTCAACAATGCCGAGGCGCTTTTGCAAGTACTCGGCAATCTGCTCATTTGTGAAGACGGGCAAAGTATCGAGCGTAGCATCGAAAGCACGTGCAGCCTTGCCCAGAGCTGAATCTGCTTCGAAGAGCTTGTCACTACCCTCAACTGCTTGCCGAGCACTGCTGTTGTCGCGGAAGAAGTGGCTGCGAGAGGTGATGAGTACCCGGTTGGCACGTGGGTTACGACCGGAATTTGCTGTTGGACGCACCAGTTGGCGGAACTGCTCTTCAACACTGCGTCCGGCCTGAGCTACGCCCATTTCATCAAAACTGTCGAGCAGGAGTACCAAGCGCCCGGCTTCAAGCAAGTGCAGCACGATCTCTGGATTGAGCACGGTGCGCAGTTCGGTTTCGAGATGCTCGCGAATCAGGCTTTCAATCGAAATGGCATTGGGAAACTGGCGCAGATTGATTTCGACCGGAATCGGGCTTTCGGGATTATTTTCGCAGTTACGGGCAAGTTCGTAGGCAAGACGCTCAACCAGCGTGCTTTTACCGGTACCATAATCGCCGAGCACCAGCCACAATCGACTTCCCGCTCCTGAAACCCACTGGAGCGCATGAGGCAACATCGGCACCGGTTTTTCGTCGGGCTGCTTTTCAAGAATCAGATATTGATCGACATAGTTACCTGCAAGTGCACTTGCTTCGTAGCGCTGACGGATGCGGGCAAGGTAGGGTGAAAAATCGAAGAGACTGCGCTCAAGTTCATCGTAGGTGAGGGCCAATATCCCTGCATTTTTTGAGGTTTTGCGGGCTGCGGGGGTGAAATCGTGTGAAGCAATAATCATACCTTTTGCCTGCATTACTCTGGCATCAGGGTCATCAAGCCAGGTTCTGAATTTCGTAACAGTTCCCTCTGGAGTGACGGCCTGATGATCCTTACACTCTACAAGATAAACCTCCTCTCTTCCGAAATCGCTTCTTTTCCGGGCAACCAGGTCTATCCTGTGCGAATCGATCAACTGTTCCCGTTCAACGGTATAACCAAGCAGACGCAGAAGGTGGGCAACTCGCTCTTCGAATCTTTTACCTTGTGCATTGCTCTCCTTGTTACGGCGGGTTATCAGGTCGGGACGGGTATCGTCGCTACGACGGGCCGTCTCGCTCTCAGCGATAACCTGCTGGCGCACTTTGTCGATTCGGCGTTCCAGATCGTTATAGGCTTTGGCTACCGGAGTTTCCGGGCGTGTTGCTGCGTAAAGTTCTTCGGTGAAGAGCATACGCTGATCAAAAGGGATGGTGTCCAGCTCAGAGTGTGTCAGACCAAAGGACTCTTTCCAAATCTCTTGGCCTTGGGCACGCAAATCTGAAATATCCGGAATCGGTGAAGCAACCAGCAAGCGGGTAAGGGGCGGCAGCGTACCCCGTGCGGCAATTCGCCCCTCGCAGGCTGATTGGAGGGCTTGCCAGACGTGGGCAAGTCCTTTGGTATTTTGCCTGCCGTAGTTGCCGACAAGAACGGTGGCGTGTGGCAGCAGGGCGGCAAGCAGACCGCCAATGTCGGTGATACCAGTACGAGAGTCGAGCAACACTGTTTCGAAACCTGCTTTACCGAAGGCATCAAGGATACCGCGAAAAAGCCCAAGACCGCTGTCGAGATCACGAACCAGAAAATCGTCCCAACGGATGCTCTGGAAAAGCCCGGCAAAATCTTTGTTATCGCCATAGGCGGGCAAGATGAAGAGGCGATCCTGTTCCGGCGTCTGGCAAGCGAGTTTGACAAGTTTGCCGAAATCAGCTTTGTTCGATGCTTTTCCAGACTCCTGCCATGCAATCATCCATTCAAAAAAACCCTCTTTGACCGGTTTTGATGGTGTCAACCCCGGGATATTGTGCAACCCAGGCGCTTCGATATCAAGATCCCACAGCAGCGTCTTGCCGCGCCGGGCGCAAAGAACACCGATATTGGCGGCAAGCAGGCTGCGCCCGACTCCGCCCTTGAAGCTGTAGAAGGTTACGATGAAGGGAGTCATGCGGCATCGTTCATGTTTCGAATTTTCAAGTGCGATTGAATCGTGGCGTCTGTTGAGAATAACCCTCGAAAACCTGTCACGGGTGCAGCCGTCTTTGGCGCTGCGCTTGTAGCGTGCTTCCTCCCGTTCTCAGTGAGTTGCAAAAGAATATCACGGCCATGTTTCCGCTTGGTTACCAAGCCGCTTGATTCGAGATTCCCGATAAGCTGAGTGACTCGCCCCGCACTGACTCCAAGTTTTTTAATAAGATCCAGTTGGGGGAGTTCACGATTTCCTGTTTCGAGAAGCAATTGCAGGATTTCCGGAACATGACGGCGTTTCAGTTGTGTCTCAGGATCGGCATGGGCAAGATTGAGTCGCCTCGCTTCGAGCATATCACTCGCCTCCTGCCATCGGTATATGAACTCTTCAGGAAGCGATGCTGGCGAATTTGCACCGTTAAGAGTTCGATGAATAAGACGTTGCATTTCAGATATACCTTCGCGATCGTTGAGTCGAGCAATTGCATCCATTGACCAGACGGTAATCAACAGATTGGCCATATCCAGAGCCTGTTCATCCCATTTTTCAAGTGTCCGAATGGCTTCAAAGAGTTCGGATGGTGTAGAGCGATCGACAAACAGTATAGGATCGCTGGCATGAAGATCGAGTGTGCTCATGAGAGTATTTCTAAATTATCCTAAACCTTTTTAGTTAGAATTAATTTAACATTATTTAGCTATTAAAAAATTCCTGCCTGCATATCAACTCAAGTCAACCAGCGTAAAATAGTCGAATTCATCCCTGGTTACAGAGACGATAACCAGATCTTCTTTACACTCAACAAATTTCTGGTGCTGCACAAACCCGCGCACTGGAGTTGAACCAGCAGGCATTTCCTGATTGGCGACAGCCACAATTGTTCCGAGCGTATCGTGCATTGTTTTTGCTGTCGCCTTATGTGGATTAAGTTTATCGGTCATGCTCGGAACAAGCAGCCAGTCAAGCGGCAGAGAAGCCAACACCATGGCAGGTTCGCCTTCAAAAAAATCTTTGCAGATCGCCATGGCCATCAGTCCGAGTGATGTAAACAAGCAGGTAAAATGATTCGGAGCACATTCTATACCCTCCTTTCGCTTGTTAAAGGTAACCGATTTGCGCTTATCGCAGCCAAACAGGAGTGTGCCGTCCAGCCCAAGCATAGCCTCAGCATGATTTCGCCACCCTTTTTCGACCTGCTCATGGAAGCTTCCGAGAACAATGAGAGGAACCGAGAGGGAATGCTTTTCACCATTTTTTCTGTGCAATTGCTGAAACTCTGAAACGATTCGGGATCTGATATCGGGAGTGATTGTAAGCTCTGGCATCACAAGGATGTGAGCGTTTCGTTTTTTTTCTTCACTGATATGGTGCAGCGCCGATGCAAAACGCGTTTCAGTGTCACTGATCTCTTTGCAGATGAAGTGCGAGGGCTTCTTGTCAGAAACATTCGGCCTCACTCCGTCATCAAAATGAACGACGGCAATTCTGATCGTTGTTGCAGAAAAATGATTTGCAAGCCAATCATGGTAGCCCCTCGGTATTCCAACCACATTGACAGGAATCTTTTGAGGGTTATTGTGCGGTACCACTCTGTAATGCTTCAACCAATAGGCAATATTGCCAAATTGCAAGCGCTTTCCACCCCCGCACGATTCAGATTTTTGATAAATTGGCAGCATCCAGACCTGATCTTCACCATCATCAATACGTAAATTCCGTAAATAACCATACGATTTCGGGTTAATACGAACGCAAAAATCGTCAAGAGCCCTAAGCCAAAGCAACGGATCATTGTTGACCTCTTCGGACGTAATCGTTGATTCTTTATTGTCGATGCTTTCGATGCGATCTATGGCATCCATGAGCATCAATTCATCCTTTTCATGCTGGTTTTCCCAATCGTCAAGAACCCGGCGACCATCAATAGTTGGCGAACCCGCAAGTCGGCACAGACGGGCAAGAGCCTGGCGGTAACTTTTGGCATTGATAAATTCAGCTACCTTTTCCATACTTGAGCTTCACCTGTTGTTCTGGCAGAGCCGGAAAATAGTAACGTCATTCCGGCGTTGATTGCACAACCAATCCAGATGATTGCGACAGAAGAGTATCTGCTCAGGTTACAAAGTTTTTTCTTGCTTAACAACCATCATTTTCACTCGCAAATCATTTTCTGCACATCGATAAGGTTTCTATATTAATCCGGAATCGTTCCTGATGACCACCCTAAACAAGCATAACAATCTGTCAATAATAGTATGCCCACAACAACCAGTTCCAATAGTGAGACCCCACTCAACACTGAAAGCGTAAAGGATTCTTCCCTGCCCCGCATCATCTTTTTGCACGGCTTTCTGGGCTCGGGGAGCGACTGGGCTCCAATGGCCCGGCAGCTTGAAAATGATTATTGCTGCATTCTGGTTGACTTGCCTGGGCACGGAGAGAGCGATATAGAAGCAAACGGCAACCCTGACCTCTTTTTTACCGAAACTGTCGATGCGCTTGCGGAAGAACTGAGCCGCTCGGCAACTCCCGAACCCTGCTTTCTTGTCGGCTATTCGATGGGCGGGCGTATCGCGCTCTCCCTGCTGCTGCGCCACCCGGAACTCTTTGCCAAAGCGATTATTGTCTCTGCCTCCCCCGGCCTCAGAACCGAAGAGGAGCGCCTCAACCGACGGGAAAGCGACGAAGGTATTGCACGAAAAATTGAAAAAAACTTTGAGGGATTCATTGATGCGTGGTATGAGCAGCCACTCTTTGCCACACTCAAAAGTCACCCGATATTCAAAGAGGTTGAGGGTGAACGAAAAATCAATAATCCTGAAAATCTTGCCCTTGCTCTCAGGTTGCTCGGCACGGGTCGGCAGCCCTCTGCGTGGGATGAACTGCAAAAAAACAGGGTGCCGATACAATTTTTTGCAGGGGAAAAAGACCTGAAATTCGTTGAGATTGGGCGTCAAATGGTTAATTTATGCACTGAATCAACGCTTGAGATTTTTCCCGGCTGCGGTCACACGCTGCACATTGAAAACCGGGAGCTGTTTCTTGACCGCCTGACACAATTTTTCAACAAGCATCAATAATCCTGATATGAGCGCTGTAAACTGGATACCAGAAGGTGACTTTACCGACATCCTTTACCATAAAGCTGAAGGCATTGCCAAAATCACCATCAACCGCCCGGAAGTGCGCAATGCGTTCCGCCCGCAAACGGTTGACGAGATGATTGAGGCCCTTCAAGATGCAAGGAATGACAATGCAATTGGTGTTATTATCCTCACGGGCCAGGGCGATCTGGCCTTCTGCTCGGGCGGCGACCAGAAAATCAGGGGTAACGCCGGTTATGCCGACGGCAAAGGGGTCAACAAGCTCAATGTCCTCGATTTTCAGCGCGATATCCGCACCTGCCCGAAACCGGTTATTGCCATGGTTGCCGGGTACTCCATCGGCGGCGGCCACGTGCTCCACATGCTCTGCGACCTCACCATTGCGGCTGAGAATGCCATCTTCGGCCAGACCGGCCCCAAGGTTGGTTCATTTGACGGAGGATGGGGTGCAAGCTATATGGCACGGCTTGTCGGTCAGAAAAAGGCACGCGAAATATGGTTCCTCTGTCGCCAGTACAATGCTGCAGAAGCGCTTGCCATGGGGCTGGTGAACACCGTTGTGCCGCTCGAACGGCTCGAAGAGGAGACCGTGCAGTGGTGCCGCGAAATTCTTGCCAACTCCCCGCTTGCCATCCGCTGCCTGAAGTCGGCTCTTAATGCCGATTGTGACGGTCAGTCTGGCCTGCAGGAACTTGCTGGCAATGCCACCATGCTCTATTATATGAGTGAAGAGGGTCAAGAGGGGCGCAACGCCTTTGTCGAAAAACGGAAGCCTGATTTCAGCAAATTTCCCAAAAGACCGTGAACGCGGCGCATATCGTTCTCTACCGATATGCCATCCCCTTTACGGAGCCCGTCACCGTCAAGGGGCGGCGTCTTGTGCAACGGGAGGGCATTATCGTTGCACTGAAAAGTCAGGGAGAGCGGCATATCGGCTATGGTGAAATTGCTCCGCTTCCGGGTCTGCACCGGGAAGTGCTGCAATCAGCCGAAGCACAACTGGTAGAGCTGCTGGCAAAACACGATCTTGCCAATCCCAGCCTTTTGCTGGAAGGGCTCTACCCCTCGGTTCGTACCGGTCTGGAGATGGCGATGATCAACCTTGACGCAGCCATAGGGGGCACTCTTCCCGCTTTTGCAGATGCCGGGCCTGCCGCCCGCCAGGTACCAGTCAATGCTCTCCTCTTTGGCGATACAACGCTCGTCACACAGCGGGCAGAGGAGTATTTCACACTTGGATACCGCACCTTCAAGCTTAAAGTCACGGCAAGTGATACCGAGAGTGCCATCAGAAGCATCAGGGCACTGTACCGCACCTTCGGAGATCGTATTGAGCTACGGCTTGATGCTAACCAGTCGCTCACACTTGACGAAGCGCTCGATTTTGCGCAACACATTCCGCAAGGAAGCATCGCCTATATCGAAGAGCCACTGAAAAAGGCCGAGCTGATTAGCGAATTTTGGGCAAAAACAGCGATCCCCTCAGCACTCGACGAAACGCTCTGGCAAAAACCTGAACTGCTCTCTGAACTTCCTGAAGCATCACTTGCGGCGCTGATACTGAAGCCAAGCCGGTTGGGAGGTATTTCAACCGCACTGACCTTCGCCAGATATGCGAGAGAACACAATCTGCTTGCGGTTTTCAGCTCCGCGTTCGAAAGCGGCATCAGTCTGAGCTTTTACGCCTGGTTGGCAGCATCAACTGCCGTCAAACCAGCCGCCTGCGGGCTCGACACCTACCGTTATCTGAAGCACGACCTGCTCGAAACAGCGTTTGGAGCTGAGAATGCTCTGCTTGATGCTCAAAAACTCTACGGAGAAGGGTTAAAGGTCAATCAAAGATGTCTCAAGCGTACTTCAGTATGGACATTATAGGGCCGGCGGCAACGCGATTCGGCAACGCGCCCATGCTGAGAATTGGTGGCAAAACGATCTCCTTCACTGAATGCGAGAGAGCAGCGCAAAAGATTGCAAAGAGCCTCGGACGAAAGGGAGTTCGTGCCGGAGATATTGTGGCAATTGCCGCGCCAAACAGCGGGGAGATGGTACTGCTTCTTCTCGGGCTGCTGAAAGCCGGCATGATTGCCGCGCCGCTCAACTACCGTTTTCCGGAACACCTGCTCAGCAAAACGCTGGAACGGCTGAATCCCCGTCTGGTGGTTACCTCCCATCACGAGCAATTCACCCGTTTCAGCACAGTAACACTTGCCTCACTTCTTGACTATCCGTCGCGCGGCACAGAACGCAGCAAAACCCTTGAGGAGAGCCCGACTGACGCACCTCCGGAGTCTGGAGCAGCGAACACAATGGATCGTTCCGTAACCATTATCCACACCTCCGCAAGCTCGGGGGAGGCAAAAGCGGCTCTGCACAGCTTTGCCAACCACTGGTATAACGCTCTCGGCTCGAATGAAAATATTGCGTTTGGTGCGGGTGACTGCTGGCTTCTTTCACTGCCGCTCTACCACATTGGCGGCTACTCACTCCTTTTCCGATCGCTCATCTCCGGCGGCGCACTTGCTCTCGCAGAACCGGATGAATCGCTCGGCCAATCGCTGCAAAACTTCCCGCTCACCCACCTCTCCCTTGTACCCACGCAGCTCTACCGTCTGCTTGATGACCAAAAGAGCACGGCCCTGCTCCGCCAGTTGAAGGTCGTTCTGCTCGGCGGAAGTGCCGCGCCAAAATCGCTGATTGAAGAGGCTATCCGCGAGGCTATCCCCCTCTACCTGAGTTACGGCTCAACCGAGATGGGATCACAGATTGCAACCACTCCTGCACCGATAACCGCCACCGAGCAGAACAGCGGCCAACTCCTCCCCTACCGGGAGCTGAGTGTAGCAAAAGATGGAGAGTTGCTGGTCAAAGGGCCCTGTCTCTTTCAGGGATACTTGCGAGATGGCGTTATTCAGCCCCAAACCGACCGGGAGGGGTGGTTTCATACCGCCGACATCGGCACTTTATCAAAAAAAGGGGAGGTTACCGTACTTGGCCGCAAGGACAATATGTTCATCTCAGGAGGGGAAAACATCCACCCCGAAGAGATCGAAAGAGCACTGATGATGGTTGAGGGTATTCTGGAAGCTCTGGTCATCGCGGCTCCTGATAAGGAATATGGCCATCGCCCCGTGGCCTTCATAAAAACCGCTGCTGCAGAAACACCTGATGACGCAACCGTCGTCGAGGCCATGCGCTCTATGGTTGGAAAACTGAAAAGCCCGACCAGTTACAGCCGGGTAAACGAGTGGACGACACTGCCTGGCTCACAAAAGATCGACCGTAAATTTTACAACAAGCTGGTTCTTGACGGCTATTGGCCGCTCAGCCCCGTGCCGCCTGACGCTTAAGCCTGCGCACGGCATAGGCTCCACCAAGGCCGGCTATCAGTGCATAAAAAGCGCCAAAAACAACCGCGTTCATCAGCAGGTCGGTGAAGGTTAACTCTGCCGGTGCAAGAACAAGTTTTTTGGCCTCCACAAGCGTCCGCACCTGCTCCTGAAGCTCCGGTTTTCCCTTTGCTACATCGAGCATCCAGTCAATCACAAAGAGAAAGCTCTCCATTCCCGGTGTATAATTGATAACCTGAATGAGAAGAAAGCTGACAACTACGGAGAGGATACCTCCAACCAGACCGCTCGTACATCCCAGAACAAAGGCTTCACTGTAGGGCAATCTCACCTGGAAGCGCATGATGGTCTGATGAAGCGCAACCGCTCCAGCCACAAAAATGCCGACAGGAAGAAGAATATTGAGCAGGGTAAGGTAGGGTACCGTTGTTGTAACAAGAATAATGGCCGCACCCAGCAGAACAGCGAACCGTTTCCCCGCAAACGGCAAACGAGAATGAACCGGTTTTTCAGCAGGCATATCTTTCAGAGAAAATTTTATTCATGATGGGTTATTCAGTTTTTTTGTTCAATGATTCAAAAAACATTTTTCGCAAATTTTTATTGGGACGAATATTTTGCGTTCCGCCATTTGTGGTATGAACTTGAATTTGCATTGTTGCGATATCTAACGGAGATTTGATGAAGTCTTTACAAAGGCCATTGATCCATGAGAATTTTTCATCCAAAGGAATACACCAATGACCTTGATCACCATCATTCAGTAACATTGGAATTTTATCTGAATAATTGTCTCGGTCAACAGGAATGATTCCATAACGTCTTCTAAACAGGCCAATACGGATACCAATGTTATTAATTACAGTTCCACGGCTACCAATATTTGTGATATCTATAGACACAAGATTTTGCTTAAGCATTCCGCCGCCTAACCTAACCGTATATCCGCAATATCCTCTAAGTCTGACCCTTTGTGAGATTTTGGCTATATATAAAGCCACAATAGCCGCAGAAAGCGAACCAATACCGGAGACCCAATCGGCAACTGAGCCCCAATTGATAGTTGAGACATCCATACAAATAACACAGTAAAAGAAAACCTATCACATTGAAATAATATGCGGCATCCTGATCTCTAACTTGCCATCCAACCAATAATCCGCCCATGTCCCCACTGTATAAAAATCGAAAATACAACCAATAAAATCACCGTGATGACTGCCTTACGAACTCCAGCGGCTCTCGATACTGTTGTAGCTTCGCTTGCATAAATACTCGGAGTTTCCTTGATTGCAGCCCACCAAAGAAAACCAGGTATAAGCAAAGAAAAAGGCCAAATGAAAAGTACGAGCACATATCCCGCCCATCCCCAAACGTCTTTCATTACTTTTACATAGGCAAGGGTCTGAATACCGCCTAAAAAGAATGCTCCGACAGTACCAAAGATGAGAAACAAAAAAACAGGTATCGTGATTATAGATGCTGAACCTCAGGTAAACCACTAAGAAAGTGTTCTTGGATTTGTGTCAGTAGAAGCAATCATGGCGGAATAACACTGATAATTTTAGAAATCAATTGAGAGGCACACTTCTATCGCTTCAGATAAATGAGACAACACCTCCTCATAGCTTTCGCCTTGAGTGGCGCACCCTGAAATAGCGGGGACTTATGCCCAATATCCACCCTCTTCAGCTTCATGAACAATCACTTTCAGTTTTATGGGGTTAAGTCAGGCTTGCTTTTTCACCTTTTGCTGAGCCCGAATTTCAGCAAGAACATCGTCCAATGAGAGATGGTCGAAAAGTGCCGCTCGCTCCTCAGTATAATTTCCCGTGCCTGTAGAAAATTGACCAATAAAACGCATGGTGTCAGCAGAACCAATTTCTCTGGTAAGTACCCGGAGCGCCTGATTGGTTACTTCAGTTAAAGACTTTGCTGGAATATTCATGGTTCGATTACCTCAATAAGTTCCAAAGGAGAAACAACCTTTGTTTGTTCTGTTTCAACTTGTTTTGCTCGCCGAAAAAAACGGTCATCACACGTGCAAAAATAAGTTGCATGAGCTTCTACCACACAAGCAAGATGCAAGGCATCCAATACATTAATCCCATTATGGACGTAGCCTTGAGCGCGTCGCTCTACCGAATCCCCAGCCTGAATAACCTGGCTACTTTTCAATAACGTTTGTAAAACAAAAGCTTTTCTTGCGGGATAAGGATTGTGATCAACTTCGTAACCCAATGCCACGGAATTGAGTAATTCGGCACTCCCTGATTCACACCAAGTAAGTATACCAAGTATAGCCTCAGCTTCCAAGTGAATGCGCAAATGTGTTTGATCGTCCATTGGACGCTGTAAACAGCACATGTCCAAATAAATTCGCATACAAGTTGTTTACTTTACCAAGTCCAGTGATGTCCGAAAAAAAAAATCAAGTCATCAAAAGTCGATATTACCCAGCAAACTTTTCATTCAAAAAATCATCCATCGTATAAAATCCCGGCGCAGTTTTGTGGCGCAGGGCGAGCCAGTTAGCCGCTTCAACGGCACCAGAGGCAAATCCGGAGCGGTTTTTGGCCGTGTGGGAGACCACAATTTCATCAGCTTCGGAATCAATGAAGGCGGAGTGCTTCCCGAACACAGAACCAAGGCGCAAAGAGGCCACCTGCAGCTCATCCGGCGCAAGCTTTTTATCATCGAAGAGTTGGCGCACAATACTCTTTTTCCGGCTGTTGGCCGCAAGAATCAGGTCAGCCGCCCGCAAAGCCGTACCGCTGGGAAAATCGGCCTTGGCGGTATGATGCTGTTCAGCAAAGGCAATATCGAACTGGCCGAAGGGTGCGATAAGGCGTGCAGCTTCACGCACTGTGCGCAAAAAGATGTTGACGCCGAGCGAAAAATTTGCCGAATAAAGCAATGAGCTGCCGGCATCGGAGAGCATCGCTTTGACCTCCTGCTGCCGGTCATCCCAGCCGGTGGTACCCACAACAACGGGCACGCCCGATGCGAGCATGGCGGGGAGGTTGGCCAAAAATGCCTCTCTGACGGTAAAATCTATGATGGCATCGCTTCCCTGAAAAAGGTCAGGAGTGATGGCTGTATTGATATCGAGCACGGCCGCCGTCTCGTGGCAGCCCGACCGGGCAATGACCAGAGCCACCTGCTGGCCCATTTTTCCGTTTCCAACAAGGGTAAACCTCATGATTATTGTTTCTTGCTTATGTGTGGACTTTTATTTTCAACGCGGAAGCTTCTGTGGGGAGTTTACTCATGGCGCATCAGTTCGAGAAGCCTGTCGAGATCATCATTAGAGAAGTACTGGATATGAATCTCTCCTTTGCCCCCCTTTTTTTCAACAATGCGAACCTTCGTTGCAAGGTTGTTTCTCAACATGCTCTCAAGCTCCGTCAAGTATGAAGAGCGCTCCGAAGATGCCGTCTGAAGGGGCTTTGACTGCTCCTTGAACATGCGACTCACCAGTGCCTCGGTCTGGCGAACGGAAAGCTGATGGGAAAGAATCTGTTTCCACACCTTCAACTGCTGCTGTTCTCCGGGAAGGTTGACCAGTGCTCTCGCATGACCGGAAGAGATTTCGCGGCTTCTGATGCTGTCCTGAATCTGCAGCGGCAGTTTGAGGAGGCGGAGAAAATTGCTGACAGTGGAGCGGTTTTTGCCCACCTTTTGCGCAATCTCCTCCTGTGTCAGGTTACACTTCGTTGTCAGGCTTTTAAGGGCGAGGGCAATTTCGATGGCATTGAGATCTTCGCGCTGGATATTCTCAATCAGCGCCAGTTCAAGCTTGGTTGAATCATCATGCGCCTCAATGACGTAGGCTGGAATAAATTTGAACCCGGCAAGCGTGACCGCCCTGAGCCGCCGCTCTCCACTGATAAGCTGGTAGCCATCACCATCCCGGCAAACCGTAACCGGCTGAATCACCCCATTTTCAAGAATGGAATTTTTCAGCTCCTCAAGAGCGGTTTCATCAAATTCCTTGCGGGGCTGAAACGGATTTGCAATGATCTTCTCAATCGACAGACTGCCGATACTTCCAACCGGAGCAGGCTCCTCTGCCTCATCCTTCGAAACAGAAACAAATCCGTCGTCCTGAAAAAGTGCTTTCAGACCACGTCCCAATGCTTTTTTCGCCATATCACCCATCAGCTTACCCGGTCAGCTACGGCTGACGAACTTTAAATTTATCAATATTGCCATCCCTTTCAAAAATCTCCTGGGCCAGATCAAGATAGTCTTTCGATCCTATACACTGTGCATCATAAAGCAAGGCTGGCTTGCCATGACTTGGCGCCTCGGAAAGCCGTACATTGCGGCGAATATAGGTTTTGTACACCTTCTCCTTGAAAAATTTCTTGACCTCCTCAGCAACCTGCGATGCCAGCCGGAGCCGCGCATCATACATGGTCACCAGAACCCCTTCGATCTCGAGCTTTGGATTGAGGTGCTTGCGAACGATACTGATGGTATTAAGCAGTTTTCCCAACCCCTCAAGCGCATAATATTCAGCCTGAACAGGAATCAGAACGGAATCTGCCGCCGTAAGTGAATTCAGGGTGATAAGACCGAGCGAGGGCGGACAGTCGATAATGATGTAGTCGTAGAGGTCGCGGATACCCTTGAGCGCCTTCTGCATCACATACTCACGCTCTTTCATGTTCACCAGCTCAACCTCCATCCCGACAAGATTGACATTGGAAGGAAGCACATCAAGATACTCCAGACTGGATGATTTAATGGCATCCTGTATCTTGCCGCCCTTTACCATCACCTGGTAAAAGGTATTGTCGATCTCATCGCCAATTTCAAGGCCGAAACCAGAGGTCGCATTGGCTTGCGGATCGATATCGATCAGCAGCGTCCGGAACTCAGAGATGGCGATAGAGGCCGCTATATTAACAGAAGTGGTTGTCTTTCCGACCCCCCCCTTCTGGTTTGCAATCGCAATAACTCTGCCCATGTACTAACCAGGGAAATTTACAGCAGTTGAAGTTTAATCATGACTTACTACATTATAATACATACATGAACCATTACAAATTATAATTTTGCTGCGATGGAGCGGCTCAAAAAACAATATCTATGGCTATTGACTCGCTGTGCAACGGAATCGATCTCTTCGATAAGAAGTTCTGTCATGATCAACAACGCCCAGGTATCGAAGGGTAAGGTTACATAAATGTTAAAAAAGCGGATCGTATTGGAAAGTTTCAAAAAATAACTCTTTTTGAGGCTGAGCCTCTCTCTGCAGAAAGCTGCCATAACCGATAGATTTAACCTGCTCCGCCCATGCTCGGAACCTCACTCTTGCCGGAAATCAGGGAGCTGATTGAGCAGCGCAACTTCAGCGCCTTACAGCGTATTTTCAACGACTGGCTGCCGGTCGACCTCGCCGAACTTATTTCCGATCTTCCTGAAAACGAGCAGGCTGTCCTCTTCCGGCTGCTTCCAAAAGATCTGGCAACAGAAACCTTTGAATATCTTGATTTTGACTCCCAGCAGAACCTGCTGACAGCGCTGACCAAAAAGCATGTCACCCAGATTCTCAACAGTATGTCGGCCGATGACCGTACGGCACTGCTTGAAGAGTTACCAAGTACCGTGGTACAGGAGTTACTGAAACTGCTCTCCTTCAAAGAGTTCAAGATTGCAAAAACCCTGCTTGCCTACGCCGAAGGAAGCGTCGGACGACTCATGTCTCCCGACTACCTCAGCGTCAAGAAAGACTGGGACATCAATCAGGTGCTCGACTACATCCGCACCTACGGCCACGAGAGCGAAACCCTCAACGTCATCTATGTTGTCGACGACAACGGCAAACTCAAGGGTGAACTGCTCGCAAGGGCACTCCTGCTCTCCCCGCCTGAAAAAAAGGTGAGTGAGATCATTGCTGAAGAGAAGATCATCACCCTCACGGCATCACAGGATCAGGCCGATGCTCTCGAAGCTTTCAAGCGTTACGACAGCATTGCGCTTCCGGTTGTCGACTCCAACGGCTACCTGATCGGTGTTGTAACCGTTGACGACATGCTCGACGTCGCAGAAGAGGAGGAGACCGAAGACATACAGAAATTTGGCGGTATCGAAGCGCTTGAGGATCCCTACATTGATCTGCCAATACCCCAGTTGATCAAAAAACGTGCCGTCTGGCTGGTGATTCTCTTTGTCGGCGAAATGCTGACGGCCTCGGCGATGGCATATTTTGAAGATGAAATGGCCAGAGCGATTGTGCTCGCGACCTTTATACCGCTCATCATTTCAAGTGGAGGTAATTCGGGCTCACAGGCAGCATCCCTTATTATCCGGTCACTCTCGCTTGGTGAGATAACCATCAGCGACTGGTGGAAGGTCATGCGCCGTGAACTTGCTTCCGGTTTGGCGCTTGGCTTAATTCTTGGCACTATTGGTGCATTCAGGGTCATTCTGTGGAGCATGGCCTTTGGCAAATACAGCACACAAACGCTCTACGTAGCGGCAACCATAGGCATTTCTCTTGTCGGTATTGTCCTGTTCGGAACGCTCACCGGCTCAATGCTTCCGTTGCTCCTGAAGCGGCTCGGCCTCGACCCGGCAGTCTCCTCAGCACCTTTTGTGGCAACACTTGTCGACGTCACCGGTATCGTTATCTACTTCAGCGTTGCATCGCTGATTCTGGGAGGAATTCTTCTCTGAACCATTAGCTTGACCAGCATGAAACAGGAACGTGAATCAGTCGAATTTGACATCGTGTTTGTTGGCGCAGGCCCGGCAAACCTCACCTCGGCTATCCACCTGCAGCGTATGATCAAGCGACACAATGCCAGGTCAGCAAAGCCTCTTGAACCCTCAATTGCGATCATCGAAAAAGGGCGCTACGCAGGCGCACACCTCCTCTCAGGAGCGCTGCTCGACCCAAGGGCCCTCGCTGAGTTTTTTCCCGACTATCGGGAGCAGGGCTGCCCGATTGAGGCCACCGTCTCAAAGGAGAGGCTCTGGTTTCTGCAAAATAGAAGGAAATTCCCGATTCCCTTTATCCCCAAAGAGTTCAGCAACGAGGGAGCACTTCTCCTCTCGCTCAGCCGCCTCGGCGCCTGGATGGCTGAAAAAGCCGACGAGGAGGGCATCCAGCTTTTCGACAACACCGCCGCCGCCGCCCCCTTTCTCGAAAACGGCAAAGTTGCGGGCATCATTACTGACGACAAGGGGCTCGACCGGGAAGGAAAAGCGAAAGCCAACTTTGAACCAGGACTTCTGCTCAAAAGCAACGTTACCGTGATCGGCGAAGGCTCCGACGGCTCGCTCGCTCGCCAGCTCTCCGCACTCTTTCCATCAGGAAGCACAGGGCAGCGCTACGAAACCGGAGTAAAAGAGAGCTGGCAGATAGTGGAAGGGCAGCTCAAGGCAGGAGAGGTACACCAGTTTTTCGGTTATCCTCTTTCAACTGAGAGCTATGGCGGCGGATGGCTCTACGCCTTCTCCCCGACACTCATCTCCATCGGGTTCATCTCCTCACCGGGGGCAGAGGCGCCCCTCTCGGACCCCCACCTGAACCTCCAGCGCTTCAAAATGCACCCGTTCCTTGCCAATATCCTCAAAGGAGGCTCAATGATTGAGTCGGGCGCAAGAACCATCGCCTCAGGAGGCTTTGACGCCATACCACCGCTCTACGGGCCCGGTTTTCTCGTTACCGGAGAATCCGCCGGGATGGTGAACATGCAACGCCACAAAGGGATACACCTCGCCATGAAGTCGGGCCTCCTTGCCGCCGAAACCCTCTTTGAAGCGCTGCTGCACAACGACTTCTCCACGGAACGCCTCGGCAGCTACGCCGAACGGTTCAAAAACTCATGGGCCTTCGAAGAGCTGCACGCCGCCCGGAACTACCGCAAAGCCTTCGACAAAGGGCTCTACGCCGGACTTGTTCAGGCAGGCCTTCAGCTCAGCTTTCCCGGCCTCTCATTGCCGAAAACGCAACTCACTCAGCCAGCGCTTGCACCCCTCCCCGGCCTTGGCCTGAAAAAAAGAAAAACAGCATTCCCCTCAATACCAGAGTTCAGGGCAGACGGCACACTCACCTTCAGCAAAGAGCAGAGCCTCTTCCGCTCCGGCGTCATGCACGAAGAGAACCAGCCCTGCCACCTGCGCATCAAGCCTGAAGATATTGCTGAAATCTGCCTCAAAAAATGCTTTGCGGAGTTCGCCAACCCCTGCCGGCACTTCTGCCCCGCATCGGTCTACGAAATAACCACAGAACCCGTCCCGGCGCTCAAGCTCAACTCCTCCAACTGCCTCCACTGCAAGACATGCGAAGTGGCCGACCCCTACGGCATCATCACCTGGACGGTGCCTGAAGGCGGTGGCGGCCCAGGGTACAAGATAAGCTGACCACACCAGGCAACTTCAGCTTCCCAGCGCCCCGCACTGCATAAAGAAATCACGCAACCGATGCGTGCCATAGAGCGGGGCGATGAAGTCCACCCGGCTGAGCGTCGTCGCAAAAAGCGCAACATCATGGACATCGCGATTGAAGAGACCAACTGCCGCAACCAGCCCGTCAGCCGCCCAAAGTGGCAGAGGAAAGACGATGGGCTTGGTTTGGGCAATTTCAATAGCGAGATCAACCATTTCGAGATAGGTGAACACTTCAGGCCCGCCCACGGAAACCTCTTTTGCCGTTCCATCAACAGCATCAACGCAAACCTTTGCCAAATCAGCGCCATGAATGGGATTGGAGCGCTGATAACCATCACCAACCATCAGCATAAATCCCTTGCGGGCCCTCGCAACAAACTGCCCGATCTCCGAATAGTAGCCCGTCGGGCGGATAATGGCAGAGTCAATGTTGGCCGCCTTCAGCTCCCTGACAAACTTCTCGTGAGCCTGAACGTTCGGAATATTCATCATGCGATGCGCATCAAAAACCGAGACATAAACAAACTTCTTGACCTTCGCCTTCAGCGCCAAATCCAGCAAATTCATATTGGCCTGATAATCCACCTCAAAAATGGTATGCACAAAATCAGGCTTGATCATGCCAAGCGATGAAAAAACCACATCAATGCCATCACACGCCGCCAGAATGGTTTCGGGCTTTGTGGCATCGCCCACAAGCACCTCGTCAACCAGATCCTCAATAGAGGGCGTAAAGTAAGGGCCGGGCTGCTTGAACTTATCAGGATTACGCACCAGAGCACGAACCCAATAGCCGCGATTTTTAAACTCCTGCACTGCATAGCGACCCAGATAGCCGGTCGAACCGGCCACAAGTACTCTCTTCATGATGATGCCAAAAAAATTGAAATAGATTATTGAACAGTTTCCATCAGCCACCCCTGTTTTCCGCAAAGCCTAAAATAACTCTTTACCAAGAATCCGGCGCATACCAGCGAATATCCTGAAAAACGTTTTTGCCAGCGGCTCATACCTCACGCGACGGTTTCGTCCCTCTATCGCCCGTATTTTCGGCACCAGAACAGCCGCCACCTTTTCAGGCTTTTCTGCGATAACCCGTAAAAACCTGCTTGCCGATTCCGTCGCATCGCGAAGCAAAAGTTCTGTCAGCACCAGAGCGGGACTCAACTCATGAACCCCAATACTTGTTACCCCTGCCGCCTTTAACTCCCCCGAAAGAAAGTGGGTCACTTCAGCCACCCCCCGTTTCGACGCCTTGTGGGGCACCGCTGAACGCGACAAAGCCGCCCCTGCCGAGGAAAAGCCCATATTGAAAATATGATAGCACGGTTTTTTGGAAGCTGGCTGCCGCCGCATCACCCTGACAGCCTCAGCACACATAACAATGGTGCCCGAAAGGTTGGTCGAGCATGTTTCGCGAATATCTTCCCCGTCCAGCTCCCACAACGGTCGCTTCAAGAGCCCCGCCGTCCCTGCATTGTTAATCCAGCGATCCACCCTTCCAAGCCGCGAAACCGCAAAATCGGCAAGCAATTTTCCGCTGGAACGCTCGCCCACGTCGCAAACAATGCCATGCACCGCCCCTCCCGGCACAGCCAGACGAAGGGAGTGTAACGCATCCTCTACACCCTGCCAATTTCTGCCGCAGAGCACAACACGGTCACCCGCCGCAAGAAATTCTGACGCAAGAGCATAGCCCAGCCCCTTGCTTCCACCGGTGATGACAACGCCAAGAGAGCGCTCTCTATCCTTTATTGTACACGCTGATGCCACTACAGACCCCGTTCAACCTTCACCATACCAAACCCCATAGAATTCTTTTCACCAAACCCGCAGCTAAACAACGTCAAGTCAACTTGCCAGGAACAAACCCAAGCAGGCGATCGAGGTCATAGCGGCTTTTGGCTGACTTGAAATAGCCGTTGTGCGAGTATGTTAACCCTTTCGCCGTATAGATGGTTTTTTCATCCCCGGATGCCTGAAACAGAGCATCGTACACGCTACGGTAGTGTGCTGAATAATCATCGCCATCAAGTTTGTAGAGGCCATAACAGAAAAGTTCGTCGGCATACATCACAAAATCTGCATGACTGTCGGCTCCATTGCGCTGCTCTACAACGAAACGATAGATGTGATAGACCGCGAGCAACTGCTGATAGAGTGGTGAATCGGCATCCCCTGAAAAAAGAAAATGCAAGGGGTGACTGCTGGTTGAAGTTGCTTCAAAAATCTCTTCGAGTACCCTGGCCTTGGAGTTTTTGGCAAGCTCCGGCTTTTCGTAACAGGTGGCATACCAGAACTTCAGTAAATGGTCGGCATGAATGGATTCGTTGAGAGCACGACTATAGCTGTTTTCAAAAGTCTCTCCCCGTTTTGTCAAGTAACCAATTCCCCGCGACTCAAACAAGGCTTTGACATAGTGGTTGAAATTTTTGTTACTCATCTTGTCGCGAAAATTGATGGGCGACTGGGTATTGGTTGCATCCGTAATTTTGGCAACCAGTTCAGGATCCGCAGTTTCATAGAGACGCATCAAAACGTACACGCCCTCCAAATCCGCAGGGTTGTTGAGGTATGCGTCATAGATGACATGGGTCGTCTGCAAGCCGTTGACAATTACCGGGTTTTTGGTTTCAACAGGATAGACTCCAGCCTGCATTTCACGGGGTATCTTTACCTGCTCGGCAATGATGGTGATGCCATTGTTCAAAAAGGGAAAATACTCGGCATAGTCGCTCTGGATGGTTTCGCGAATTTTTGTATTCGTTCGGTTTGAACCCAAATAGCCACGGATATTATCGCTGAAAACGGAATCAATACGCTTGTTGACCTCCTTCTCCTTGTCGAGCAAGCGGCAAAGGTCGAGCGCCGACAATCGAAAATTAAGAGCCTTGACATTCTGTATCTGAAAAGAGATCAATGCCTGTGGGTCACTTTTCAAAGAGATGTTGGAGCGCTGCGCCATAAAACTGAAGGTGACAGGCTTGCGCTTCCGGTGTTCTGCTACCAGATTTTCTATCTGATCATAAAGATCATTGCGATCGTAAATGGTCAATCGCTCATTGGCCTCCAGATGCCGCGTGGCAATCGCCCGATTCTGGGGGGTTATCTCGCCACCAAAAACAAAATGCAACTGTGTCTCAATTGCCCGTCCCGAAAGGGCGAGTGAGTGATACATCTCAAAAGCCCTGGTAACCTTACTGTTCAAGGGGAGTTGCGTGATATTGCCAAACACAAAGAGATTCCGGTAATCATTGACAAACTTTGCAAGAATAGTATCGCCAAGATGAGCCCCTGACTTTACCTGAAAGAGATGTATGACCGCCTCCTCCTCGTCAATAAAAATGCCATCCATCCCTCCATCGTGCGAACCACTGCCATTTTCAAGGGTTGAAACATTGTCCATAACCTCATCAAAGGTCATATCAAGCACAGCGGCAACAGCAAGGATTTCAAAAGCAAAATCCTTTGACAGCCCAAACCTGCTGGCAATACGCCCAATAAAACCATCAAGAAAAAGATCCCGGTTCATGCACCTGCCTTCATTGTTTTTAATAGAAATCTCCACGACCCTTCTGCCATCAGCAAATGGAGGGCCATTCCCTCTTGAACGAGCAAATATAAGCAGAATAGATGAAGATAGAGTCCTTGTTTTCCCCAATCGCATAACAGTGCATGGGGCTTTCCGTCTCAGGCCAACACCCAATTGTCAACCCTTTTTGCCGGAATCAACTCATCAATCAACGCACAACTGAACCTTCACCATACCAAACCCCATAGAATTCTTTTCACCAAACCCGCACGCATAGCCGACCTCCATCAACTCACAGGGAGCCCTCAACCTGAACGGCGCAAGCGTCCCCTTGATCTTTGTCTCATCCGAACGCCCCTCCTTCAACGTAATCAGCTTCTGAACCTTCCCCTGCATCCGCTCAACATAAGCTGCATCAAGAGCAAAACCAAACTGCCCGGGCAAAGGTTGAGTTTTTGAAAAAATTGAGTCAACGAAACAATTGTCTGGCCGAGTTGGGGCTCGGCGTTCCCGGGCCAAGTACATCATGGGTGACCTTATTGAGTGAGCGGGGGTTCGGAAAACTGGATTACCGGATACATCAAAAAAAATGTAAGTTTCGGGCAACTGCGGTAGCGAATGTCGACACACCCACTGCGATGCATGAACATCTGATATTTTTGAACGCGAACACATAGAGAATCTTGCCGACTGCACACACGATTGTTGCGGTAACCAGGAGAGTGAGGCGAAACCTCGTTGGCATTGAAATTGTGCCAACGTACTCTGCAACGGGAAAAACTGAGCTGAAACAAAGGAAGGAGAATGAAACCACTTGACCTGAACGACGTATCGGCCTACGTTAAAGAGAACATCGGCACGTTGTATCAGAAAAAAATTGAAGTTCTTGATACGTTTAATTTCTCTGAAATGCTGGAACAGCAAAACTTCTACCTCTGCAGCTTAAAACGGGCTCAGACTATCGGCAAGATTGTCAGGGGCCTTGTTGATGCTCATATCTCATCAAACGAGGAGACTGTTTTTGGTGACTGGCTGGAAGGGCTGGCCATTTTTATCAATGAAAAGGTGTACGGTGGATGGAAATCGGGCATTGCGGGTATTGACCTTGAATTTGACAAGGAGGGGAAGCGCTTTATCGTCAATATCAAGTCGGGGCCGAATTGGGGGAACAGCAGCCAGATTGCCAAAATGAAGTCTGACTTCAAGACTGCGGCAAAGACGTTGCGCACGAGTAACTCAAAGCTTCAGGTTGTTGCGGTTAATGGATGCTGTTACGGGAGAACCACGACTTCGGATCAGGGTGACTATTTCAAGTATTGCGGTCAGACCTTTTGGGAGTTTATCTCTTCAGATCCCAATCTCTACACCGAGCTTATCGACCCGCTGGGTCACATGGCGCGGGAAAAAAACGATGAGTTTCAAGACTCCTATGCGCGAATGGTCAATAAATTTACCGTTCAATTCGGGAGCGAGTATTGCGACAGCAGTGGGGCTATCAACTGGCACAAGCTCGTGGCTTTCAATTCCTCTACGATTCAGTTGCCGGAGCGCCGACCGACGACATGAACTGTTTGAAGAGAGTCGCCATTTTCCCTACATTCCGACTCGCAAGAATTTTTGCCAAAAAGGAGCGGAGTTGATGCAAATCCCGGTAATTTACCGCCGTTGCCTGCCTGTTATAATTTAGGGGTAACCTATGAGCGTACAGAAAAAAGTTGTTGTCGGTATTTCGGGCGGGGTTGATTCTGCTGTTTCGGCTTGCCTCCTTGTTCAGCAGGGCTACGAGGTGACTGGTCTGAACATCCGGGTGCTCGACTCCCTTGAGGAGAGTCCTTCGCTGAAGCCTTCGCCGCTGGTAATCAGTGACCATCCCGATTTTCAGATTCCGGTGTTGACCCTGAACCTGAGCAGGAAGTTCAGAGATGACGTTATCGGCTATTTTCATGAGGACTATCTTGGCGGCAAAACGCCGAATCCCTGCATGGTCTGCAACAAGAAAATCAAGTGGTTTGGCCTCTTTGAGGGGCTGAAGCTGCTTGAGGCGGATTTTGTTGCTACGGGCCATTTTGCGGCGACGGCTTTCAGCGGGGGAAGATACCGGCTTTATAAGGGAGCTGATGCGGAAAAGGATCAGAGTTACTTTCTCTGGATGCTTACTCAACGTGACCTGGCAAAAACCCTCTTTCCTCTCGGGGAGCTGACCAAACCGGAGGTACGTGCGCTGGCCCGCTCGTTTGGCGTCAGGGCGGCTGAAAAGAAGGAGAGCCAGGAGATCTGTTTTGTGCCGCAGGATGATTATTGCGGCTACCTTGCTGGCGCAATTCCCGGTTTGGCGGAACGGGTCGCGGATGGCGATATTGTGGATGAATCGGGCAAGGTAATTGGCAAGCATCGGGGCTATCCCTTTTATACCATCGGCCAGCGCCGGGGGCTCGGTGTTTCGGCCAAAGAGCCGCTCTATGTCACGGCGCTCGACACGGAGCATAACCGTATTGAGGTCGGCAACAAGTCATCCCTTGCTTTTTCTTCGCTCATTGCTTCCAAAATCAACTGGATCGGCATTGAGGAGCCAGAATGCGCAATTGAAGCCTCTGGCAAAATTCGCTATCGTGACCGCGAAACTCCCTGCACCCTTGAGCCTCTCGGTGAGGGTGCCGCAAAAGTCTCATTCGCTGCACCTAAAAGCGCCGTTGCAACGGGGCAGGCGGCGGTCTTTTACCGCGATCGCGAAGTGCTCGGAGGCGGTTTTATTTCCAAAGTCATTCACCCATACAAACCGTAACCATATCTTTTATAATGCTGCAACGACGCCATCTCTCGCTTGCCTACCTTGAACTTGCTCCGGCAAAACCGGAAAATGCTCCGCTCATCATCATGCTGCACGGCTATGGCAGCAACGAAAAAGATTTGATTCAGCTTGCTCCCTCGCTGAGGCCGGAATTCCGTTACATCAGTGCACGAGCACCTGAAGAGATGGATTTCGGCATGTTCGCCTGGTTCCCTCTCGAGTTTACCCCGACAGGAATCAGGGTGGATCATGGTGAGGCACAGCGAGCTGTTGAACAGTTGATCGGCTTTATCCGCGAAATTATTGCCGAGTACCAGCCTCTGGGCAACAAGGTTTTTCTGATGGGGTTCAGCCAGGGAACGGTGATGAGCTATCTGACGGCCTTTCTGGCTCCGGAGCTGCTGCATGGCGTAATTGCCTGTTCAGGACAGTTGCCTGAAAAAACAGTGCCGCACGACACTCTGAAACCTGTATTGAAGAGGCTCCCTTTTCTGGTGATGCATGGCAGCTTTGACGATGTTCTGCCGATTGCAAAGGGGCTTGCCGCAAAAGCGTGGCTGGAGGAGCATGTGGAGGATCTCACCTGGCGCCAATACCCCATAGCGCACCAGATCTCCGACAGCGGCGTTGAGCTGATGCGAACCTGGCTTGAAAAAAGGCTGCCACAAGCTCCCCAAAAAGAGTAATTCCCCCAGCCAAGCTGTATATTCTCTTTTTTTAACCACCGCCATGCTTTAACATCGAATGAAGGACACACTACTCAAACTGCTCGAAGAGCGCATTCTGGTGCTTGACGGTGCGATGGGCACCATGATCCAGCGCCATAAATTACAGGAAGCGGACTACCGGGGTACGCGCTTTGCCGCCCACTCGCATCCGCTTATCGGGAACAACGACATCCTTGTGCTGACTCGCCCGGATATCATTTATGCGCTCCACTGCGACTTTCTTGAAGCTGGTTCCGACATTATCGAAACCAACACCTTTAATGCCAACCCGATTTCACAGGCTGACTACAATGCCTCTGAGCTGGTGAAAGAGCTGAATGTTGAAGCTGCCCGCCTTGCAAGGAGAGCGGCGGATGAGTATACGACGCGGACCCCCGACAAACCTCGCTTTGTTGCCGGCTCCATCGGCCCGACCAACAAAACGCTCTCGCTCTCGCCGGATGTGAACAATCCCGGTTTTCGGGCGGTCACCTTCCAGGAGGTTGTTGATAACTACACCCTGCAGCTTGAGGGGCTGATGGAGGGTGGTGTTGACCTGCTGCTTGTTGAGACGGTCTTTGATACCCTGAACTGCAAGGCGGCCCTTTTTTCGATTGAAGAGTTTTTCAACCGCACCGGTGTTCGTATACCGGTTATGGTCTCCGGCACGGTTGTAGACGCCAGCGGACGCACCCTCTCCGGCCAGACAACTGAGGCTTTCTGGATCTCCATTGCCCATACGCCCGACCTGCTCTCCATCGGACTCAATTGTGCCCTCGGTTCAAAACAGATGCGCCCCTTCATCCAGGCTCTGGCCGGAATTGCTGAAAGCTATGTGAGCGTCTATCCCAATGCGGGGCTGCCGAACGAGTTTGGAGAGTATGACGACTCCCCTGAGTATATGGCCCGGCAGATTGCCGATTTCGCCATTTCCGGCTTTGTCAATATTGTCGGTGGCTGCTGCGGTACCACTCCAGACCATATCAAGGCAATTGCCGAGGCGGTCAAAGGGCTGAAACCGCGCCAGCGCCCCATAAAAAAACATGAGTTGCAGCTCTCCGGTCTTGAACCGCTCCTCGTCAATCGCACAACGGGCTTCATCAACGTGGGCGAGCGCACCAATGTGACCGGATCAAAAAAATTCGCCCGACTCATCAAGCAGGGAAACTATGACGAGGCGCTCTCGATTGCCCGCCAGCAGGTAGAGAGTGGCGCACAGGTAATTGACGTCAATGTGGATGAGGGGATGCTCGACTCGGAAGCGGTGATGAAGGAGTTCTTGAACCTGATCGGCTCCGAGCCTGAAATTTCACGCGTACCGGTGATGATCGACAGTTCGAAATGGTCGGTCATTGAGAGTGGCCTCTGTTGCGTTCAGGGCAAAAGCATTGTCAACTCCATCAGCCTCAAGGAGGGTGAGGAGCTTTTCCGCGAGAGGGCCCGCAAAGTGTTGCAGTATGGAGCTGCCGCCGTGGTGATGGCTTTCGATGAAGCGGGACAGGCCGACAGTTTCTGGCGCCGTATTGAAATCTGCAAACGTGCCTACGATATTCTGACGCAACAGGTGGGCTTTCCGGCGGAGGATATTATTTTTGATCCCAATGTACTGACGGTTGCCACCGGTATTGAGGAGCACAACAACTATGCCGTCGATTTTATCCAGACGGTTGTGTGGATAAAGGAGAACCTCCCTTATGCCAAGGTATCCGGCGGCATCAGCAATGTCTCGTTCTCTTTCCGTGGCAACGAAACGGTTCGTGAGGCGATGCACGCGGCTTTTCTCTATCATGCCATTAAGGCCGGGCTCGACATGGGCATTGTTAACGCGGGCCAGCTTGCCATCTATGAGGATATTGATCCGGAGTTGCTGGTGCGGGTTGAGGATGTGCTGCTCAACCGTCGTGCGGATGCGACCGAACGCCTCGTCAGCTTTGCTGAAACCATTCAGGATGGCGGTGAAAAAACTGAAGCCAAGGCGGCTGAATGGAGAGGCCTGCCGGTTGAGGAGCGGCTGCGCCACGCACTGATAAAGGGGATTGTTGACCATATCGAAGAGGACACCGAAGAGGCACGCCAGCTCTATCCGAGTCCGCTCCAGGTGATTGAGGGGCCGCTGATGAACGGGATGAACGCCATCGGCGACCTCTTTGCCGAAGGGAAGATGTTCCTGCCGCAGGTGGTCAAAAGCGCCCGCGTCATGAAACGCTCGGTTGCTGTGCTGCTGCCGTACATCGAAGCGGAGAAGGCGCTGAACAAGGATACGCGTGCTGCGGCCAAGGTACTGCTTGCAACGGTCAAGGGGGATGTGCACGATATCGGCAAGAATATTGTCGCCGTTGTGCTCGCCTGTAACAACTATGATGTGGTCGATATCGGCGTCATGATGCCGTGCGACAAGATTCTTGAAGCGGTCGAGCGCGAACATGCCGACCTGCTTGGCCTGAGCGGCCTCATCACCCCTTCGCTCGACGAAATGGTGCATGTTGCCAGCGAGATGGAGCGGCTCGGCATGAAAATCCCGCTGCTTATCGGGGGGGCCACCACATCAAGAATGCACACTGCGGTGAAAATTGCTCCGGTCTATTCTGGAGCTGTTGTTCAGGTACTCGATGCCTCACGGAGCGTTCCGGTGGTCAACAGCCTGCTCAATGGGGCACTCAGCCCCGCTTACATAGCCCAGCTCAAAATGGAGCAGGCTGGACTGCGCGAAAGCCATGCGTCACGCACCTCCACCCTCAAGTACCTGTCGCTCCAGGAGGCACGCAACAATCGCCCGACACTCCAGGAGGCCATCTACAAGCCGCTGCAACCCGGTGTTACCCTGCTTGAGGATGTTACTGCCGGTGAGGTGCGCCCCTATATCGACTGGACGCCCTTTTTCATGGCATGGGAGCTGCATGGCCGTTACCCGCAGATTTTTGACGATGCGAAGTATGGAGTGGAAGCAAAAAAACTCTTTGACGACGCCAACAGCCTGCTTGACAAAATGGAGACGACGCAACTGCCAACCCTGAAAGGTGTTGCCGGCCTCTTTCCCGCCAACAGCTCGGGGGATGACATTGAGGTCTACACCGACGAGAAGCGCACCAGTGTGCTCACCACACTGCACACCCTCCGCCAGCAACAGGCAAAAAGTGCCGGTGAGCCCAATCTGGCTTTGGCCGACTTTATTGCGCCCGTCAGTTCGGGGTTGGTTGACTACATCGGAGGCTTTGCCGTCACCGCCGGGCTCGGCATTGAGAAGCTGCTCAATGAGTTCAGCGACCAGCAGGACGATTACCACCGCATCATGACGCAGGCACTGGCCGACCGACTGGCGGAAGCATTTGCCGAGATGCTGCATGAGCGTGTGCGCCGGGAACTGTGGGGCTATGAGGCAGTTGAAAAGAGGCAAAAGGGGCAAAGCTGTGCCTGTCATCCCGACACGAAGTGCCAGCCACACCCAATCCATGAACTGCTGGCAGAAAAGTACCAGGGAATTCGTCCTGCTCCCGGCTATCCTGCCAACCCTGATCATACGGAGAAGGCGGAACTCTTCACCCTGCTGAATGCCGAAACCAATACCGGCATCACGCTCACCGAAACCTACGCCATGAAGCCCGCTGCATCGGTCTGCGGTCTCTACTTTGCACACCCGGAAGCAAAATACTTTGTACTCGGCAAAATCGGATGCGACCAGGTTGAGGAGTACGCCAAACGCAAGGGGATGGAGGTTAAAGAGGCCGAGAGGTGGCTCGCACCAGTATTGAATTACGATCCGAAATAAGAGAACTGACCGCAAACATCCGGAGCAATGATTTCGCACCATTGCTCCGGGTTGCTGATACAACTACCATTTCATCATGGGCAGAGGATTGAGCGGATGGCTTTGGAGCCGCTTGACGGCAAGCCTTACAAGCATGGCATGAAACCCGGCATTTGGAAAGGCATCAAGCACATCTGAAACAAAATCATCCTTCAAACGGTAGCGCAACAAACCGCCCGAAAGATCGATCCTGTCAGCCTTTCTGAACGCTTCAACCAGCCATGAGGGATTAGCCTGATAGCGGGTAAGCTTATGGTGCTCACCGATCATGGCCTCTATCTCTTTGCACCACGATTCCTTAAAACTCTTTTCCAGATAACGCTGCGCAAGCAGTTGGGAGGGTTGCAGGTAGTCAAAAGTGTTCTCTGTCCAGATCCCGAGATCATGAAAAACAGCGGCAATGATGATTTTATTCTCTGCTGCTGCCGCTTCAGCGCCAGCCAACGCAGAGCAATAATTGAACACTCTCATGCAGTGGTTGCGGTAGGCTGCGTAATCCTCAGCGAGTTGCTCACGGTATCCTTCGAGCAACTCGTCAAGCAGAGTAGATTCGGCAATAACATCCATGTCCTGTGGTGGGTTCAACTGCATTTTCAAACCACTAACATAGCTCATGAAAGCTGAAAAGGGAAGAAAATAATAAAGCACTGCTGTAACACAGGGCTTTACTGCTAAACACACAACAACTCACAGCGTCACAAATGTTACAAACTATTGATCAGAAGTAGTAGTGCGCACCGATAGCTACGGTTGTTCCATCAATGTTGAGATCAGTGATATCAGCGCCCTGAACAGACAAATCACTTGTATTGATATGATGCCACTTGTAGCCAACCTCAAAATTAAAGCCCAGTTCAGGAATCTCTGTAAAATTAAACTCTGCACCAACAAGAGGTTCTACAGTCCAGATTGAAGTATCGGAAGCAACGTCACCACCTATACTGCCTAAACCGCCTTCAAGACCCACATAGAAACGACTGTTCGGCTTGACAACCGGTGCATAGAGTACCTTTGCTGTAGCAAGAAACAAATCAGCATCGCCCAAATGTACGGAACCGGCATCAGCACCAACCGTTCCGTAAAACAGGTTCAGTTCGCCAGCGACCTTCTCATCAAACCAATAACGACCGCTTATACCCTGAAGAAAATTTCCGGCAACTACGCCCTGATAACCAAGACCGAACTTATTGGCATTAGGCGCCGCCGAAGCTGTACCTGCACCAAGTGCAAGCGCAAGAGCTGCCAATACAACTGCTTTTCCTTTTTTCATGATCTTTCTCCGTTTTTTATTGTTTTCACCAGACAAGAATGTTCTGTTGCCACAGTTTCCGCTCTTTCCTCTAACAGAACAACTCAGATTCAATCACTTAGCTAATGTAATACTAATACTTATGATTTTAAAAAAAAATTAAAGTGTAAAAAAATTATTGCTTTTCCCTTCAATGGAAGAAGAGGAATCCATACTGTACGCTCTTTTCACTCATTACTACTCGAGCGTTGGCCTGCCATCTCTTTTTCAATATCTACCTCCTGAATGGTATAGCCTGCCGGTACTTCAAATTTTGCGGCAGAAACGGCGGCGTTTTCCTCAATCTTTGCCGCAGTGATTGTTATGGCACCCATCTGGGTCTTGAGGGCGATTTTTTTATAGAGCACTCCGTAAACCCGCTGATCTTTTTGCTCCTTGTTGAGAGTGATGGAGTATTTGGTGCCCGTAACACCTGCAATAACCTCATTGCCCTCTTCGCGATAATCAAAATCCTTTTTCATCTGTTCGCCGATAGTTGCACCCATCTGCACAGCCATCTCTTTGAACTTTCTGATATCTGTTTTTGTCGCAACCTTGCTGGTCTCATCCTTGCCATTGACCATTTTTTCAGCTTCGTAAGAGATCATATAATCGCCATCAATGATATCCACCTTTTTTTCATGCGACTTCATTCCCATAATATTCGAGTCCGTTACGCTTTCTCTTGCCTCCCTGCGACCATAATCATCGAAATAAAGGGTTGTTTGACTCTTTATCCCCATAATCACCATTGGCTCATAGGTGACAATGCCCGACTGCAAGTCGTAACGCCCTGGGGTTGACGTGGATGAAGATTCCGCTGAACTTCCCTGTTTTACAGAATCTTCTTTTTTGGAACAACCGGGGAGAAATGTCAACGTTGAGAGGAGCAAGAGAGCAGCAGTTCTTTTCGTGGTTGATTTCATTGAGGTAGTTGGTGTCGTATTAAGAGAGCTTTGCACGGGATAACGTAAGCATATCGCTGCTGATTGTCAAATTTTTACAGAGCTACAAACAACTGTTCACGGCGTTCTCTTCTATCAAATGATTAAAATTCCATCGCACCTTACGCCCGATCTTCTTCCATTTTCAATCA
This sequence comes from uncultured Chlorobiaceae bacterium, assembly GCA_903824295.1. Taxonomy (GTDB): domain Bacteria; phylum Bacteroidota; class Chlorobiia; order Chlorobiales; family Chlorobiaceae; genus Chlorobium. Next base: position 54,919 of record CAIJWE010000072.1, read on the forward strand.
CAACATCCAGGCACCCGAAAAAATGACGGTTAAACGCAACTCCCGCAATAAGCTAAAAGTGAGATAATTGTTACCGAAAAAAGAGTACCCTACCGGATTTATTGCTTGGATTAAAGGAATACTTTGTATTTTAGGAGATAAAATTTTCTCAATCGTACACTTCCATAAACCACTAAATAATAAAACAATGGCAAACGAATCAATCAATGATTTCTCAGTTGCGCTCAACAATCTTTTGAAAACCGTCGGCACACTTGCACAGCAGCAGGTCGACCTGTTAAACCTTGGAATCAAGGCAGCAGGACAGGTTATTGAGCCTCTTGTCAAAACTTCTACTGATCTTGTCGGGAACGCTGTCAAAATCTCCTCTGATCTTATCGGCAGCGTCATCAACACCGTTGGTCAGCTTTTCCAGAGTGCAACGACTGCTCTTGCTCCTAAAAAGTAAGCCGCTGTTTCAATTGAAAAAGCACCCTCTGCATCTCGCACAGGGTGCTTTTTTTGTTTACAAGCCGCCATGTTCCGTTTTGAATTGAGGGAGCGGTGTGGTAAGCGCCTTTAATAAGCGGTCATCACGGCGGTATATATCATCATGAAAGTGGAGTTCATCACCTTCATCGGTAGCGGTCAGGTAAAGGATATAGACCGGAATCCGTTTCGTCAGAAAGACAACTCTTGTTTTTCCCCTCTTGATTGCAGCAAGAACATGCTCTTTACTCCAGGTGACGCTATCCTGCAACACCAGAGCGGCAAGATCGACAGGATTTTGAACCCTGACACATCCCGAGCTGAAGTTTCTGATACTCTCTGCAAAAAGCTCCTTGTTTGGCGTATCGTGCAAGTAGACAATATAGGGATTCGGAAACATGAACTTGACTCTCCCCAGTGAACCATGATCTCCGGCACTCTGCTGAAGGCGGTAAGGAAAGTTCCCGGCTGAATACTGTGACCAGTTGACCGATACAGGGTCGACGACGCTGCCGTTCGAGGCAATAACCCTGAGATGTTTATGGTAAAGATACGAACTGCTTTTACGAAGAGCCGGAAGAGCATCTTTATCAAGAATAGTTGGCGGAATGACCCACTGGGGATTGAGGATAACGTATTGCATATCAGCCTTGAACAGCGGAGTTTCACGCCCTGGTTTTCCAACAATGACCTTTGTGCTCCAACGGTAGCGGCCATTTTCGACATAACGCAGGTTAAAGCTGGCAACATTCACCAGAATGGCGGTCGGTTCGAGATCACTTAAAAACCATCTGTACCGTTCAAGATTGAGGCGAATCTCATCAATACGACGAGCCACCGGGATATTCAGGAGACGGAGGGTGGCCGCTCCAACAACACCATCATCCTCCATACCATTCCGCTTCTGAAAGCGCTTGACGCCGTCCACCAACTCTCTGCTGTAGACCGTTGACGTATCAGTATTCTGAAGAGAGATGTCCCCCGCAATTTTGAGTCGCTCACGCAGTATGGTGACACGACTCTGTCGTACACCCTCCTGCAGCTTCGGCCCTTCCCGCAAAATCGGCCATCCGCCTTCACGCGCAATAGTACGATAACGTGCAAGCCCTTTTCTGAGCAGATCATAAACCGGATGCTGCAATCGTATCTCTTTCAGGCCGGTGGCAATCTGCTGGGTGGCAATGAAGCGGTTAAGCCTGTACTCAAGAGCACTGCGATTCATCTCCTGGCGCAAACCCAGGTGAATATCAAGGGTTTCGGGATTAACCTTTCCGTAACGGAGATGGCTGGCAAGGGTAAAAAATGATTCAGTCAAAAGAAGGTCATAACAAGCTATCTGCTCAGGAGATACAGGGGGGGTGGTATAAAAGCTCCTGATCTCACGGAGATGATAGTCTGCTGGATCGAGGCCGTCATCGGCAGCCCCCTCAACCGCACTCATCAGTTCAAAAACCATGGTCCGCGTTGTCCAGACAGGCTGAAAGCCCCTTGCTGCATAGAACCGCTCAAGGCGGATGTTAAAGAGAGCCCTTTCACGGCCTCCTTCAGGACTCTTCTGCTGAATCAGCCAGTTAAAGCGATCGTAAATCTTCCGGGGTATACCCACTGGAGGCGCACTCTGAGGCTGAAGCTGTTGCGGCGGCACAACCAAAGATTTTACCTGGACAGGTCGCACCGGACTGAAGGCAAGCCAGAGCAGAAGAATACCAATCATAGGTCACCCCATAAGTTATGAAAACTGGTCAGAAACAGGCTGCAGCCGGGCAAGATCAGGAGAAAAAAGGGTAGACTTGGTGGCATAGTCTCTGCCGTCATGATAAATAAAGAGGCAACTCCCCCCTTTGATAAGATCAATAACCTGCTGAAACGTCTCTAAAGAGAGGGCAGGGCAACCCTCACTTCTGCCAAGGCGCCCATGCCTTCTGATAAAATCGTAGGAGACGTAATCCGCACCATGGATGACAATGCTTCTTGATTGGGCATTGTCGTTAATCCCGCTCTCCATACCCTGTAGCCTGAGCGAATAACCATTTTTACCGTCATAAGTTTCTCCTGTTGTGTAAAAACCAAGGCTGCTCTGAAAGGAGCCCGGAACATTGGAAAAATTCTCGGCATAATTATCGCCACTGTTCCTGCCGTGCGCAACAAGTGCAGAATAAAGCAACTGGCCCCGGTTGACGTCAATAACAAAAAGACGCTCATCAACTGAAGGCCTGTTGAAATCGATAACCGTTAAAATACCGTCACGGCTTACCTTTCCCTGATCTTTGAGAGTACGATATCCCTCAATAGCCATAGTGAGAACCTTCGAACTGATCCTGCCGCTCAGTTCAGGAAATTGGGAAAATACGGAACTGTTTTTTTCAAAAGGATTTATGTTAATAGACATCGAGCGTCCGTTTACCGGAAACGCAAACATAATCAACAAAGCAAATACCGTCATCAATCGAATCATAAGCAACTGTATACAGAGTTAAACCGGCGCACAAAAAAAAAGCTAAACCGGCAAATACATAACAATAATCAAACACTGCCAAATCCGTCCGTGAAGAGGATTGGCGATCATAATCATAGTAGAGCCAACAAAGATAATTTTTTTTTCGGAATGGTCAAACCGACGGATTACCTGCCAGGGCGTTCTTCTCCTCCTGAAAAAGGCTCTGCGGGACGCTGAAACTGTACAGGAGCTTCAGCAATTTTTCGGAAAAGCCTGATATGAAAGAGATGTTGTGGCCAGTTCAGCAAGAAGGTGGCAAGAGCTTCCCACACCGAAACCCATGCTACAATGGTAAGGCCTTCGGCAAAAACAGTATTGAGAAATGAGGGGCTGCCGTCAACGGCAAAGAGATGATTGACCCAGAGAGAGAGACCGAGAATAACAATGCCAATAACAAGAAGCGTTACCGAGGTTCTCAGCATCTTGTTCATCGCTTCAAGCTCAAGTTCCCGCTGGTAGATGAAAAATTTATGAACACTGGTGCGCACCCGCAACATAAACTCTTCGGAAGGAAAACACTCAAACATGAAACGGATCACAAAGCCAACCCGGCCTATTTCACGCGCACACTCGGTGAGATAAGAGGCAAGATCTTCATCAAGATCCTTTTTGTGATAGGGAGCAGTTTTGTCGAAGTCCTCATAGAGATCCTCAACACGCCTTGCGGCTACATCAATGATAACAAGACCATCATCGGTATGCTCGTAGCGGTCAACTATTCTTTTTTTCACCTCTTCTCCCCGAACTTGTCTGACAGAATAGCGCTTCCGGGATATTTATGCTATTCAACCCTTCCAAGGTGAACTACCTGACGGCAGGTGAAGCGATAAAACGCCAGCTTGACGTGATCGTGACCACAATATCCTGCTCAGAAGGTGCTATCTCGGTAGGCGCCGGAGCCGCCTTCAATGCCATCATTTCCATGGCTGGCCTGCCGCTGTACGGTGGCTGACTGACACCAACCTCAATCAACGGGCCAAGTCGCCCTCCTGCCGCCTGAGCCATGATTGAGCCATCCCTTCGGGCATTGCCCACAGCAGCGGCAAGCGCCTGCTGACGAAGCTCTTCATAACGGCTCGATGAAAAGGTGATACTCTGAACCTCATCAGCCCCGGCCTGCACTGCGGCATCAATGGCCCGGCCGATCAAGCCCAGCGTGCGCACATGCACCATGATGGCATGACGGGCCGTGTACCCCTTCAGCAAGCTCTTACCCAGCGACTGATCCCACTCCCAGTTGGGAGAGACCGTATAGCTTACCGTCGGCGCATCTTCAAGAGGAACCGGCGCCGTCCGAAGTGCCGCCTGCACACGGTGATACTTTTCGGCGGTCTCGGCAGCAGCCCTCTCGGCACTTTTTGCATTCGATTGCAATACCACACCAAACTCTGCCATGTCAGGCTTTACCGACACCTTCCCTGATGCAGAAACCACAACACGACTCTCTTCAGCATGCGCGGGCAGGGAAAAACCCGCCACTCCGACAAGCAACCAGAGAGTGCAAAAAATCAGCTTCGTCTTCATTACGTCATTTTTGATTCACCGACCACCATCACCACAGCCCATGCGCACGCAAACCAAAGAATTATGAGATTAATTCTTGTACAACTCTTTTACCTGGAACAAAATGTACCAACCAATAACGGCTCCGATGATTCCACCGATAATACCACTGAAAGAAAGAACCGTTCCAATCAAACTGACAATGCTTGCATAAAAAAGCAATCTCCAGGCACCTGCGGTGCGTTTGAATAATCCCGGCACAGCCATAACTTCCATGATCATCGTGATCACCGCAACAGCGAGCCCGACAATTGCACCAAACCCCCATGCAAATCCGTACCCATATCCAGAACCTCCCATCATCGCAAATGGAGAAAGAAAGGCCGTAAGCCCCACAGCCGCAAAAATAATCGGCAACGCCATAACCGCGAATACAATGATCAGATATGGCGACACCTTGGCAATAAACTCTTTAACTTCTGGCGGCAGGGCAAATGGTGCTTTTTGCACCATGTACTCATCAAGAATCCCTTCAAACTGCGATAAGAGACCCTTCACATCTGACGTTGCCTGAGCCTTTTGCCCTGAATCATACGGCGTTTTTTCTGACATAATTATGTGGTTTAATAGTTAAATCAAGATACTGCAAATAGATAAAATTACCTCTTCTTTTGCGGTGACGAGCAGTCATCACGACGATTTGTACACCCCCTGCTTCACAAGCTTGAACAATTTAGCCAGCAAGCACTCTACCACTCGGTCGAGTACAACCCGATGATCTCCTTGTAGGCAATTGCTGTAGCACAAGCCGTAACCGGAATGGTGACCAGAAGACCGACTCCAAGGGCAAGAAATCCAAGGATGTTTATGACAAAAAGGGCAAAAGAAAATCCAAAAAACGCAAACCAGTTTTTGGTAATGATTTTGCGGCTGGTCTCGAGTGCCTGCCAGAACTCCATACGGTAATCAATAATAAGGAAGGTAGTAAACATGTAGGAAACAGCAAGATAGACCGCCGGAATAATGAAAAGCACAAAACCGATGCCTACAAAAAAACCACCGGCAAGAGCGGCAAGAAAAAGGGGAAGAAAATAGTTAAACCCTTTAAAAAAATCGGCAAACTCCAGCGGTTGACCGCTCAGGAGCCTGAAAGCAGCAATTCCATATCCGGCGGAGAGCGATGCAAGAACCGCAGAGAAAAGAAACGACCCTGTAAAAGCAAGTTTTGAGCTTACAGCAGATGCCACAAAGATAATAAGCGTAAAGCCTGCAAACTCCCCGACGTGCTCCTTGAACATCTCAAACCCTCGTTTTATATACTCCTGCACATTGAGGCTGCAAGAAGTATTGAGCTGACGCTCAAACACCTGCGGATCAACTTTTACCCCAAAATCAAAGGCCGCCATAAGACGCTGTCTCCATATTTAAACGTTTCGCCGAAAGCAACAACCATCGGCAGAAAGAACGGGAATACCCTTACAGAGCGTAACGAACCGCCCCGCAGAAGAGTGCAGAACTTGCTGAAATTATAACGCCAAGTTACAAAAGAGACCTATATACACCAACTAAAATCAGAACATCCATAGAAAAAGTGGCCATGGCAGCAACCATTTTGGAATTATTGAACCAGAAGACGGACAGTCCAGATCGAAAATTCAGTTCTTATTTTATAAAATCATGAGTATCAATTTGAGTATTTCTTGCCTGAAGAACAGATGATATTGCATACTCTATATCAGCATTACATGTTCTATGGTTGACAATGGCTGCCCGAATCACCGTTCGGCCACCAAGCTCGGTGGTCGAAAAAACAACATCTCCTGATAATTGGAGTTGCTGCACAATCGTTGCATTAAGAGCACCTTGTAACAATGCATCCCAACCAAATGGTGCTGCATTGAAACAACAAACATTTAAACGAACCGGGGCTTCCATTCTGAGCCAGAGTGAGTCGTTGACAAGAGCCTCCATGTGAGAGGCTAATTCACAGTTTCTCGTTATTGCCTTTCCGAGTGCAATACTGCCGTATGTCCGCAAGGCGCACCAAACCTTCAGTGCTCTGAAACTTCTCGACAAATCAGTTCCGTAATCACAATACCAAGGGTCACCACCTCCCAGGCCTTGTTTCTGACCTGCAAGATAAGCTGGTCTGGTAGCAAATGTCTCACGATGTACCCGACCATCACGAATGAGAACCGCACCGCAGTCGTATTGTACATACATCCATTTATGAAAATCGAAAGCAAGCGAGTCAGCCCGCTCTATACCTTTGGCTAATTCCTTCCATGGTGATTCTGCAAGTCTTGCCCAGGCACCAAATGCCCCATCAACATGAAACCATATATTCTCTATCGCGCAGAAATCAGCAAGTGCTTCCAGGTCATCGAAAAAACCTGATTCCACTGATCCTGCGGTACCGATTACACAGAATGGTTGTATTCCGACAGTTCGATCTCTGGCGACGACCTGTTTGAGATGCTGAATGTCAATACCGCCATCAGAATCAAGCGGAATAGTTCTGAGTGAGGCTGCCCCCAATCCCAACAGTTCAAGAGCTTTGCTCGTTGAACTGTGTACTCCCGAAGCAGCATACGCAGCCAATTTTGGAAATTCCTGAATGCCAGTGTAACGAGATTCGATCCCAAGAACTTTGGTGCGAGCAACAGCAAAAGCAATTATGGTTGCCTGGGATGTCCCTGAAACGAGAAGCCCGCTGGCCCCTTCCGGAAAACCGAAACAGCGACGACACCAATCCATGACTTCCCGTTCAACATAGACCGCTCCATGATCACGACCGCCACAATTACTGTTCATCGTAGCAGCTACGATTTCAGAAAGGATTCCGCTGGCAAGACCACTGCCATGCACCCAGCCAAAAAAGCGGGGATGGGTATTACCTGTACCAAAAGGCAGAATATTGCGAGCAAGTTCATCGACCACCTCTGCATAGCCGACACCTTCAGTGGCTGAACCTAACATCACCGCATCGCAATCAGCATCAACAGGATGGCACCATGGGTGATCACGTGCTTCACTGAGGTGATCAATGCAAGTATCAAGCAAACGATGAGCGTGCTTTCGGAAATCACCCCAATCTGCTGGATCCAGGGGGGATGGCATGTAATTCTCTACAGGGCAATTATCCATGAGATCACGAAGGATTTTCTTTTTTTTCAAAACAGGGCCAATAAGCGGCCAGTAACTCTATTTTTTTTATAGCACGTTTTGCATCAGAGATTTCTGATACCAATGCAGCTTCAAATGACCCCTGATCAACCTTGCCAAGAATATTGAAAAAACGGGCCCCAATTACCATGCGTAATGCGGTAATCTGCCCGTCTGCTTTACTGAGAGTAACCGGTTGCCCAAGGTGGGCCTCCTGTCGGGCCAGGATTTTGGTCGCTTCATCAGGTAAAAGTATTTCGTCACTGACATCTTTGTTGAGATACTCAAAAAGTTTTCTGCAAGATGCTGCGTTTAAAGGCAACAGTGATCCATCATTTTGCAGGCCCAGCACCTGAAAGGATGTGATTGTCAAACGCGAAAGTGCATCTGAATCGTCTTCAGGATAAATCCCCCCGGTCTCAACAATTTTTATGAACTTGCTTTGTGAAATAAATTGTGTGAGGGCTGTTCGAAAACGGTAAAAGGCTTCTCGCCGGAAGTTATTTGATAACGAGGATAATAACCGTGCCTCAAGAAGTGCAGGCAGCCAGCGGAAAAGCGGCCCAAATCCAGCACTCGATGATCCGGAAACAGGCATGTGTGAAGACCATCGACATGTCCAGTCTGAAGCATGCCCAATTCCAGGGGCCTGTACAAGGGCTTCCCCCACAGCAGTTGCTCTTTGTTGCATTGACGCAGGAACAACAAGCGCCCCGGAAAACGGAGGGCCAGTAAGAAACTTTGATCCGGAAATTTGAACCATCCACCCTTTCCGTACAAGACCCCCTAATTCACTGAATGGCGTTCGCATCTGGCAGGCATCAACGACGACATCAACACGTCCAGGCATTCTCGTCACCAAAAGTTCAATTGCGCTGAGGCTCGGCGCACTCAGGCCCGTCTTTGAAGCCAGCAGGAGATGCACAAGAACATGATATCCTTTATCAATTGCAATAGATGCTGTCTTTAAAAAATCGGCGTCGATATCCGACATTGATCGAGGTAAAGCGTTTTCATCCCTGATCTGAATTTTATGCAATGGAATGGGCCCCTCAGGCCAGACAGGCACTCCTTTTGTGATTGGTACATTTGCTCGAGAATTGTCGTCAAAATAACAACCACTACCGGCTAACAGTACCCCTTGGCCAGATTCTTCTGGCGCAATCAAGATATTACACAGAGGGCGTTTTCGTGCACCACTTCGGGAAACCAGTACCGCCAGCAACTCGGTATCCGTTCCTGATGGTGTAATAGCTATATCCGCATCTTCAGGCCCTAAATTTAGAAGAACCAGAATTTCAGATCCAATTGCATCCGATACTTTTTTTCGCAATTGCTCAACAGAAAAATCACCGTTTATATATGCGGCTAAAAGATCACGACGAAAAAGATCACAGTAAAAAAAACCATAATCGCTGATTGCCGAAGCAGTAGAAGAGGAAAAGTGAATAGCCTCTGGTCGTGGTCGAGGCGGCACTCCATAAACGTTCTTGCTTGTCGTCTTGTCAAGACATAATCGGCTATCTCCTCCAGAAATGAGAAGCATCTCCAGCGGGGTTTCAAGTTCGCCGAATCCTACTGATGATTGAGAGTACTCATCAACAACCGCTCCGTCAACAAGGCTTGCTTGCCATTGCAAAAGCTCGTGATCAGGCCTCTCAATACATTTTTTGTTCTCCTCAAGAAACGCCGGAGGCAATATCTCTTCAACCAGTTTGCGCGATCGAGATGGCAACATTGCGATCAATTTCGCCCCATACTTTAAAAGATAACAAAGATGTGATGTTCGGACATGAGGAACTGCAGATCGAATAAATGATGCTTCAATAGCCCATCGTGCAATGGCTGCGGCTGCCTCAGAATCTTCAAGCAGAACAGGCGAGAGGACAACAAGAGCTGATGAAGTTATTGAAAATGGAATATTCTCCTGATCACCAAGCGCAATTCTGTTTGACATACCGGAAAGCAAGGCTGACATGGCTGCATTGCATTGAAGCAGATGCCGAAGACGAGCATGAGGTATAACCTGTTCAGGCTTTGAATGAATGTTTACTTGAACAGATGGGCCTATATCAAGACGATCAAGGATTGTTAAATAAAAAGCGTGTGATATATCCTCATAAGATTTCTTTGTATGAACTATGGTAGAATTATTTTTTGGCATCACTGATTATTCGTCTTGTGCTTTACAAAATACCAGAAAAGCATAGTACACCCGCCTGTATAAGAGTCAGGATACATATGTTCAAACCATGTGATCTGGTGTATAAACGTTTATCAGTTACCCAAAAAATATGAAACGCCCACAATTGCACTGAAATCATCAGGAACAAGACCAAATTCACTATTTCTTTTTCCCCAAAACTTTTTCAATCTCAGATATACTTCATAGTTTTTTTCTTTTTCATATTTTGGCATAAAAACAAAAAAACCACTGCCATCACCAAGGCTGAGATAGCTGTAAACTTCAAGAGAAATTGATTGAATTACATCGGGATGATAGAGTCGGGTAAAGAGGTAGTGGTTCCTGAGGGGCATATTGAAATTCATTGCCGATTCATTCAGCCCTGCAAGTGAAAAAACAGGATTTGACAGCAAAAAATACTCGTCATTAAGGTATGAAATATGGTTCACGTAAGATTTGAAGATGTCGTTTGAATAGCCTGAACTTCGATAAAGGTATTCAAGTGTAAGATTCATGTTGTTTTCAAAAGTGTACTGACCACCAAGCACTACATCATGAACCCCTCCACTGCGATACAAGTAATAGGGCATAACAAAGCTTGATGGATCAAGATTTGTATTGGGATATGCTTTATGATTTTGTGACGTATAAAGATATTCGGCATGAAGCTCAAGTGCGTTGCCATATGTCACAGAGGTATTCATACCTGCAGCCCATTTACCGTCATCATCAACAGTACCGACAAGAGACAAATCAAATGGATCCATGAACCGGTACCATCTCATTGCAAATCTGTTGTTTCTGATAACCAAGCCATCAAAGTTCCACTCAATTTCAGGCACATATGCCAGATCTATCTGATTATTTTCATTATTGAAAGAGGCTTGAAACAAATCCGCCCCCTTAACCAGGCTTAAACGATCTTGCGGATCTTCCGGGTTTTTCAGTTGCGAAATCAGGTCTGTCGGACTATACGAATAACCTACCCCCCAGCGAATTTTTTTTCTGCCGAGCAATAATGAAATATTTTCTGATTTTTTCTGATAATACAATTGGTTGACCTGTGCTTTTGAGAATGATTTTTCAAACCAGGCGTCTGATCTTCCTGAAGTGTATTGGTAACTGAAACGCATTTCCGATTCAAAGATACCACCAAATCCCTTGTATAAAGCACTTCCAAGTACAAAGGCTTCCGCCCGCTTATCCGCTCTCTCCAGAATATTGGATGGATTGAGCATTGAATCGCTCAGGTTCATGTATTCTCCTTCCCCGGACAACCGCAATGAGCCGGAAAAGGAAGAGAGGGTTGAATCGGCTTTCTCTTCTGCAAAAAGAGATGATTGTGTCTCTGCAAGAAAAAAGAGACTGACAAAGAAAATGATCTTATGGGAATGACTAAAATATTCTTTTGTTTGGAGGCAAAGCTTGATTAAGACTGTATACATGTTCATTATCAGGCACATTGTTGATTAATAGACAACCTCACTGTAAAGGGAAGGCAGACTTGCTGGAAGGAAAAAACTATCTGGCATTTTTTTTACAATAACTTTACTGAAAATCAGCGATGTTTCCTTGTCTGATGCAAGATGATCAATAAAATCTATTTTGGTGTTCATGATTTTGCCGGCATTTTTTGTATAAGCTGTAAAATACATCGTTTTCATTTTTTTACCTGATTGCAGATAAACTACGGCTTTTCTCGGATAGTAAGTTCCTTTTTCAACATAAAGATCAATTGTATAGTAGGTTGCGCTTTTAGATCGAGCTGTAAGCTTGAGAAACCATGCATCGAAGCGCTCTTCCTTCACGCGAACCAGGCTCTCGCCACCAATAATAGCTGCATAATCTTTTGACCAGTCAAGTTTTGTAATATCACCATAGGATGCACCGCCTGATAACTTCTGAATAGGAGTTATCCGTATTGGACGATGCGTCTTGTTAACGTAATACCAGAGGTTGTCATCCCGCATCAGGAGCATATTACCTCTTTGTTTCAGTGGCTCGATATAACTTACCAGTGTTTGACTATGATTTTTGAGAAACACCCTGAAAATATCAGGTACCTGTTCTGCTGGTCTCTCAAGTGAAAGTGTCGCCGTCATGGTAAAATTCGGCCATGGCGCTCTGGCTTCGTCTGCTTTTTTCAGGATTTCTTCTGCTGTAACACTATTTTCTGCGGCATCTCGTCTTCTATCCGGGACACTGAAGCCTGAAGTGTTTGCCGCAAAGCAAACAGAACCAGATACAATCATGACAAGCAGAAAAACAGGACTTATGAGTTTAAAAAATAATTCATACATGCGTTAACGAGTTGACAATTGAAAGTTTTCTGATTTTAAAAAGGGTCAGCAATCCCGAGCATGTTGTAGAGAACAGTATCAGAAGTGAAATCCATGGGAGAAAATCCGCAGCGAAAAATATTTTCAGCAGATAGGAAGAAGACATACCGGGTGGTGGTGGCATTTTGAACCCGGAATTGTTGATAATGCCTGAAAAAATAATTTTAAGAGCCATGCCGCCACAAATGCTCATCAACCCTATAAAAAAGCCCTCATACAAAAACAGAAAAGAAATCCAAAGATTTGATATACCGATGGCCTTCATCGTTCCAATCTCTCTCACCCGTTCCATGGTCGCCATAAGCATGGTATTCGTGGTACTGAGGAACACAATCACAACTACAATAATTCCGATAAAGCTGAAAATAATACGGTATGCATCCCTGATTGAATGGTAATATTCTGCCAGTTGATCCCATGCTATAACTGAAAATTCAGGATTATTACCGGATGCATTGATTTTTGCAAAAACAAGAGGTCTGACGATATCGGTATTGCTTGTTTTATCAAGAACTACTACAATTTTGGAAACTTTGTCAGTCTGCACAAGGCTTTGTGCCGTTTCTAAACTGGTTACCAGATAATAGCGATCAATAGATTTCATAGAACTGCGCACAACTCCTGCAACGGTAACATCCACTGCATTGACAGCGCCGTCAACTGTTGTACCCATCAGCATGAGACTGGAGCCTACATGAGCATTCATGGCTTTGGCCATCCCCTCCCCCAGAAGCACTCCGTTGGAAGAGGTCGTTTCAAGTTTTTTATAAACAGAATCATCCATTAATTTTCTGGATGAGAGTTTTTCTAAAGCATTCCAGTAATGAATCAGCTCAGTTTCTTTTTTCGGGTCAACCCCTGTACCAAGAAATGAAATAGACTTTTCTCCATTGGATATAAGCCCACTGAATTCTATTCTGGGCATGGTTGCAATAACACTTTTGTTTAATTTGACTGCTTGCTGAAGTTTTTCACTATCTGCGATGCCATATTCCAAAGGATAATGCTCCTCTTTTTGCAGTGCCTCTTTCCTGAAAATCTGGATATGACCGGTACCGCCGCTTGACGTAAATCCCCGGCAAATCGTCATTTCCTGAAGACCGAAAAAAGTAAAATCCATGTATCCGGCAACGATGGCAAGCGCTGCAAAACCTGCAGAAGACACAAGGACGGTAATCAAGGTCCTTCGACTGTTTCGCAACAGATTTCGGACAGCAATACCTGCAAGTTTCAGACTGTTCATACAATACTCATGGATTCAAAACGTCATTTTGACAATCAGGTTTTTTCAAGCAACATCCCAGAAATGGTCAGACCTAAAGCGTGTCCGATACACAACACTTGCTGCCCTGATGATATCTGCGAAGACTCAATAATATGCTTGCACATGAATGGAATTGCACCCGATGAAAGGTAACCATTTTCATAAAGCACGTTTTTGCTGAATGCCAATTGCTCTTCTGACAACTCCAGCTCTTTTCCTATCTGTTTCAAAACAAGCAGGCTTGGAGCCTGGATTGCAAAAAGCAGCTTATTTTTGATTTTTGTAAATTCAATACCGATTTCTCTGAAAAAGCAGTGCACAAAATCACGAACATTACTCCTTA